>CAZAHA010000224.1:0-4653 GCA_964484915.1 uncultured Leptospirales bacterium
GAAAGCGACAACTACGCAATTATTCAGGACCAGCGCATTACGGTGTCAGAGCTTGTGTACAGAAACCGCCGTCCATCCGATACGGCGGTCATCGTCGGGAACACGGACAGGAAGCGTATCGGTTTTTCCTGGGACACCGAACGGACCGGTGTCTCCCTCGTGGTCGCAAAAGACAGGGACTTTACATCCACCGTTCATAATGCCGTTACCGGACCGGCCTCCATTCCCCTGGAAGATGGGCGTTACTACTGGAAACTGGTCTCTGACACCGACGAGAGCGAGGTCTTCGCCGTCACCATACTTGACGAACCCGTACCCATCATACTGACGCCGTCCGACAACGAGATGATAACCACCTATACCGGGAACTCGCGCTTTGAGGTGGGCTGGCTCAACCGCGGCAGCGCCGATTCCTATACCATATTCATCTATGAAGACGGCAGCGGCACGCCGGTACGGGAAACCAGCACACTGAACAACTCCATGCTGGTCGAGGGGCTCCCGGAAGGAACATACCAGATCCGGATTCAGGCAAACTTCTCGTTTGCAGGCGAAACTCCGGACATGCTCTCGGAGCCGGTTACCGTACATATCGAAACATCATCAACGCTGGCGAAGCCTGTCATCACGTCCCCGGCACGGCATGCAGAGCTCTCGGAGACCATCGTCCGTGAGGAAGGGGTAACCGTATTCTGGAAAGGCGGCCGTGAAGTCGAGTCGTACACCGCAGCGATCTACAGCGACCGTTCGCAAACATCCGCCGTACAGCGTGCTCGGACACAGAACACATCCGTACATTTTTCATCGGCCCTCAGTCCCGGGACATATTTTGCCTCTGTCACACCGCATCTTGGCTCTCTGACCGGCGAACCTTCGGTACACGAATTCAGGGTGTCAGAGACCAGGGGGCCGGCAATAACACATCCCGGGGAAAACTCCACGTTTCAGGCCGGTTCGACGGTCACGTTCTCCTGGAACGATCCGCAGCATCTATTCTCGTACAGACTCGATGTTTCAACAGACAATACATTCTCCGATGTTCACGCATCCGCCCGGTCACGGCTGTTATCGGCCACTGTAAAGCTTGACAACAAGGGTGTCTATTACGCCAGGGTTGCGGTAACCGACCGGGACGGCAAAGACCTGCTGAAAGGGCCGCCGCTGAAGTTTTCCGTCGCCGGAACACTTCCTGAACCGTCTTTCAGGGATCAGTACCGGTATAACGAAATTAATATTTCTACCGCTGACCACTTTGCAACAGGCTGGGACGCCGTCTCCGGTGCGACTGATTACCGGCTGACGCTCTACCGCATCGAACAGGGTTTGCGGGAAACGGAGATATTCACCACAGAGACCTCGTATACCCATACAGAAATGTCCACGTTCCGGAACCTCAAGCGCGGCAGATACTGTTTTCAGCTGACCGCCCTCGAGTTGCGGGACGGTCTACTCGTGAGTTCGTCACCCACACGCCGCCACTATTTTGACGTTTTGAAAAATCAGGAGCTCAAGCTCCTTACCCCGTCTGAAATTTTTATCAGGGTTGACTGAACGTATGAAAAAGTATATTACCATTACTCTGGTGTGCCTGTTTGTTTCCACATCACTCCTTGCCATAAAAAAATCCAAGCTTGAATGGCAAAAGGTCGGCGGGATTGCAGCATATGAAGTAAAGGTCCGGAACAAGCTAACCGGTGAGGTACAGTCATTCATCACATCCGATGATCATATCTGGGTCGAACTCTCGTTCGGCCTCTATGAAATGAAGATTATCGCCTATGACAGACGAAACCGGGTGGCAACACAGACCGACTGGACGTCACTTGCGGTTTTACAGACCTATCAGCCTCATGTCCACTCGATGAATATGTCTGATAACAGAAGCAATATCACTATCCGGGGAGACAACCTGTACAACAGGACAAAAATCATTCTCAGAAATGAAAACACGGATATTCCGTCAACAGTCGTACAGGTTGATTATCCAAAAAGCATCACCATTCAGACCAACCTCAACAAAAACAGCAAGTACTCAATGGATGTAAAAAATCCGGGAGGATACGAGGACGGCAAGGTGCTCCATGTCTTTCATGACGACTCCATCATGCTCTTTGAAGATGACTACGAGTACTCAAGGTATTTTTCACCGTTTTTTCTGGAATTCGGGGCGAACTATCCGGTACAGTACAACAGCTACTGGAAGGACACATACAAACAGACCTATATATCATGCAACTTCATTGCGGGATACCATATCGTTCCCTGGTTTGGATTTCTGGGCGGCTTCGACTATACCCAGTATACAAACAGCAAGACAGCCAGCGGAGAAATCGAGTTATATACCCACATCTTCACGCCGCAGGCGGGCATCTTTGTCTGTTACAAACACAAAAATGTGATCCCCTATGTGGACGCAACGGGAGGCATATCCCTGTCGGTACTTGCACTCAATACTGCCATCGAGGAATTGCGTTATAATTCCACAGACCTTTATTACAGCGCAGGCGGCGGTGTTAAAGTATTTGTATGGCGGCATCTGTTTCTGGACCCCGCCGTACATTACAATGAGATCCTGTTAAAAGCAGAAAGAAACATCAATGTAAGCTACCGTTTAGGTGCAGGCTGGTATTTTTAACTGTCGCGTTACTCTGACACCGCAGCCTTCCATCTCGGTGACAGGAACATCATGAGAACTGCCCCCACACAAAAAGACAGTTGATCCAGCAGCAAGACCCGTATCCCGCTTTACAATACCGATAACAGCGTCCAGAATAGTCATGAATATATACGAAAAAAATGACGGCAGCCCGATACAAACAGTCCCAGCAAATCGGTCTCGACTCCTCATGAAAAGAATTGATTTCATGTACCGTTTGTATTTCTTGTAGCAATACCCCTGTTCACAGGAAGAGCATGGACAAAACAGTATATCATATTTCGGTTTCGGATGTTGATGATTGGTTTTTGAAGGAAGTCTTTGCCATTATGGATGATGTTTGGCCGCCAAAGGAGAACAAGATCATTCCGTTTGCAAAGAGGAAGAATGATTACCTCTCCAAATACCACGACGGGCATCTTTTCGTTATGAAACATCATGGCCGTATTGTTTCACACGCAGGAATCTTCCCTCGCCAGATAACTGTCGGGAAAATCCCGTGCGACATCAATGCTCTTGCATCCGTCTGCGTACTGAAAGAACATCAGGGCAATCAGCTTGGTGCCGCCATTGTTCGTCACACATTTGATTTTATCATGAAAAGTACCATACCCAGAACACTCTATCAGACCGGAGTACCGGATTTTTACAAAAAACTGGGAGCCGCGATTCTCCCGAACAGGGTAATCAATTCCCGCAACACGGGAAACCCGACTGCAAATCCGTTCTGGGAACCCTATATCATGGAGTTTCCGGAAGGATCATTCGACAGGAGCGCAATTATCGATTTATGCGGTTCGGGATACTGACAGAGGCAAAAATACGGTGCCAGAGCTATTCTTGCGAGAGGGCCCTTCGAACCACCCCATACGAACCGCCGGCATGCCAGAAGACATATCCGTCACAACCGCTTTCATCAGCGGCCCTGACCTGGTATGTAATGTATCCGGGCCCGAACGTCGGCGATTTCATGTCAAAAGCCTGAAGATATGGGCGCATGATTGCCGAATCATTGGAAAGAAAGCGGGAACGTATTCCGGTGTCATACACTATCCGGTACGGACGCTCCTCACGCGGACCTTTCATGTAAAAGCGGTAGCCGTAGTGAGACGGATAGATCATTGCCGACACCGCGTCCACATGTTTGCCGAAAATCTCTATATCCTGACCAATACGGTTTCCAAAATTGTAGAAGGCAGTAAACCCATAGATGTCCACAGAGATGGGAACGGATATTCGGCGCCGCGCCTCCTGCAGAAAGTCGTCCAGCACCTCCGACTTAAACATATCCGCATCCTTGCGGTAGCGGTATTCACACCGCTCCAGAGGTCCATCGGCCGGAAAACGGATGTAGTCAAACTGTATCTCGTCAAATCCGATTTCGGCAGCCGCTTCAGCAAGTTCGATATTATATGAACGGACAAATTCCGAATGGGGGTCACACCAGTACTCCCTGTTGTTTGCACGCCAGGGCCGGTCATGTTTACTGTCCCATATTGCATACTTTCCGTCAAACGCTCTGAACAGCCGCTTGTCCTTGAAAACGACCATCCGCGCGATCACGTAAATATCCTCATCATGAAGCCTTTTCAGATATGGCAAGAAATCAATACTCCGCGACAAGGCACCGACCTGACCGGCCTTGTCTGATGTGACGTGAGCCAGAACATCGCCGTAATCATCCTTAACATCTATGACGAGTGCGTTCAGACCGGACTGCTTGATAACATTGATGAGTCCGTCGATGTTTTTTTTCAGCATGTGGATATTCGTATAAATCGCCTTTTTCCCGGCGGCGGTCTTCTGGGTGCTGTTCCGCTTTGTCCCGTCAAGAAGATGATGACGCGCTGCGACTCTGACACCGTTGTAGTATCCGAGTACCGCTGTACATGTTTGCTGATTGGGAACCTGGGTATCGGCCTCCTGCACCCAGGTTCCGTCCCGTTTTGTGTACAGCATGGACTGAGCGGATGCAACGAGGCCGTCAGTTGTTGCAG
>CAZAHA010000225.1:0-4624 GCA_964484915.1 uncultured Leptospirales bacterium
AGAATAGAACCACTCACGGACAAGCGGATGAAACTGCTGCATCGGCATACTCCCTGACTTCGTAGGTACGGCCGGTTATGGTGCGGAGAAACGACCGCATGATTCGGGTAGAACCCGTCGTATAAAACGCGTCTGTACCGGCAGTATGCCCCGCTGCAGCGTTCATCCCGGCACGTATCTCTTCTGCGCGGCGGGCGACAGCCGGCGCCGGATTTATGACGGTAACGCGGCTACCGGTGATCGACTGGATCTCCTCGATTAAAAACGGATAATGGGTACATCCAAGCACGATCTGGTCGGCGCCTTCGTCAAGCATCGGCTGCAGGTACCGTTTCAGCAGCTTCCGTGTACCGGGCGAATGGATGTGTCCGCTTTCGACCGCCTCGACGAGTCCGTCGCCCGCCACCGCGATGACTCTGACACCCGAGGCAAAGCGCTGCCGTGTGGAATTGTAGAAGTCGCTGCTGATGGTGCCCCTGGTGGCAAGGACACCGATCACGCCGCTTTTGGATGCCACGGCGGCCGGTTTGACCGCGGGTTCGATCCCCACAAACGGAATATCATACGTTTTACGGAGCCGCCCGATCGCGGCGGTGGATGCCGTATTGCAGGCAACGATGATCATGCCAACGCAACGGCGGACGAGACTGTTGGTGATCCGCATGGACAGCGCAACAATCTCCTCTGCGCTTTTGTCGCCGTACGGGCAGTGAGCGGAATCCGCGACATAGCAGAAGTCCGCGTACGGCATCAGCTTCCGTCACTCCAGCCAGATGGATAGACCGCCCAGACCGGAATCGAATATTCCGACGGGTTTTATCGGCTGATGGTTCACCGCTTATTCATCCTGTTTGCAGCGACAATATCGGACAGCTGTACATGATCATTTCTGAACCGTTCCCTGCTCTTCTCACCCGATACGCGGATCGCATTCTGGGGACAGTTATGGGTACAGGCAAGACAGAACTCACATGACGATCCGTATACCGGCTCCTCTGCCATGGTAATGTTTCCGGCCGGGCAGACATCTGCACAGATCCCGCAGCCGTTGCAGTGCTTCTCAACGCTAAACCGCGCAGACGCATTTTTCAGAATGGACCGGTACTGTTTTTGCAGCAGAGTGGTGAGCAGTGCGGCAACTGCACCTTTTTTCGGGACGGATTGCTTCCGTTCGGCGACCTCTTCCTTTATTTTAGCACATGTACTGTCTATGTGCATTCTGTGTAATTTTGCCTTCTCCCGCCCCATCTCGTACATCGGCAGATAGTTATCCACCATGAGAATCTCGTTGAGATAGGAGAAGTGTATACCGTTCTTTTCGGCGACCTTCCGCAGGTGGTCAACCGTACCGCCGGACATGCCTCCATAGGTAACGATGCCGAAAACATAGGGACTCTCAAGCGTAACGGAGCGGAGAAACTGCTGCACAGGACGGGGGATACCGAAAAAGTAGCACGGAACAACGATGCCGATCGCATCGTCCCTGTATGTGCTCGTCTCCGAACAAAGCGCCTGTGGTATGGATATGGGGGTACCGCCGAATTGACGCGCCACATACAGGCAGTTTCCGGTAGACGTAAAATAGAATACGGTCATCGTGATTTTTCCTTCCGGTTACATGCGTCGACATATGACGCATAGCCGCTCTTTCTGATCATTTCGATATTTGTCTGTATTTCATTATCGGCATGAATCCTGTAAAGCATATTAAAGCGCCTGCACAGTGTTTCGCACTCGGCACAGCTGTCATACCCCTTCTTTCGGACACATTTCCGGATGCCGCAGAACGGATTGCCGCCGCCCGCCCGGCAGCCCGGACATTTTTCGCCGGTAAAGAAGTCCATGACCTTTGTAAATCCCCGGTATTTGGCATTCATAAACGGTATCACCCTGGCTACCTCACGGAAATGTGCCTCATCCAGGGCCTGTTGGAGTGATTCGGCCCGCTCACGGATACGGCCAAACCGGTCCTTGCAGGTCTCGCAATTGAGTCCGCAGCATGCAATATCTTCTCTTGTCATATATGTCCTCCAGACGGTTTTTGGCTGACAATACGGATGTTCGGCATGGAACGACTGCTCACCCTATCCTTTCCGAAGGGCGCTGTCACGAGAAATATGGGGCCGGTTTTAAAAAATATGACCGAAGCCTGAAAAAGTACTTGTACATCATCCAGTCATCACAACAATGGAGAACAGGTGTTCTTTATTATGCAGGTACTCAAGGACGACATCAGACGGAAGATCACGGCAGAAGCCCTGACTCTTTTTTATCGGTACGGATACGCGGGTACTTCGATGAGAATGATCGCAGGACGCATACCCATCAGCGTCAGCAATCTGTACAAGTATCATGCACACAAGGAGGAGCTTTTGAGCGCCGTGATCGGGCCGTACTACCGCAGGATCGACAGCCTGTTAACCGGCTTTCTCGCCCATGAGCATGAAGCCGGACTGAACGATGCCCCTGCGCGGGAACTGCCGGCATTCCTCCATACGCTGGTAACGCTGGACCGTGTCCGGTTTGTCGTGCTGATGAAGCAAAGCGGCGGGACGCCATACGGCGGATACCGGAACACAATCGTGACCGCCCTCGCGGAGCATATGACAGAGTATACACCGGCCGGCTCTGTTGACGCATTTATCGTGAAGACTATTGCCGGCAACCTGGTGGACAACATCATCGCCGCCGCACAGGAGTTTACCGAAAGCCGGCAGATTCGCGAAGCAATAAACGGGCTGGTGACCTATCACATTCACGGCATGAAACCGCTTCTGCGTATGAAAACACCCGGCAGCTAATGCTCACAACCGGCAGTTACGGCTGCCGTTTCCTATACACTAAAAAGAACATCTGTTCTTTATTGAGAGGTTCACTGTATGAAGGCACACATTATTCTTTTCAGTCCTACCGGAAACACACGGAAAGCCGCCGAGTATATCACGCGCGCTCTCGAGGACTCGGGCATCGCATGCACAGCGACAGACATCACCGGCAGCAGGACGCTGTTTGGCACTCCAGACGGATTCTCGCACATTGAACGGATGGTTCCGCCGCACGACATCCTTCTGGTCGGAGGACCGGTCTACGCACACCACCTGCAGTATCATCTGGCCGGACTCATCACCGGTCTTCCCCGTCCTGACGGCGAACGATGGGGGCGACTTGCCCTGCCGTTTGTCACCTACGGCGGCATCTCCACCGGGATCGCCCTTGCAGAGGCGGGGCGCCTGCTTCGTAAACGGGGGCGGAGCGTCATCGGCGGGGCACGGTTTTCGATGTCTCACCGGATGACCAGGGCGTTTCTGGACACGGAGTACAATGCTCATACCAACGACACGGCCGTGCGCAAAACGGCGGCGGCGCTTGCCGAATCAGTCAAGGATGCGCTGCACTCACCGAAGGTGACGGACCGTACACATCTGCTCTCCTTTCAGCCGCTTTCCGTGCGCCTCAAGGCACACCTCCTGTTTCGGGAGCGTCTCTGGCACCGGAAACGCTATCCGAAGGTGACCATCGACCGAGAGCGCTGCAGCGGGTGCGGCATATGCATACGCGCATGCCCGGTACTCCACCTTGAGGAAAACATATCCGGAGTGCACCGCTCCTTGCAGAACGAATGCATCCACTGCTTTGGCTGCGTCGCCGCATGCCCGCAAAGAGCGGTCGGTCTTGCGGGAGATCTGGATCGTGGACGGTCATTTATGGCAGCGATGATCGAAAAACACGGAGGCCGGGAGCAGCCCGCATCGTGTACATTGTAGCAGGCAGGAATACCGTACGGTATCTTCGGTCCCTTGACTGATGACGCCGTACGGTATGCATATTTATTTGTAAATTCGGCATTTCCTGCTTCACAAAAACAAGCTCCTTTATACAGTCGCCCTTATGTCAAAAAATACCGTTGAAAAACCAAACCTGAGGCTTCTTCTCAATATCGCCCTGCCGATGATCGTCTCGCAGGCATCTGAGACCATGATGATGTTCGTTGACAGGATCTTTCTTTCCTGGCTGGGAAAGAACCATATCTCTGCAGCAATGAGCGGAGGACTGACCTCGTTTGTGTTTACATCGTTCTTCATCGGGATTGTCGGATACGTCAACGCACTTGCCGGACAGTACTACGGTGCAGACAGAAAGGTGCGCTGTCTTCAGTCAACCACCCAGGGTATATACCTTTCCCTGCTCTTTTTTCCGGTGCTGATTGCGATCATTCCGCTGATAAAGTACACGTTTATCCTGGCCGGACACACACAGGAACAGATAAACCTGGAGTACTCATACTTCAGCATGCTGATGTTCGGTTCGGTTTTCATACTGCTGCGAAACGCGCTTGCCGGTTTCTTTCTGGGTATCGGAAAGACGCGGATTGTCATGATTGCAAATATTGCCGGCATGTGCATAAACACGCCGCTCAACTACATCCTCATCTTTGGCAAGCTGGGATTTCCGGCAATGGGGATACACGGAGCGGCACTCGGTACGATCGGCGGCAGCTTCTGCATCACAGTGATCCTGCTTGCTGCGTATGTCCGCCACCGCATCTACCGCGAGAACACCGGTCGCGGCCGCTGGAACTTCAACGGAATCCTCATGAAGCGGCTTCTCAGGTTTGGACTGCCCG
>CAZAHA010000226.1:0-4597 GCA_964484915.1 uncultured Leptospirales bacterium
GGTACATGTGTTGCCATAGATAGTGATGCTGTTGGAGGAGGGAAAGGTCGGGGACAACCGATGCAAACTGGCGGCGGCACCCAGTGGGGATCTTATACAGTCCGTAAGAATAAACGGCATCCTCGTCCGTCCTGTGGTCATTAAAAATGGGGAGGGGGTAACCGTTGTGTGTGGCCACAACAGGGTGCACGCTGCACGGCTTGCGGGTTTGAAGACCGTACAGGTTGAAACAACCGACGATGAAAAACTGCCGACTGTACTATACCGTGAGCTTGTACGGAAGAAGCATGAAGGCACGCTCGCACCGATCTCTCTTCTGCTTTTGTTCGGACTGTTCGGCAATCTGCAGCCGAACGCTCTTGTAAACGGTACACTCAACCTCCCCCGGTACTTCACCGACCCCCGAAAAAGGGAACGTGTCTGTATGAACGATGTTTTCCGCGGCTACGCGCTTCACAGGCGGCTTTCCATGAAGACGATACAGGCGTATGACTCACTGCCCGATACCGCACAACGCCTGGCCGATACTGTCATCCGCCGGTTCCATCCTCGGGTCAACATCTTCAAGGAGATTGTTCAGCTTCTGGAAGAGATCGAACGGAAGGGACACCGCGTCGTCCCCGACAGTATCCCGCTTGAAGACGAGACTGCCCTTGTCGGGTATCTGAAAACACTCAGGTATCCGCTCTATCACGCAATACGCCGCAGGGCGGATGCCCTGCAAAAAGATATACAGAATTCACGGGTTACACTGAACTTTCCGCCGTACTTCGAGGGAGGGTATGCGGATATCACACTCCGTGTATACGCGGAGGACAACACAGACTCGATACGGCGTTTGACAGCCGGTGTATCGTCCCTGGATTATGACGGTATACTTTCGGTGCTCCGTATGCAGGACGAACCGGAAACCGATCATCCGTCAGGCGAAAAACCGTGAAAGATCTTTCAGTACCTGTTTTTTCGTGTCCTCGAGGGAGAGCTTTGATTTATATCCCGCGGCGTTCTTGTGTCCGCCGCCATCTCGGCTTATGGCAATGATGGATACGTCTATGTCTCCCTTGGAGCGCATGCTGACCTTTAAGGGACCGCCGATGTCCTGTTTTACCAGGACGCTGATCTCGACGCCCTTGACAGTGAGCGGGATATTTATGTTCAGCTCGCCCTCTGAAAAACGGGCCTTGGTCTCCTCGATCATGTCGGGGGTCAGTTCCATATAGACGAGCCGTCCGTCGTGGTACACTTCAAGCGATGAGAGCATTTTTGCCTTCAGCAGCAGTGTGGACAGTTCGTTATTCTCGTAGATGAGTTCGTACAGCCGTACAGGATCGGCGCCGCAGTCCACAAGCCATGATATGATGGTAAACGTTTGTGATGATGTTTTTGAGTATCTGAATCCGCCCGTATCAAAGAGTATGCCGGTATACAGAGCCTGCGCGCCTTTCAGCGTTGGAGTGAACTCCTTGAAGTACAGGTACAGCGCGATAATTTCCGAGGCGGACGATGCATGGACGAGTACGAGGTTTTGTGCAAAGACATCAGACTTGCCTTCATGGTGGTCGACGATGAAGATATCGGATATGCGTCCGTTTAAAACATCGTACGACCTTCCGGTGTTTTTAAAGGTGTTTGTGTCGATAATGATAAGTGCGTATTCGGAAATATCGTCCGGTAGCGGGTACTCCCCAGCCAGATGTATTTCGGAATCGATGTCCAGAAATGTATATTTCGCGGGAAGGGGGTCGCCATTATAGATGAAGGACTCGTGGCCGAGGGAGAGAAGATATTCGTTCAGGGCGAGCTCCGCGCCCAGACCGTCTCCGTCCGGGCTCTCATGCGTTGAAATGATAATCTTTTTATGGTTATGGATAAAAGAATCCAGTTCCGAATATGTTTTATCCATGTGCAGTGAATGAACCCCTGTCTTTTAGCAGGGGGTATCCAAGCCTTTCACGGATCTCAACATACCGCTGTGCACATTTTCTGGCAATATTCCTGACGCGGGTGATATACCCAACCCGTTCAGTGACAGAAATGGCCCCCCGTGCGTCTAACATATTAAATGCATGGGAACATTTCAAGACAAAATCATATGCGGGCAAAACGAGATCGTTGTTTTTTTCAAGAATGGAAAGGCATTCCTTTTCATACGCATCAAAAAGTGTAAAATATAGCGATGCGTCTGCAATGTCAAAATTATAGTGAGAAAATTCGTACTCTGAACGGAAGTGAACGTCTCCATACAGAAGGTTTTTGTTCCACTGTATGTCGTAGACGCTTGATACGCCCTGAAGGTACATACAGATGCGCTCAAGACCGTATGTCAGCTCAACAGGCACGGGTGACAGTTCTATGCTCCCGCATAGCTGAAAGTAGGTAAACTGTGTGATTTCCATTCCGTCAAGCCAGACTTCCCATCCGAGGCCGGCGGCTCCAAGTGTGGGTGATTCCCAGTCATCCTCAACAAAGCGCACGTCGTGTTCCTTCAGGTTGAGGCCGAGCGCGCGGAGTGAGTCGAGGTAGAGGTCCTGGATATTTTCCGGTGACGGTTTCATGATTACCTGATACTGGTAGTAGTGCTGAAGGCGGTTCGGATTGTCTCCGTATCGTCCGTCTGTCGGTCGGCGGGACGGTTCGACGTATGCGACATTCCACGGCTCCGGTCCCAGCGCACGGAGAAATGTTCCCGGATTGAACGTTCCTGCGCCGACTTCAAGATCATAACCCTGGACGATCAGGCACCCCATGTCCGACCAGAATGAATGAAGCGTCGATATGACGTCCTGAAAATACATGGTAAACCTCACAATTATCGGATAAAACAGCGTGATATGCCAGAAGAGTAAATGGGTCGGTTCAAGGATCAGTCAAGAATAATTTCGGCTTATGCTTTCACTTCGCCGCTGCCGAACGCCTGATCGAGTATCGAATTGAGTGTTCTAAACTCCTCTTCCGATGAGATATTGAAATACCAGAGTACTTCCTGGTCTATCGACTGGTACCGTATGCGTTTGTTTTGGTATTCAATCAGGATATGGGCGAGGTAAACGGTCCGTACAAGGTCCTGGAGCGGTTCGGGGGCAAGATGCGGTCTGGTATGATACTTAATTGTAGTTGAAAGGTCCTTGTTGAAATTCCACCGTTCGGTAATCACCGCGGAGAGTGTTGAGTGGCTGATGCCTATGGTAATCTCTTCAAGCAGGTCGCTCTGCGACATGTCTTTAATACCGGTCAGTGTTGCGATCGAGTTCATTATCTCTTTCTTTGCGCTCATGAGCGCGATGGTTCCGATGTTGGATATAAGTGCGGCTAGATACGCCTTGTCTGAAATGCGGGAATTTTTCTCCTGGATGGCGATCTTGTAGGCGTAAAACGCTTTCCTCTGGGAAGTTTCCCACTGCTGTTTGAACTGCGGAAAGAGTTCGTGTATGATGCCGTCAACACCTGTCGCCGTGGCGAGGGTTTTGATGCCCGAAAGGCCGATCTTTTTGACAGCCTCCTCTATCGTCGAGACGCGATGCGCGGTAAGATAGCCGGCCGAATTTGCCTGTTTTAGAATGGAGGAGGTGAGTCCGGGATCGGTTTTAATGAACGCCGAGATCTCGTGTATTGTTGCTTCCGGCGAGTCGCACAGCTCTATAAGCCTGAGTATGTTTTCCCTGAACGATGGAATGTACTCGACGACAGCGGTGATCTCGTCGGTGATTGTCTCCTTCAACAGACGCCGTCCCGCGTTTTCTGACAGCCGTACAGAGAAAATGGTGCGGTTCGGTTCTGACTTTACAGAAAAATCCTTTCTGTCAAACCCTGAGCTTTTAAAAACCAGAAGAGACATGATGAGGCCGAGTCCGGCGCCTTCGGAATCGTCGAGAACGTCGCCGAACGCCTCCGTTATGTCGTTATATGTATACGCCTTCCTGATGCGGGCATCGATCTTGTGAAGCTCCTCCGGCCGGATAGCACAGTTATTCATGACACTGATCTCCGGATAATCAGACGAGAGGTTGAAATATACCAGAACGCGGAAGTCGGTCTTCTCAAGCTGCTGAAAGATCGGAGAATTGGTATAGAGGCACTCCTCCTTAAAATTATCCATACCCTTGCGGTACTGCTCGGTATCATGAATATCGAGTCCCTTGCTCCGGAAGTAGAGGCGCTTCGCGTTTGCCTTTTCTGCATTCGTGATGAGTTCCTTGAGAATTGTTAGAAGCGGGTCCCGCAGATAGAGTCTGTCATGTTTTGAAAGGAGTCTGTTCAGCATGGATACAAGCTGGATCTCTACCTCTCTGGAAAAACGGACAAACTGGATCGAAAAATTGGTTCCGCTTTCAATGCTGTTTGAATACTGTTGTGGTTTGATCGTAAACTGGTTTCCGGTCGTCAGTGTCATGTCGATCCCCTTTTTTTGTTTATGACATGGTTATTCTTTCAGTTTATTTCACCCCGTCAAGATAAAAGTATTAAAATAAAAACAGAATGGTCGAAAAGCTGCCGTACAGCCAGTATTATCAGGGTTGTATGCTGGAATCAAGCACAATACGGGAATCATGAAAAGCTGTCGTGTCTGCATGACAGTATCCAACATGTAATGCATTCC
>CAZAHA010000227.1:0-4588 GCA_964484915.1 uncultured Leptospirales bacterium
TGCAGATAAGTATTTTACGATATTTGGGTTCGGATACTGCCAATAGCACAGCGGTATCCGGGGGGGTATAAAGCCGAAAAAATAAACAATTCCCGGATTATGACAATGTTTTGCCAATTTTGTGTTAGATTGCAGGCTTTTCAAACACTTAATTAAAGTGAACTGTTGAACCGACCATATACATCATATGACCGGTTTCACGGTTGAGCGTGCTGTTACCCGGAGATTACTCAATGGTTTTAATAAGGTGTTTTATAACAGGTACCGTCCGGACGGTTTTAGTATCTGGCATGACCGCCCGACCGGCCATAATTTAATAATAAGGAGTACACACATGAAACAGATCGTCGTACATGTCGCAGCCGTAGCGGCACTCTTGGCAGTGCTAACCGGATGCGAGCAGGATTCATCACAGACAAGAGCGGCAGGACCGCCCGCGGTTTCCGTACGGGCATCTACCGCAAACCAACTGATTTCCACAATCGAGGCCGAGGATATGTCTATCAATGGTCCGTATGCCGGAACGGTTGACTCACCCTTCACCGGAGTCGCTCTCTACGGCGGCCAGGACAATATTACGACCACCATGGAATTCCAGACTGTGCCCGGCACATACAGACTGGATGTCACCGGAGCGTCTAACAACAGCAGCACAGCCGTCGCAACGGTTTATGTCGGTGGAGCCAGGCAGGGCACCGTCGGGTTCAGCGGTACCGAGCCCTCTACGGAGTCATTGTCATTCTCTCTGGAAACGTCCGCCGGCAGCAAAACGGTAGAAATCAACTGCGAAACGGACAACGGCAGCTGGGACCTCAAGATAGACCGCGTCAGTCTCTATTTTGAGGGAGAACCCGCTCCGCTTCCTGATGCGCCGACAGTAGCCGACGAGGCAATATACACAAGCCGGGAATACCGGAACATGTTTGTTGAATGGGGAAAAACGGAAGCCGAAGTCCAGGCAAAGATTGACGACATTGTCGGCAAGTTTTTCTACGGCGAAGACGGTGGCGGATGGCAGATATATAAAGAGGTCGGTTCAGACATGGCCTACATCCACACCGTTGACACAAACGATGTCCGCAGCGAAGGAATGTCGTATGGAATGATGGTCTGCGTACAGCTTGACATGAAAGAGGAGTTTGACAGGCTCTGGAAGTGGACCAAGACGTACATGCAGCACCAGACGGGAGACCGCGCCGGTTACTTTGCATGGCAGGTCAGCACCAGCGGCAGCATCATTGATCAGAATCCCGCGCCGGACGGAGAAGAGTATTTTGCATTGTCGCTGTTCTTCGCGGCAAACCGCTGGGGCAACGGTACCGGTATCTATGACTATGAAGCGGAAGCAAACGATATACTTGACGACATGATCCGTCACAAACAGAAGCGCGGCCTGACTACCTGGAACGGCAGCGCCGAAAACATGATTGATCAGGACGCAAAGCAGATCGTCCTTTCCACAATCGGTCAATCGGCTACGTTTACCGATCCGTCGTATCACCTTCCCCATTTTTATGAACTGTTCCACCGAATGGCCGACCCGGACCTGGTAGCCCTCTGGGCAGACGGAGAAGCCGCAGACGGAGATATACCGGCCAGAAGCGGTATTACGTGGCTTGAAATGGCAGACGTCAGCCGTCAGCTGTTTCACGATGCAACTCACCCGACCACGGGCCTTGCTCCCGCATATTCGGAATTTGACGGCACGCCGAACAGCTCAAATCCCGGTGTCAAGAGCGACAAGTTCAGTTATGACTCATGGCGGGTTGCTGCAAACATAGCCCAGGATTACCTCTGGTTTAAAAAGGACGACTGGCAGAAAAACACCTGGGTCAAGCAGTATCTCGGATTCTTCAATGATGAGGGCGTCTCATCTCACGGAAACCTGTATGAACTGAACGGCACACAAATCAGCGGGGACCATTCGCCTGGTCTTGTTGCGATGAATGCGGTTGCGGCAACGATCCTCGAAGATCAGAACGCGTGGAAATTCATAGAGGAACTGTGGAACATCACGCCGACGGAAGGAACGTATCGCTATTATGACGGATGCCTCTACCTTTTTGGCATGCTTAACGTGTCGGGAAATTACCGGATATACGATGGCGGCCAGGCAATCGACCCTGACCCGAATCCGAACCCGGACCCGGACCCGGATCCGGTTACCATTCCCTCAGCACCGTCACAGCTTGACGGAACAGCCGTATCGCAGAGTGAGATAAACCTTTCCTGGACAGATAAAGCTGCCGATGAGGACGGCTTTATTATCGAACGTTCCCCCGACGGAAGTATCTGGACACAGGCAGCTCAGACCGGTGCAAACGAAACAGAGTACTTCGACACCGGTCTTGATGCGGACACCCTGTACTACTACCGCGACTATGCATAAAACAGTGCCGGAAACGCAGCCTATACGCTCACCGTCAGTACAATGACGCAGGCAGAGCCCCAGACGCCTGCCGGACACGCTGTGCCGGGAACGATACAGGCGGAAGCGTACGATGAAGGGGCGTATCATGATACAACAGCGGGCAATTCCGACGATACCTTCCGGTATGATGATGTTGATATCGAATCCTGCGATGAAGGCGGATATAATGTGGGCTGGATCGCAAACGGCGAATGGCTGGAGTATACGATTGACGTTTCGGAAAGCGCAGCATACGCAATCGATGTACGGGTCGCATCGCTTTCTGACGGCGGCACCTTCTCGCTGCAAATTGACGGTGCAACCGTAGTTTCACAGAAGAGTTTCGCTTCCACCGGAGGATGGCAGAACTGGACGACCGTATCCGCCGGCACCGTATCCCTCAGTGCCGGGCAAAAGACACTCCGTCTTTCCATGCTCTCGGACAACTGGAACGTAAACTGGATCTCGATTACAAAGGCACCGTCACCCGATCCTCAACCGGAACCGGAACCGGAACCGGAACCAGAACCGGAACCGGGCAATCCAGCGGACCCCTTCAGGATTATCGAGGCGGAAGACTTTACAGACTCGAATGACGTGTCCGTAATAAATGGGGACGAAGGATCAGTCGTCCGGTTTAACAGCACAACAAGCTGGATAGCGTTTGAGCTGGATTTTTCTTCCGAACCGCAGCAGATCCTCATCAGAAGCATGGTCGCACAGTACGGCGCAAACGTGTCCTTCAGGATTGACTCGCCGGACGGACAGAATTTCAGCACAATCTATCCCAACGGCGGCGGCAGCTGGAATAATAACTCAAACTCATGCTGGCCGCGTCCAACCGGTGTTCATACCGTTTATATACGAAGCAACACCGCAGGGCTGCAACTGAACTGGTTTGAGATCATGAACTAAGCAGACAATTACAAAACGGAGCGGCATCGCCGCTCCGTTTTGTATACCGCACAATATAATGGCTGCGCAAAGCTCTGAAGACTACGGTTCGATCCTGTTCAGCGCGTCGATCTCCTTCTGGTTGAAAATCCGCGTTCTGTATGACTCGAGCTTGTCGGTAAACTCCTTGCTGAGATAGTTTATCTTTCTGCAGTACGGCTTCCCTTCATACTCGTCAATCCACATCGTAATCATCGTCTGTTCGGACTCCCAGATAATAACGCCCCGGTTGTCTTCAATCAGCTGTGATGACGGATCGCCGTATTTCTCAACATATTTCTGTTTTATATCATCCATCGCAAGGTACGGGAAGTGTACGATCACATAGGAAAACTCTGCCTCCGACGCATCCGCAGCATCGCCCTGCGCACCGTCCGCTTCGGTCCCGTCAGCGGCCTGGTCCTGATTTTCTGCCGTGTCGTCATCATCCATCGGTGTTCCGACTATCTCAGGGTCTGGATAGAAGAAGCCGTATGTATAGGTAATCTCGCCCTCAGAAGAGACGATCTCCCTGTTTTTTTCAAAGTACTGGAGACGGCCCTTGACACTCTCCTTTACCGTATCGAATCCTGCGCCCCATTCCACCTGGCCGGGCGCCGTTACGGCGGCATCATCGCCGTTCTGGTTCTGCTGAGTGTCCTGCGCCGAAAGCGGAGCGGCGGCAAGAAGTATAATGAAGAGTACACGCCTCATCGGTTATCCCCCGGTAAAAGAATACGATCCAGTTTACCTATCGGCATGGCAGAGCACGCGCATGCCACTTTTTTTAACGACCTCCCGCGATGACTGCTGTTACACCATGTTGAAGTCTCGAAGCAGCTTTGACCGCTTCTTGATAAGCCGGTGAAGATAGAAATTGAGGGCGGGCGTTACAAATATGATCTCCTTGATCTTTTCCCTGGTGATTCCCAGTACGGTGCTCTTCTCAAGCGCGGTCACCGTCGCTGTACGCGGTACGTCGTTCAGACTGGCAAATTCTCCAAACAGCGCCCCCCGTTTGAGCGTGTTTACGGTTTTACCCCGTATCGAGACGCCGAAGGAGCCGTCGACCACGATGTAGAAGGTCGCGGTATCATCGCCTTCACTGATGATCCTTTCACCTTCGGAACAAAGGATCCGCTTCGACGCCATGCTGATACGCTCATTCAGCGCATCGGAGAACTCCGAGAAGGGCTTAAACTTCTCGATTTCACTCCTGATCGTCCACATATGCCTGATACTGTC
>CAZAHA010000228.1:0-4561 GCA_964484915.1 uncultured Leptospirales bacterium
GTCCCCGCAATCAGGAGATATATCGCCGAATGATCGAATATCAGGAAGAGGTTCTTTGCCGCAGGGTGCGTCAGCGAGTGGTGCAGCGTTGAGCTTGTGTACAGAAGAACAAGCGAAGTACCGTATATGGAGAACGAGACAACCTTCCACGGATCGCCCTGGAGGGCGGAAAACACAACAAGGACAACGAGCCCCGCAACAGAAAACAGGGCGCCGGCGCCGTGTGTGAGCGCGTTTATGATCTCCTCCGAAACGGTTTGCGGCCGCTGTTTGGTCCTGTCCATGTTCACGGTGTCAGCGTACCGAATACGTTGCCTGGTTTGTCTGAACGTTATGTTCAATCGTGACGGTCTGGCGCGTCTTTCCGGCTGATTCTATGTAGAAGTAATCCGGCTTTGGCTGCTGGATGTTGTTGAGCTTCACATACCGCTCCTTTTCGGGATCGAGCACATACTTCTCGATCCGTATCAGGTGGGTATTCCTTTCAACCGTTGCCGTAAAGGATTTTCTCTGCGACTCAAGCGCGATATCGGTGCGTCCCGCCTCCACCTTGTCGATAAAGACGCGGTAGTAACATCGGCGGTCGTCCTCCGGACGGCCGATTGCGGTGTCCCTGACGGTGATTGTCAGTGAGACGTCACCGCCGAGTACAGTTGCCTCCCCGGTCTGCGCCTGTTCCTCCCTCTGCACCGTGGCGCATGATGCCAGAAGCGCCAGGCACAGGATGACACATATTCGTTTCATCTATTGCCCCTGTGTAAAAGTTTCTATGATATACGGCTGCGTATAGTTTTCACGCTGCGCATCGACCTTCAGGTAGGCACGCCTGTTTACAAGCTCGGTAAACTCCACGATCTCCTCCCCCTCTACCGGATAGCTGTTTATGATGTATCCAAGGTTGTCGGTAACAGAAACCGTACTCGAGGCCCCCGGCGCGCCGGTGATCCTGAAGGATACTTCTTGCCGGTCCTCAGTTTCCAGAAGATAAAAGTCGGTGTCGCCGTGAAATGTGGAAAACCCGTACATGATGCCGTCAGACAAAAGCGTTGCCTGCTCCTTCTCGTCGTTGGGTTCTATCTCTACGTTATCCTGGTACGCAGACGGTTCGACGCTCAGCGTGTAATACTTGTCCGCGTCTATCTCTCCTGCAAAGGCCTCAACCTGGACAAAGATACGACCTTCTGCAAATACCGCCGGGATGATCTCGGCCATCCCTGTTTCGGCATTGTCAATTTCGAACATCTTCTCTCCCGCCGCGTCGAAAAGATGCATTCTGGCGTTCACATTGTCGGGAGGAACCAGGCGGACGGTTACAAAGCGCGGATCCTCGCCGACGATATAGGTAAAGAAATCCACGTCTCCTTCCGGGTAGATGCGACCGCGCACGGTCTCTCCGCGCAAAACATTAGCGGATGTGATCTCGTTGTTCCGCTCCATCTCGATGGACGAATCGGCACGTGACGCGGTAAAGGTAAAGACGTAGGGCGTGTTGTTGTTTGACGCATAGTCCTTTACCGACAGGCGTACCGTATAGACGCCGCTTTCGGTAAGCCCCTGCCCCACGATCGTCTCATCGGCCCCTATGGCGCCGGTGTCGGACCGGTTAAGCGGAAATCCGTCGGGCGAGTAGACTGTAATAACGCTGTCAACGCCGGGAACGCCGGAGACAGAAAAATCCGCGAGGAAGTTTCCAGCCTGTGAGGAGAGGACCTCGAAGCTGTAATAGTCGTACTCCTGATACGTTTCACCTTCCTTCTTGTTCAGCTTGTTGAAGCTCGGCGAGTAGAAACCGGTGACCGGTGTACCTGAATCGACCGGTGTCGCAAGACGAGGCAGATCGTTGGGCTCATACTCGACGACGTTGCCTTCCGGTGCATTGTACGGCGCAAGTGACAGTGTGTACTCCTGCTCCTTGCTTCCGCGGGGCTCGTCCCGTTCACCATGAGAAACCTCAATATAGTAGGTTCCGGGCATGATTCCAAGCGCGGGCATATACTCCGGCGAAGATTTCCGCGAGTCATCAATCCGCTTGAGCACGGCACGTGAAGCGTCGACTTGACGGTAGATGACAAGCTGATGATTAATCCCTTTGAGAGAGGTCAGCTCTATCGTGATTCGTCCTTCCTCTTTGCACTCAAACGTATAGAAGTCCATATCGGATTCGCTTCCAATAGTGCCCGTTATCTTGTCGACGGTCCCGATTTTCTGCGCGGTATCAAATGAATCGTTCGGCTCTGTCTCATGCTGCGTACGGGAGCACGAGACAAGAACGGCAGCAAGCAGGAGTGCATATAACGGCAGTGGCGGTATTTTCCTGGTTATGATCATGGTATTATATTGCTTTCGTTCCGGGAGAATATGGACTCAGCAGCCTTCCGGCGTACCGTTTCATTACTATCGAATCTGTATGAACAGCGTCAACGAATTTTAAATTCTGCTTGAAATAAAAAATCGTACCAGAGAAGCTCTGTTGAGCTTGTACGGAGCGCTGTACCGTCCGGTTACCGTATCTGTTCCATGGAACCGTGGATGAAACCGTGATATAAAACAACAAAGGATGTATCAGTGAAAAGGGACCAGCAACATCTTGCCCTGCCGGGGTATCCGATACCGTTTGGCGCTACTCTCGACGCGCGAGGAACACAGTTTTCGATCTTCAGCAGGAACGCAACCGGCGTGACGCTTGTCCTGTTTGACTCTACCGATACGTACTCTTCCTACGAGGAGTATCCGCTCCATCCACAGCTCAACAAGACCGGCGATATCTGGCACATCTGGCTGGAAGGTATCCGTAACGGCCAGCTGTACGGATACCGTATCGACGGACCGTACTATCCGGAAGCGGGGCACCGCTTCAACAAAAACAAGCTGCTGCTTGATCCCTACGCCCGTTCGGTTACCGGAAATTTCGACTGGAAGCTCTCCGATGCCCGCGGGTACGACGCCGACCACGACACGGATGTGTTCTCCACCAAGGACAGCGCACCTGGCGCGCCGAAATCGATCGTCATCGACCATGAGTTTGACTGGTACGACAGACCGCTCAAGGACGATATCCAGGACATGATCATCTACGAGACTCATGTGAAGGGCTTTACGTACCATCACTCCTCCCAAAGCGCAGCACCGGGAACCTACAAGGGACTGACCGGGAAGATACCGTATCTGAAGGAGCTCGGCGTGACGGCAATCGAACTGATGCCGGTCCACGAGTTTGACGAAAACGAGTATACCCGTACAAATCCGCGGACGGGTGAAGTACTGAAAAACTACTGGGGATACAGCACCCTCTCCTTCTGCGCCCCGCGCGGACGATACTCGTCCGCAGGAACCATGGGCGAGCAGTATACGGAGTTCAAGGAGATGATCCGCGAATTTCACAACGCCGGTATCGAGGTGATTCTCGATGTCGTCTTCAACCATACCGCCGAAGGAGACCATCGTGGTCCAACCCTCTGTTTCAGGGGAATCGATAACAGCATCTACTATATTCTTGAAAAGGACAAACGGTTCTACTCCAATTACTCCGGATGCGGAAATACCTTCAACTGCAATTACCCCCTCGTCAGGGACTTCATTCTGGACTGTCTCAGATACTGGGTCATCGAGATGCATGTTGACGGATTCCGGTTTGACCTCGCCTCCATCCTCGGCCGCTCGACGAATGGAGAAATCCTGAGCAACCCGCCGCTGATCGAACGGATCGAAAGCGACCCGATACTCTCCAAGACAAAGATCATCGCCGAGGCATGGGACGCGGCCGGCGCGTATCAGGTGGGCCAGTTTCCGGGACGGTGGGCCGAGTGGAACGGCAGATACAGGGACGATGTCCGCCGGTTCTGGCGCGGCGACGACGGCATGGCCGGAGCGTTTGCAACCAGAATCGCCGGCAGCTCCGACCTTTACACAAACAACGGGCGGAGTCCGCTCTCAAGCATAAACTTTATCACCAGCCATGACGGTTTTACCCTGAATGACCTGGTAAGCTTTTCCGCCAAACACAATTATGAAAACGGCGAAGACAACCGTGACGGAGACAATAACAACTTCTCGTACAACTACGGCGTCGAAGGCCCGGCTGTTACGCCGTATATCGAATCTGTCCGGAAAAAGCAGATCAAAAACCTTCTGCTGACGCTCTTTTGTTCACAGGGGGTTCCGATGCTCCTCTCGGGGGACGAGATGCGCCGGACACAGCAGGGCAACAACAATGCATACTGTCAGGACAACGAGATTTCATGGCTCGACTGGCGGTTTTTGGACAGACATTCGGACATTTTCAACTATACGAAAGCGCTTATCGCGTTCCGCCAGCAACATCCGGTCCTCAAACGTTCCCACTTTGTGGAGCCAACAGAAAAACAGACCCTCGATTCGGAACTCAGCTGGCACGGCACGCTCCCGTTCAGTCCGGACTGGTCAAACGGCTCTAAATTTGTTGCCGTAATGTATAACGGCAATGGTGCGATACCGTCGCAGGGTTCTCCAGACAACGATATCTATATCGCGTTTAACGCGTCACTGTACAACCTCTGGATAACGCTCCCCGATCCCCCCTTCG
>CAZAHA010000229.1:0-4500 GCA_964484915.1 uncultured Leptospirales bacterium
CCTGCGGGATGGACCGTATCATGGAGACAGCCAAAAACCACGGCCTTGCCGTCATCGAGGACGCCGCACACGCGCTGCCGGCATACTACAACGGTACCTGTGTGGGGACCATCGGCGATTTTACCTGCTTCTCCTTCTATGCCACGAAACCCCTGTCCGCCGGCGAGGGCGGCATGATAACAACGAACGACGACGGGGCCGCCGAACGGTGCCGGCGCCTGCGCCTGCACGGCATCAGCAGGGAGGCATGGAACCGCTATGCGGACGGTGGCTCCTGGCGCTACGACGTCACGGAAACGGGATTCAAATACAACATGACAGACATCCAGGCGGCGCTCGGGACCGTACAGCTGTCACGGCAGAACGAACTTCGCAGCCGCCGTGCACGGATTGCGGCCATGTACGACGACGCATTCGGTACAAACCCCGGTTTGATTCCGCATGCCCATCAGCCCGGGTCAACTTCGGCCCACCATTTGTATGTACTTCGTGTCAACATTGAGGCGGGTCAAACCCGCGACAGTCTCATCAGCCATCTCGCGTCGTGCGGAATCGGGACATCCGTACACTACATACCGCTTTACCGGTTTACGTCATTCAAGGACAGCGGATACACTCCGGAGGATTTTCCAAACTGCGAATGGCTCTTCGAGCGGTCGCTCTCCCTTCCGGTATACCCCGGCTTGACGGACGATGAGGTACGGTATGTTATCGATACCGTTTCCGCAGCGACCGGCGGTGGGGGAGGAGTGTCATGAGGAAGCGGCGGGTCCTCATTTACGGCGCCGGCGAGGCCGGACGCATGGTCTGTGCCGAGCTACTGCGCCGCGACCGCGACTGGAGTGTCGCAGGCTTCGTGGACGATGATCCGGGTAAACAGGGGCGGATTTTCGAGGGGGTTCCCGTTATCGGCACCGGAGCGGACGCTCCCGGGATCATCCGCGAAAACAGCATCGAGCGTCTTATCATCGCCCTGCCGTCGGTCCATACGCCGGTCATTAACCGCACCGCCGAAAGCATCATCCGCGAGTTTCCGGACATTTCCCTGCAGATACTGCCGTCGGTCAGCAGATACTTTTCTTCACCCATCATTCCCGAGCTGGAGGAGGGCCGCTACACGGAGCTCATCGACCGTGAGGAGACCTCCTTCGACTATGGACTGCTGTCGGGGTTCTACAGCGGAAAAACAGTCATCGTAACGGGTGCGGGAGGGTCTATCGGCTCGCAGCTTTGCCGGACGCTCCTTCGCCTGAAGATCGGCCGTCTCGTCTGTATCGGCCGGGGCGAGAACTCGCTCTACATGCTCCGGGAGAAGACCGGTGAGATAAGCGCGGACTGTACGGTCGAGTACGAAATCGCGGACATCAAGAGCAGGCCGTCGCTGGAAAGGATCTTCTCAAACTATCCGGGGGCTTTGCTGCTCCATGCCGCGGCGCACAAGCATGTTCCGTTCATGGAATCGAACATCCATGAGGCGGTATACAACAACGTTCTCGGTACGGTCAACGTTCTTGAGGCGGCCAGACGCGCGTCGTTTTCACGGACGGTCTTCGTCTCTACAGACAAGGCGGTCAATCCGTCAAGCGTCATGGGTATGACGAAACGGGTATGTGAACGTATAACGGCCTCATACAGCAGCGGTTCCATGCTCTGCACATCGGTCAGGTTCGGCAACGTACTGGGAAGCCGAGGCAGCGTCATTCCGCTGTTTGCCCGGCAGATAGAGGCGGGAGGTCCCGTTACCGTTACCCATCCCGGGATCAGGCGCTACTTCATGACCATTCCGGAGGCTGCGATGCTGGTCCTCAACGCCGCACTCTATTCCAGGGGCGGCGACATCTGCCTTCTCGAGATGGGAAAGATGTACCAGATTGACGGTATCGCCAGACGGATGATCGAGCTCTCCGGCCATGTGCCCGACAAGGAGATCGCTGTATCCTATACAGGGCTCCGTCCGGGTGAGAAGCTCTACGAGGAGCTGTCGTACCCGTTTGAGACCCTGGAGTCAACGGACCATCCCCGTATCAAGCGGATCAGCGCACCGGACATACGTCTCACTCCGGATGAAACACTGACGCTCCATTCACTGACCGATTCCCTTTTTACTCTGCCTGATGACAGGCTCAGGTCTCTCCTTGCCGATTTGATCACCGTTTCATGAGCGCTGTTGGTACCGCCTGTCAAACGCGGCGATGAAGGTTCTCATCCCCCGCCTGTGCCGCACGCGCTGCTCGTCTGATCAGGAACGCAGACAAGAAGTACGGATGCTGAAACATCCGAACACCCGCGGGAGCGGCATAATTTCCCCCCCTTTGGTTTAAAAATAGTCAGTACAGTACCATTTCCGTCCGGTTGTTCTGTTATATATATGAGCGCAAACGAGGCGGTACGAATATGATGAAGCAGTGTATAGTATTGGCATGTCTACTCACCGGAACGGTCCTGTCGGCGGAGACGCTGTCAGATTGCGGCAAGTCGTCCTGCAGGTTTCCGTTTAACGGTACAGGCAACAGTACGCAAGAAAGGACGGAGACCCTCTTGGGAAACGATGCTGTACAGGTTTCCGGTTTTGGCGGGTTCCACATGTCGAGCATGAAGATAAACGGAAAACAGGCATATTTTTCCGGATTCCGCGGGGCTGCTGTGTTCGACCGGACGTTTGTTCTGGGAGTGAGCGGTAGTTCGCTTGATTATCCGGTACGAAGGGACGATATAACCGGTGCGCCGTATCAGGGCGAGTATCCATACGTTCAGGTGCACTATGGCGGTCTCTTTACGGGATATAATCTGAATCCTGAAGACCTTATCAATCTCTCTGTGACGGCGACTATCGGCGGCGGTGCGCTCTATTACAGCGATGTACCGGACGACGATGATGACGATGACTGGCGCATCGACCGTGAAGCGGGAATTGAGGATTTCTTTGTCTTCGAGCCTGTGGTGATGGCGCACCTCAACGTCACACGGTGGATGCGCGTCGGGGCGGGTGCGTCATACAGATATACAAAAGGTATTGACAACGGTAAACTGACCAACAAGGATTTTAACAACTGGTCGGTTATCGGTGCCGTTGATTTTGGATGGTTTTAGAACCCAGGCGGTGACTTCGGCATATCCGGCCATACTATGCTGGATAGGTCGATATGGAAATTAACATTGAAGAGTATTACAGGAAGTACGGACCGATGGTGTTCAGACGCTGTATGGCACTTCTCAAGGACGAGGACAGGGCGGCTGACGCGATGCAGGATGTGTTTGTGAAACTCCTGCGGTACAAAGACCGCCTGAAGCACAAGTACCCGTCGAGTCTCCTGTATACCATCGCGACGAACATCTGTCTTAACATCATAAAGTCCGAGAAACGGATGGTGAATACCGATGTCGATGACATACTGCACATGGTTGCATGTTATGATCAAGGAGAAGACCGGGTCATCGCGGATGATTATCTGAAACGTATATTCAGGGAAGAGAAGCCGGGTACAAAGGAAATAGCGGTAATGTTTTACATAGACAAGATGAAGCTGCAGGAAATTGCAGATGTCAGCGGTCTGTCCGTGTCCGGGGTCCGGAAACGGATAAGCAAAGTCCGGCGGATAGCGTCGGAATACAGGGAGGAATTTCATGAATAGGCGGGACATTTCTGATCTGATGATTGAGCGGTATCTGCTCGACGAGCTGCCTGCCGACAGGAAGGAGCAGATTGACAGGCTGCGTTCGACCGACACAGAGCTTGACCGTAAAATTGAAAGCATTTCAAAAGAAAACGAGGTGTTTTTCAGGGAACATCCTTCCGATCTCTTCGTGGAACGTATCAAGCGGCAGGCTGAACGCGAGAGGCAGGATGACGGACACTCGCGGAGGAACGGCGCATTTGATATTGCATCCATACTCAGCCGTGTACTAAACGGTTTTACCGTCAGGAACATCGTGTCGGTAGGAGCCGCGGCGATGGTAGTGGCGCTGGTATTTGTGTATACGCCGTTTAATACAGGACGCGTATCGGTTCCGGACCGCATCGGGGATGAGGGGATACGCCTCAAGGGCGGACCGTCGCTCATGATTTACAAAAAGGAAGCGCAGGGAACGACGCTGCTCGGTGACGGGGCAAAGGTAGAAGCGGGAGACAGAATCCAGCTTTTTTACAGAAATCCGGGTTATGAATACGGTGTTATCTTCTCGGTAGACGGCAACGGGACAGTTACCCAGCACCTTCCGCTTTCCGGTGGTACCGCGGCACACCTTGACGAGTCAACGCGTGTCATGCTTCCCAATTCCTATACCCTTGACGACGCGCCTGCATTTGAAAAATTCTACTTTTTTGCGTCAAGCAAACCGTTTCATGTTGACTACGTGATCAATGCTGTTAAGGATGCCGGGTTAACGGATACCGTAAAACTAAAAAGGAATGAGCTATCCTATTCAGTATATACGTTGCAAAAGGCAGAGTAGATGATATATCGCACAGGTATCTTCCTGTTTATCCTTTTCTTCTTGCCG
>CAZAHA010000230.1:0-4431 GCA_964484915.1 uncultured Leptospirales bacterium
GGGATGAAGGAAGATGTGGAGAAGCGCTTTCCCCATGCGTCACAGACCTATATTGGTCTGGACAACGCCATCTTGCAGGGTGACACAGCGGTTATCGTTACCGGACTCCTTCTCATGCCGATAGCGATGATTCTTGCATTTGTCCTTCCCGGTATCACGTTTATACCAATCGGAGACCTTGCAAACATCATCGCGCTTGGCGTCATGATCGTTGTCGCGACGCGCGGTAACGTTATACGGTCGATCATCATCAGCATACCGCTGATAGTGGCCCACCTGTACATTGCCGGGTTTATGGCCTCTTCCTTTACTCGTCTCAGTTCAGATGCGGGATTCAAATTCCCTGGATATGAGGGAAAGATAACAAGCTTCTTCGACGGCGGTCTCGTCTGGAGACTGTGGCTCTTTAAGCTCTTTGAAGGTAACCGGGCGGCTCTCATTGCGATTCCGGCAGCTTTGCTCTTTCTGGTTCTGGCATGGTATGTCTCCAAAAAGGAGAAGAAAACCCTGTAGGACATGCCGCATATACATCGGCGATTACGCCGCCGACAAGGAGCATGTCACGCATCTTAATGCTCTCATCCGGAGAAACAAACAACAGTGCCGTGCCCCCGAAGATGGTTCTTGAGCGTTGATCTTTGGTTCTGCCGAACGGAATCGTTTGTATCACGCAAAACCTCACTGGATGGTACGATCCTGATCAGCGGCCCTTTCTGCTTTCCTCGTAGTTCTTTCTGTTGCGGAGTCGGGAGCGCTGCTGGCGGTGTATGTTTCGAAGGTACTTCTCGATATGCACGAGCGTGTTACCGGGTATGACGTCCTCATGCATCTTGTATCCCACAAGCGAGTTGACATAGTTGGTTATCGAATCCGAAGTCACAATAACGGCTGGATCGATCAGCAGATATTCGATATCCGGAATAAGAAGCTTGGAGCTCCGTTTTGGGTAGAGCGCCTTGCGTGCGTTATAGACGGGCATGATGATCTTGATGTTGTTGTCCCGAAGGTCCTTGATTATCTGATCGACCTGGCTGTCGTTTTCCTTTGAAAGCTGGACGAAATCAGACAGCGCGAGAATCGGCGCCTTCCTGTTCATCAGTTTCGCGTAGACGTTTTTTGAATCCTTCGTCATCGGACGCGGACGGGAAGATGATTCTCCGTATGAAGCCGTGGCGTATGCAGACGATGTTGATGTGTGGTGTAACGAGCGCGACGATGAGAGCTCCTCATCCTCATCGTCGGCTGAAAAGAGAGAGAACAGCGACTTGATGGCATCGATAATGGATCCCAGAATAGAAGGACGGCTGCCCTTTTTCAGATCAGACGAGGTCAGCTCATTGCGCAGTTGTTTTTGTTTGATCCATGACTGATACTCTTCTATCAGTTCGCCGAGCGCCTCGGCGTCGTCCTTGGAGATTCCGAGAACTTCTTCTGGACGGTTCTGGGCCAGCGCATGGTTGGCCGCCTCAATCAGAGTCTCAATATGCATCTTGAAGCGGTCTTTTTCGGTTGTGCTCATCTCCTGGTATTTTTCAGGATCATAGCGAATAAGACCGTACCGCTTCTTGAACTCGTGTAAAAGTGACGGGCCAAAAATGAAGTAAAACTGGTTGTTTGCAGATTTCTGTGTTATGATATGCTCTTTCTTGAGGACGTCCGGCTGTGCCCATGATTTAACGGTTGTCTCGTCAACGGACATGAGCGTTACTGCTATGTCGGATGCGGTTGCCATCTTTGCGCTCTTGATCGTCTTGAGTATGTCGTTATGGTAGATCTTCTTCGGATCAAGCGCCTGGTCGACCTTAATGATACACTCCCGGAGTGATTTAAAGTTTTCGGCTGCGATACGGTCGCGCGGGCTGAGTGTGCTCTTGAGGTCATCAAGGATAATATGAAGGAGGTAGTCGACTTTGGTCTCCTTGTATTCGGTGATGTCCGTGTTCGGGATGCCGTAATGTGAAAGTCTCGGCAGGATCATGTCGCGGTAACTTGCGATGACACCCTTCAGCTCCTGTATGTTCAGCGATTGTTTTACCGCTTCATAGTTTTTACGATGAAAGCAGAGTTCCTGCGTGGGCATGGCCTTGTTCTGCACGATCTCTACATGCTTGTAGATGAAGATATCCTTGTTTACTGCCTTTTGCAGGACACGGTTCAGCTGTTTCTTGTTGTTGACCATCTTCATCAGCTTGGAGATGTTAAATATCCTGAACCGTCCGATCAGTCCCACAATGGATTCAAGAGACTTGTCGTCGCGGATCGACTGCAGACGGTCGACCTCCTCGACCGTCAGATTGTATACATATTCCTCACTTTCATCAATAACCAGCTTTTTGTTCTTCTCGTTTACCGACACCTGAAACGTTATAATGGAAGACACATATTCCGGGAAACGGTCTGTAAGATGCTCCAGCAGATATGAGATGTTCTTGTCCCTGGACGGTGAAAATGGCATCTTGATGGCATGAGACTTGTACAGCTGTGAGCGTGTCGCAAACTCCTTGGCCTGACCCTTTTCCACCTTTTTCTGGATCGAGCGTATTTCATTGAGCACGTCAAAGATATACGGCTCCCGGGCGCTTGCCTTGTCCAGAAATGGATATTCATTCAGTATGGTGTCGAGGGGTGTACTCATTGCTGTACCGTTGCCTTGCACGATTCTCGTTACATGGTGTGATTATTCGTCACGATTCAATACTGTATGCAGTGAGTCATATAAAATGTCAAAGGAGATTTCGGTTTCCTCCCGTTTTTCAATGTCCAGAAGTTTCAGCCTGTTTGCGTCACGAGAACTGTCGTCTATGACAAGCGCAGTCCTCGCGTTTTCCCGTTCGCATTTTTTCATCTGAGACTTGAAACTGCCGCCGCCATATTCCAGGTCGCAGGAAAAACCGCTCTCTCTGAGCGATGCCGCAAGTGAAGCGGCCTCCATGATGTTTTCCCTTCCCAGATTGATTATGAAGCAGTCGACCGCTTCTGTACCGGTATACGTATCCTCAAGCAGCAGACAGAGACGTTCGATACCGGCGGCAAAACCGACCGCGGGTTTCGGCTTTCCGCCAAAATGCTCAACCAGCGAATTGTACCGTCCGCCCGCGGCAAACGCGTTCTGTCCGCCGAGCGCATCCGTTACATACTCGAACGTTGTCTTGCTGTAATAGTCAAGACCGCGGACAAGGTAGGGGTCCTCGGTATAGGTGATTCCGGTACTGTCCAGTATGGAAAGAAGCGTCGAATGATGTGCCGTGCACGCACCGCACAGAAAATCCGTTATGCGCGGCGCGTTCTTCTTGAGCCGGGTACAGGATTCCTCCTTGCAGTCAAGGAGGCGCATGGGGTTTCGCCTGAGCCGCTCGCGGCAGCTCTTGCACAGCTCGTCAGCGTGAGAACGATAATAGGAGCTCAGCTTGTCAACATAGGCGGCCCGGTCGTCGGGACAGCCTATCGAATTTACCAGAAGGCTGTAATTTGGAATGCCGAGACGCTTTGTGATATCGTTGACCATTGCGATGATTTCGTAGTCGTGCCAGGGCGTATCATCCCCGAAAAGCTCGGCTCCGAACTGGTTGAATTGGCGCAGACGGCCCCGCTGCGGTTTTTCTGCGCGGAACATCGGTCCTATGTAAAAAAGCTTGGCTTTTGCCAGGCGGTTGTATTCGCCGTTTTCGCAGTATGCCCTGACAACCGATGCTGTTCCTTCCGGACGGAGGGTAAGGCTCCGGCCGCCTCGGTCCTCAAACGTAAACATCTCCTTCGAGACGATGTCGGTCTCGTCACCGATGCCGCGCCGGAATACGTCGGTAAATTCCATTATGGGAATGATGATCTCCCTGAAATTATGATTCCTGAATGTATCCCGTGCGCTTCCGGTTACATGGTTCCAGAGTGGGATTCTGTCGGGAAAAATGTCCTCGATTCCCGGAGGTTTTCGAAAATTCATGGTATGTATCCTGCCGTGGGTATCACTCGGCCCGTCTGTCCGGCCGGATAATGTTATGCTTTGACGGGGTGTTTTTGTCAAAAGGTTTATTGTACAAAAATACTGGTTATACCAATATCGCAGCTTGTTTCCCGTACCAGAAAAAGGCGGAAGATCACAGCCTGGAGGTATTCTGCTGCCGAAAACAGCGGTAAACACCGGCGGTTACCGCACAAAAAACTCCAGCACACAGGAGACTGTGAGACTGCGGCCATACATTATTTTTTATGAGATACCCGTAATCAGGATAAAGTGTTGACATTTGGATGATCTGGTATAACCGCTCATATCACATTTTATAAGCCTGTGCAGAGTCGCAGGACCGGGCGGAGGGAACATGATTGGAAAGCAGCAGCGCTCAATCGGAGAACACGGTATTTTATCTTTGATCAAGAATGTTTTCTCTCCTGCGGCGATCTTGCATGCCGGCACAGGGTCTATCATAACGACTG
>CAZAHA010000231.1:0-4417 GCA_964484915.1 uncultured Leptospirales bacterium
GCTGAAAACGCGCAACTGCATCCCATCGCGTCAAGTTCAAGACGGGCACCCAGTGGGGTACCGAAACAGCATTCCGCGGCGGCGACGGCGAGCCACCCGTCGGACAGATCGTGGGACGACTGAATGAGCGATGCCTCATTGGCACGCATAACGCGAGTGTAAAGGTCGAAGGCGGCCTCCTTTTTAACGCGCGGCACCGTCGAAAACGTGAGTCCAAGCGCAAGTGACACCTCCGACGCACCGAGTTCCTCGAAGGTCTCTCCAAGGAGATATATCCGGTCTTCCGGCGCCTTGAAGTATGACGTTATGCACCGCCGTACATCGGGTATCTTCGCCGCCATCGAATACAGTATGGTCGGCGGTACGGATATCTTCTTCGTTCCTGCCTTGAAGTCGTTCTTCATCGAGTCCTTGCCGGAGGTCATCGGTATTGCAAAGTATGTGCTCATGTCATACAGCGCGTCGCACATACGGACAAGCTTGCCAAGTTTCAGGCGGCCGTCCGGATTAGATATTTCATCAAAGACGCTGTCGGGAACGCAGAAGTTGTCGTTGACTGTCCAGAATATGCCGTCGTTCTCTCGCGTGTTTGGAAGCCTTCCGCCCACAGAGATTATCTGGCGGACCGCCTCGTCGAAGGAACCTGCCGACATCTCGTACGGATCGATGTCGCCGTAGCGCGGCAGGATACCGTTGGACACCGCGACACCTTCAAACGAGTCGAACGATGTCCGCACAACCGCTGCGTCCTGCGGCGAGTCTCCGGAAGCCATAAGCGGTTTGATGATAGTCTTTCCCTTGACCTCATGGTCATACTGCCGTATTACCCACTCCTTCGAGCAAACGTTGAGCGAGCCCAATACGTCATGCAATAGAGGCGTGTAGTCATCCATCTCTGGAAGGGAATCGTCTGCAATGTCGGGTTTTTCCCAGACGGCATCCAGTTTTTTCCTGGGAACACCGTCATGCAGAAAGTCAAGATGAAGCGACGCCGCCGTTTTACCGTTATACGATACCGTAAGCATCCCGTCCGATGTAAACCGGCCGATGTCAGTCAGCTCAACCTCCATTTCGGACGCCAAGGCAAAGAGTTCAGCTTTTCTTTCCTCTTCAACCACAAGTGTCATCCGCTCCTGCGACTCCGAGACAAATATCTCCCACGGCCTTAATCCGGAATACTTCAGCGGCACCTTCTCAAGTTCAACAAACGCTCCGTTTGACACGGTCGCGAGCTCGCCGACCGATGATGACAGCCCGCCTGCACCGTTGTCCGTCGAACACTTCACAAGGCCGCGTTCGGTGGCGCGCTCCAGGAAATCCGCCATCAGCTTCTGTGTAATGGGTGATCCTATCTGTACCGCACTCGCCGGCGACTGTTCGTTCAGCTCCGCGGATGAGAAGGTCGCGCCGTGTATGCCGTCCTTGCCGACACGTCCGCCCGCCATGACGATGCGGTCTCCTGCGTCAATCGGCTTCTCCCACGATTTTTTCCCGTTGTACGATTTCGGCATGATGCCCGCCGTACCGCAGTAGACAAGTGGCTTGCCGGCATATCGTTCATCAAAGATAATGGCGCCGTTAACGGTTGGAATGCCGGACTTGTTGCCGCCGTCCTCTATTCCCTTGACGACGCCTTCGAATATCCGTCGTGGATGGAGCTGCCCCGGTGCGAGTTCGCCGTTATACGACGGATCACCGAAACAGAGAACGTTTGTGTTAAACAGAAGCCTCCCTCCGCCGACGCCTGTGCCCAGCGGGTCGCGATTGTTCCCCAGAATGCCGGTAATCGCACCGCCGTACGGGTCTATCGCGGACGGAGAATTGTGGGTTTCGACCTTCCAGACAAACGTATGGTTCTCGTCAAGATCAACCACACCCGCATTGTCGCTAAACACCTTGATAAGCCAGTTATTGTTCTTACCTGCAAGTTTCCGTGCGACTGTTTCGGTTGATCCCTTTATGTACGTTTTAAATAGAGAGTCTATGGTCCTTGTCTCGCCGCTTTCCCTGTTTTCAAAGCGTATTTCGGCAGCAAATTCCTTATGCTTGCAGTGCTCCGACCATGTCTGCGCAATGATCTCGATCTCGCAGTCGGTGGGCCTCTCCGGAAGAGAACCTGACGCACGGTATTTTTTTGTTTCTCCGTTCCTGTAGTAGTGCTGTATCGCCTTCATCTCTTCAAGGTTAAGCGAGAGAACCATCTCCCTGGAGAGACGCATGAGCGAATCGTCGTCGACGAAGATGTCCACCGTTTCGACGGTTGCATCTTTCTCAATCTCAATCGAGGGCACGTATACGTTATATGAGTCAACAAGACCGGATTCAAAGTGGTGAATAAGCCTGTTGCCGAGAAGCTCCGAGGCAATCGCGCCGAGGGTTTCGTTCGGCAGCTGTTTTTCCAGAAAGTAGAGCGACTGTGTAAAGATGTGCTGGGTCTTCGTGTCGATTTTGCGTCCAAGATAATCGGCAAGCGTCTTCTGCACCGATACGCCTTCATCATCGGTGACGCCAGGCTTCCTGGAAATGGCGATAAAACAGGAAAATCCGTCCGGCGGCGCGATCTTTCCAACTGAAACGGTCTCGATAACAGGGTCCTGCAGGCAGTCAACGGCAAACGACGCGGCCTCATCACCGGACATCGGATACGTAATGGCGTACACCTTCGTTTCAACGACCATACCCGTGTCTATATGCATATGCTTCAAAACAGAGCCTGCAACATGCCTGCCGGACGGATCAGCGGCGGTATCAATCGGGACGGTATGTATGAGTACCACATTCTGCGTCATGAATCACTCCTCCACGTCGTATACGGCATCAGCCGCCGGGATGGTGATCGATCCGGAACGGTCGATAATTCCCGCCCGGCACGCATCATATCCCATGAACGATGCACAGTCAAGCGCCGCATCCAGCAGCGTCTCCGGCACCGTCAGCAGCATTCCATTGCCCATGTTCCAGTAACGGTAGGCAAAACGCATGTCGATTCCGGCAAGGTCGCACATATTGACCATGATATCATGCGGGTCGAAGAGGCTGTTAAGAACGGCGCCATACCGTTTCTTCTTTAAAACCCGTGCGAAGTTGTCTGCGACACCGCCTCCGGTAACATGCACAACCGATGACGGCACGATCCGCCGGTTCATGAGTTCCGTAATAAGCGGCGAGTAGACAAGCGACGGCGTAAGCAGAGCGTTTCCGTATGTCGTACCGTTGTACGGCTGCAGGTGCCATTCTTCTCCCAGGCACGACTCCATCGTTCGCCGTACAAGAGAGAAGCCGTTACTCCGGAAGCCGCGGCTTTTCAGCGTGATTACGGCATCGCCTTCCGAAATGGACGATCCGTCAAGCGGTGCGGCAAGCGCATCGTGGAGAATACCGATGGCGGTCGAGCACCAGTTGAAGTGCATACGGCTGCCGTAACCAGATATCCTTCCGCCAAGCTCTGCGATCTCACCGCCAGAAATGGCGACGCCGCACTCGTCACAGGCCTTTTTCAGTCCGCTCATGAGGCTGTCTATTATATCATATTCCAGAAAGTCAACGTCGATGATATTTGAAATATTCGTCGGAACGAATCCGCCGGCTGCAAGATCATCCGCGACCATCGCGAGCAGATCGTACCCCAAAGTGTCGTAGATTCCGCACCGTTCGGCAAGTTCGATCTTGGTTCCGATCCCGTCAGACGAAATGCCGATCTTCGTGCCGTTGAAGTCGAGCATGTTGGAGAAGAGTCCGTCTACACTCATGCAGGGCGCCCCCGGTTTTCCGCTGCGGTTGGCAAATGTCTCCTTGGACAGTTCATACGCCCGTCGTGAGCACCGGTTCCCGATGTCGATGTCGACTCCGCTTTCTCTTTCCTTATCCATCTATACCTTTCCTTTTCGTGTATTCATTCCACGCCGCATTCCTGTACATTTCCGCGGCCTGTCCGGGATTATCCGCTGCAACGATACCCCGTCCGACGATCACCAGATCCGCGCCGTTTCGCACGGCAACATCCGGCGTGATGTATGACTGTCCAAGGCCGTCCATCGTATCACCCAGCTTTACCCCCGGCATTACAAAGAGGAAGCCCTGCGGTATCTTTCCCGCAAAGCGGGAGATGTCGTCCGCATCCGCGCCGTGTCCGATAAATCCGGAGACACAGTGCCGGTAATTCCGCGCGGTCTCGATGACCTGCCGGGTGTACTGTTCGCTTATGAGATTGCCCTTCGACGACATCCGCGCGAGCAAAAGCGAGCTCCTGTTTTCGAGGCCCTCGAAGAGACCGTCGAGTATCCCGGGTCCCGGAAGCAGATGGACCGTCACGATGTCCGCCCAGGAGGAAATAGAATAGATTCCGCCGCGATACTGGTGGCGGACGGTGTTTCCGATATCGGCGAACTTCCGGTCCTCGAAGATGACAAAGTCGTGC
>CAZAHA010000232.1:0-4384 GCA_964484915.1 uncultured Leptospirales bacterium
CTGTGATGAAACAGATACAAGCGGCGAAACGGGACCGAATATCTCCTCCATCATGACCGGAGAATCCAGCGGAGGATTATCCACGATTGTTGGTTCTATATAGAGGTCCGCTTCGTCACTCTTGCCACCGTGCACGACCGTTCCGTCCTTCATGTACCGTACGACACGATGAAAGTGTTTTTTATTAATCATTCTCGCGAAATACGGACTCGTTGAGACGTCCATGCCGTAAAACTGTTTCAGTTCCTTCTTCATTTCTTCAATAAGCTCGTCCTTTCTGGACTCATGCACCAGGCAGTAGTCGGGCGCCACGCATGTCTGGCCGCTGTTTAAAAACTTCCCCCAGACTATCCTCCGCGCTGCTATACGTATCTCCGCCTTCTCGTCGATTATCACAGGACTCTTTCCGCCAAGTTCCAGCGTAACAGGCGTTATATGGTCAGCAGCGGCCTTCATAACTATTTTACCAATCCTGGTATTTCCGGTATAAAAAATATAATCAAACTTCTGCTTGAGTATATATTTTGTCTCATCCACGCCTCCCGTCACAACAACTGCATGTTCGGGATCGAAGGTGTCGCGGATGATTCTTTCGATAGTCTCCGCTGTATGCGGCGCATGCTCCGAAGGCTTCAGCATGACAGAGTTGCCGGCCGCGACAGCACCGATAAGCGGAGACAATAAAAGCTGAACGGGATAGTTCCACGGAGCGATTATGAGAACCACCCCCCACGGTTCGTAATGGAGTCTTGATGATGCGGGAAACTGATGTATCGGTGTCGATACCCGTTTGGGCCTGGCCCATCGCGACATGTTCTTGGTTATATACCGGATCTCGTCCAGGACGATGCCGATTTCGGTCACATACGATTCGAAGACCGGTTTCCTGAAATCCTTGTTGAGCGCTATGTACAGTTCCCGTTCGTGATCGCGTATGGAATGGTATAATTTTTTCAGCGTGTTCTTGCGGTATGAAAGATTGGTTGAGACCGACGAATGTTTGAATTCCTGAAGCCGTTTCAGTTTCCTGTCTATGTGTTTCATAACACCCTCCTCCGGCGAGACCCGTTGCTGCATCACTCTATCCTGGTGTGCACTCCATATCAAGAGATTTTTTGATATGTGCGTGTATTGGCCCCTATTCCAGTTGACCTGCTGGCGTGCCACCCTGTACGGTACCGCAATGAACACACAGATCCTGTCGCCTGAGGACATCCTCTATGAGAACAACCACCTTATTGCGGTCAACAAGCGATGCGGCACACTGTCTCAGGACGACGGCAGCGGTCGCGTCAGCATGCCGCTTCTTGTTAAGGAATATCTGAAGCATACATACAACAAGCCGGGGAATGCCTTCCTCGGCATCGTGCACCGTCTTGATTTTCCGGTCAGCGGCGCCCTTCTGTACGGAAAGACTTCCAAAGGCGCGTCCCGCATCTCTGAGCAGATCAGGCGGCATACCTTCGCAAAATATTACCTGGTCCTTTGTGACCGTTCAGGAGGCACCTTTGGGGAGTGGACCACACTTACCGATTATCTCACCCGTTCGGGCGACGTGACGGTTCCCGCGGCTGAAAACGACACCTCCGCGAGGAAAGCGATCATGCGAATCCGTACAGTGGACAGTTTCGGCGGCAGCAGCCTGCATCTGATTCAGCTGGAGACCGGGCGAAAACACCAGATACGCGCGCAGCTTGCCGCTCGGGGAATGCCGATCGCAGGAGATGTACGGTATGGATCGACGGTTCATATTCCGAACGCTATCCTGCTCCATTGTGTTTTGTTAAAATTTCTGCACCCCACCGAACAGAGCACCGTTATCGTACATGCCCCGCTTAAGACTCCGTTTTCCACGTACGTCCCTGATTTTTATACCGAATCGCTGCGAACAATCCTGTCATCTGTTACACAATAGCAAAACATCTTTTAAAAAAACGGAAATGATTGATGCTGATTGTATTGACAAATAAACTTTACATACCTATTTTAATGATACCGGCTCCGCAGCCTTATACATGCAGTGCTGACCGTCACACCGCTTTCGTTGCATGTGCAGGAAGGCATATGAATCAAACTACACCGAGAGGAGTGTCATGAAGATCAATACCATCAAGGAAAAGCTTTTCAACTTTACCGAGAACTTCGCCTCAAAAACAGGAGACTATGCACTCATCACCAAGCGGACGATGGAGATCAAAACATTTGAGACAAAGATATCGTCACTGTATGAGAAACTCGGAAAGAGCGTGTATGAGAAAATAAACGACAATGCCGAATCAGTACCCTCCGATGCCGAGACACAGGATTTGATCCAGAAGATACGCGACTACAAGGACAGGATCGCAAAGACACAGGAGGAGATCTCCCATATCAGACACAAAGCAGAGGAAAGCAGGAAGGAAAAGAAAAACGAATCCGCCAATACCGACACACAACAGTCCAGTCCCGGTGATGAGTCTCAGGAAGAAAAGAAGGAGACACCGGAAGAAAACCAGTAACATATGCCATTTTCAGCGAAGCGCGTAATTGAAGCTATACACGAACTGGGGAACAGGCCGTTTGATGAGAAACAGATTCAGGCTCACCTGATAAAAAAATCAACCGCTACACGAAAGAAGAAAGGTACGAAGACTCTTTCGGCTAAAGACGTACGGACTATTCAATCAACCTGTCATCTTCTCTCCACTATCGGGTATCTGGAGTATGCCAATGGCAGATACTCGCTTTCACCTTCGTTTGAAGGAAAGGGCCCTATTACCATACGAGCCGGTGGGCAAGGCGAGATACATACTGACACATACGACGTCATCGTAAAAAAGGAAAACATCGCTGATGCACACACCGACGATGTCGTCACGTTTGACATCACCGATTTCCGCGGCGGGCTCCTGTACGGCAGGGTAACCGGTATCGCAAAGCGCAAAAAGGAGATCTACTTCGCTCGGACAGACCGGAAACAAGGCGGTTTTATACACTACCGACTGATTGACCTTCCAGGAGAGTGGTACGCGGCAAGCAAACGCTTTGAGAACGAACCGCCGGAAGGATCGATCGTCAAGGTGGAACTGACCGGCACGATGCTTGCCGGCCAGCCGGCCTGTACCGTCGTCTCCGAACCTGTGACTGACAGCGAGGCGTTTGATTTTGAACGCGTCAGTACGAAACACGACCTTCCACCGCTATACAGCTTGTCTTACGATTCACTCTTTACGCAGGAACTCATTGAAACGGAGAAGGCCGGTCGAACCGATTTCACCGGACTGTTTACCATCACCATCGACGGTAAACACGCGAAGGACTTTGATGACGCAATATCTCTTGAGATCGGACCATCCGCCGTTACGCTGTATGTACATATAGCCGATGTTTCGGCGTTTGTACGGCCGTACGATGCGCTTGACAAGGAAGCGCTCTCTCGCGGCAATTCGTACTATCTGGGAAACCGCGTCATCCCGATGCTGCCGGAAATCCTTTCCAACAACTTCTGCTCGCTCCGCCACGGCGAGGAGCGCCTTACCATGAGTGCTGTCATGACCTTTTCCCATGATATGCAGCTGAAAAAGGTCTCCTACCGCAAAAGCGTCATCAATGTAAACCGCCGGCTCACCTACGAACAGGCCGATGCACTCATCGACGACTCGGATGATTCCACGCTGTCACGCCTGCTGTCGGACCTGTACCGGTATACTACGGCGCTGAAGAAGGTGCGACTCGCACAGGGCCGACTTGATCTGGAGCTGACCGATTTTGAGCTGCTGTACAACCAGAGCGGCAAATTTTCTGACATCGGACTCCTGAAACGGCTACGCTCGCATGAGATTGTGGAGGAGTGCATGCTTGCAGCCAACGAGTGCGTCGCGTCGACGATCAAGAAGAGCGGCCGTCCCGGAATCTACCGCGTACACGAACAGATATCCAAGGAGAACTGGTACAAGCTGAAGAAGCTTCTCTCCGTCTTCCATGTGCGGCTGAAGGGGTCCAAGAACCCCGGCGTCCTGCTCCAGTCGGTCATTGACGAATACCGCGAAACAGAGAGTTCCTATGTAATCAGCCTGATCATCCTCAAGTCGATGATGCAGGCGTTCTACGGTACGGAACCGGTCGGCCATTTCGGCCTGGGGTTTGACGACTACACCCACTTTACCTCTCCCATCAGGAGGTACTCCGACCTCATCGTACACAGGATTCTCAAGGCAATCATAGAACAGAAACCATCGCCCTATACGGTCAAGGAGCTCGGCCCCATTGCCGGGAAGTGTTCCGAGCGGGAGCGCATAGCGCAGAAGGCCGAACGGGAGCTTTTCAAGATAAAGGCGTGTCGCCTGATGGAAAAGCATATCGGTGAGACGTATGATGCAATCATATCGGGAATGAACAAGGCTGG
>CAZAHA010000233.1:0-4379 GCA_964484915.1 uncultured Leptospirales bacterium
ATACTCCCACAACAATCCGACCGTAGCGGACCAGTATCCGGACCTTGAATTCAACGATCTCATCAATATTTATGCCCAGGGAGGTCTTCTGATGATGGACAAATACCAGCCGTATCTCAGGATTTCGCACACCACGAACATGAGCGCTGACGACGGTAATAACTATAACGACACCGCATTTTCCCTCGGCGGCAACTACTTCTTTGACGGTCACCATTCCAGTCTTCGAATGCAGTACGACATCCCGATCGGAGACAACAGGAATGAGGACGGAGAGCACCGGTTTACGACACAGATGCAGATATATCTGTAATTCCAGCCGCGGACAGCTGCTTTCGTCCGCATCCGAACGAAATACTGACCGTGCATCTGCACATTACCGAAGGCGGACACATATATGGTCCGCCTTTTTTACATCTATCCATGTCATTAACGCGGCATCCCGGCCGAATCCACCGCTCCTCTCGTCATCATGTCCGGACATGAGCAGCAAAAAGGCCGCCCTTTATAAGGCAGCCTCGGTATACATGTCTCTTTCGTCTTGGTGGTGATGTGTATTGTTGTCTATTCGTAGAACCGTTCATGCGGAACAAGATCCTGTTCGATCCAGTCGGTAATCTCCTCCCGCTGTTCCGATATCGTCTCTTCCATACGATCCATTTCAGTATCGGTTCCGTAATAGGCATTTTCGGCAAGCGTTCCAATTATTTCTCTGATGGCCTCGGATTTGTTTTTGTAGATGAAGATTATATTGGGTCCTGACTTGTAGCCCCAGTTGAATCCATCAACAAGATTAACACTGAAGGTTTCAGTCACGCCGTCACCATCAGCATCCTCGCAGTAATAGATACGCCCGTCAGATGTTTTCGCGGTTGCGCTTATCATGTACTTCGTTTCCGAATCCTCGGGAGCACCCAGGTGAAACGGCCGTGGAAGCGGCTCACGCTTAACATAGAGATCGGAATCCTTGCGGTGCACCATGAGCGAGCGGAATATGTTGACATGACGCTGAATGAACGTGTTGCGTATATTGGAGTAGTATTCCCCAAAATTTTCGGTGACAAATTCTTCCTTAAAGCTTCTCATTACCGGAACCCGGCGGTCGGTAACAATAATCGCATCCGGTTTTCCGTTTATCTTGTTTTCCCAAATCTTCTCATCATCATAGAGTCGGCGCTCCATGTCATACATGAGCCGCTGTTCCATGACCTGCTTCGGATTGTCATACCCGTCCATGATCAACTGCATCTTGCTGTCGCGGATTATGAGAAGTAACTCCTGTGAATTGTCCTTGCGAGAATCAATAAACTTGTCGACATGTTGAAACGCGATACGGTTTTCAGTATACCGGGAAACATTCTCTACGGTAATAAACTTGAATTCAGGCGCGGAAGAACCGACCAGCAGACCCGGCAGAATCACGGCAGCTATGGCGATCGACACGATTTTCACAGATAATTTCATTATTGTCCTCCCTGTGGATATGCATGCATCGGAAAATTCCTTTTTTCCCTATCCATACTATCGGAAAAAATAGTATGTACTTTAAGCCCTTTTGTCAAACATTTTTGAAATGTGCGGATTTAACCGGTACCGTTCCTCCAGACAGACGGAATTGACCAGCCGAAAACCAATGGGCATCCGCCGGTATGATATAACACTACACCGGCCCGTCATCCTCACCGGTATTTCGTCGCTGTTCACGCTTCCAGCGCGCCTTGTCGCGTTTGGTCCAGCTTTCAACGACATGTTTTGAAAGCTGCTCCTCCCGGTCCCTGCGCGTGTCCTTTTTTCTGCGTACCGGCGCCTTTTTCCTGGCATGTTTCATGAGTACGGCTCGCTCCTCACGCTCCTTGCCGCTCAGTTTCTGCTCACCGTCAAAAAACAGAGTCATCTCATCCATGGTGCATCTGCCTGAAGCAATCCGGGGTACGATCTTTTGTATCTGTTTCTTGTTTACCAGATCGTCCGCCAGAAATGGATAGCTCTCCGCCAACGCAACCCCGTCCGGCAGAAGCTGACACGCCAGAGCTGCTGCCAGACCGGTTTCGCCACCCGACACAACGGCGCTGCCCGGAAGAGAGCCGCTGTTGTATCGTTCATCCAGGGCAAGTACTATGGCATAAAACGGAAGAATCAGCGGATGGTCAATCGTGACGCGCGTAACCGGACTGTGCATCAGGGAATCGACGTACGCGATATGCGACTTTTCGGCATGCGGGCCGAGACCGGAATCCGTATAGCAGGAAACAACCGCCTGAATATGCATTGCCGCCTGTTCGACTCCGTCTGGATGGATACCGTTTGAGAAGCACAGCGGCAGTATTGACTGCATGTTTTCGCACAAGGAATCCGCGGCCGCAGCGGCATCAAGAAACGCCGCATCCGGACGGGCAAAGACCTGATGGCGGACCAGCCTGTCCCAGAAGAGCGCACCGGCAACCGTATCACTGTTGCGTGTAAACAGCGTCACAAAGCGGATAATCTGCTCATCAGACGGTTTCTTCGGTGCGAGCATTCTGCTGTAGAGTGAGCACAAAACCAGCGGCGAGCATCCTGGATGCAGATAGACGGCATCACCGGAGGTACGGTCAAGCATGAGAAACTCTGAGACACAGGGATCATTACCCCGGATAGTCTGTACCCGTTCCTCAGGAGTGCCCAGAACGGTCTGGAGAAGATCCGCCATCTCAGTTTTTCCCACCGTCCTGGCTGCCCCCGCATATGACGCCAAAAGTGCCAATTGCGAAATCAAACCGTAGAGTCCCGGTTTTTTCCAGCGGTGTGGATGATCCTTTACCGCTTCAGCCGTATCATAAAAACCTGTCATACCGCGGTAAAATGATCGAACATGGCCGCCCGACATTCCGGCAAATGCGGAGGCAAACGCATCCGCATGGATGATATTGTAGAGTTCCGTTTCAATCTTCATGTGTCCGATTCTTGGATAAAACATACGCGACTGTCAATACAAAAGAACGCCAGACATGCAGCCCATTAGTTTCTTGCCAACGGTACGTTCTTATTGTATCATGGAAATATGAAGACAATGCAAACAGGCAAACCGTCACGGTGTCCATAGTCGCCGGTCTTCAGAGTCGGAACCGTTATACAGAAGCGCGGCGACAGGTTGTTTTTCCTGAAGTTCATGCCGTATCGCACCGAAAGTGTATATGAAGAGTTGGAGAAACACCCCATGCATCGGAGTACAAAATGAAGAAAACCGTTTTCATACCTGTAATCATATCCGTATTCTGCCTCCTGCATGGCTGCGCCGATGTCCAGATCGGCAAACCGGCACGAATAACCTTCTTTGTAGGTGATGTCACCGTCAATGATACACCTGCACTTGTGGGCATGAGCGTCTCCTCCGGCGACAGAATATCAACGGGGCAGCGTTCATCCTGCGACATATCAATCGGAGAATCTGTGCTGCGCATCAAGGAAGGGTCGGCGGTTGATCTTACATCGTCTCTCCTTGAAAACGGATCCGAAAAGTCGGACATAACACTTGACCATGGCTCACTCCTCGCCTGGCCGAAAAAACTGGCCAAGGATGACGAATTCGTGGTGCGTACGACAACCTCTGTCGCCGCGGTCAGGGGCACACGGTTCGCCGTCCGGACCGATCCGCGTCAGACAACCCGCATAAAGGTCTTCGAAGGAAGCATCAGAGTCGCACCCCGTGTTGCAAAGCTTGATACTGCACCTCGGAAACTTCTTGAACACGGAACAACCGTTACAAAAAATCAGGCCGTGCTGATCACTCCCGATGACAGGGACCGTGCCGAGAGCGCGGTAAACAAATCACTGGACGAAGGAAAGTCGGTCGACGAAGCGCTGTCGGACAATAAAGAGGTAATTGAAATAGGCCCTAACCGGATATCATCGTTTGAACCGTCTGATTTTACTGAAACGATGGAAACGATCGATGTTATTGATGAAGAGGAAGCAGAACCTGCTCCGGTTGCCCGACCGAGACCGAGACCGAGACCGGCACCGGAAACCCTCGTCATCTCGCGGTACGAAGTGTACAAGGTCCGGGGTGGAAGAATAATCGAAAAGTCTGCCGTTGTCGGTGACGTTATTACGTTTCACAACCGTGTATTTGCAGCATCCGCCAGACGGGTCTATGCCGCATCATCCGACGGCACCATCCTCTGGGAACGGGAGATCGGCTCCGTCGAAGGTATCGCCAGAAGCGGCAACCGTCTCGAGGTCAGAACCGCGTCCGGTACGACAACACTGTCGCTTGCAAACGGGAGTACCGTACGGTAAAACCTTCAAGCGAAACAGCAGTTTCCGGATAGTTATCCACCTGCAGGATAGTTATCCACCTGCAAGATAGTTATCCACCTGCAAGATAGTTATCCACCTGC
>CAZAHA010000234.1:0-4358 GCA_964484915.1 uncultured Leptospirales bacterium
CCGTTCTCCATATCCGATAAACGTACCCTGCAGCTGCCGGGCTCCCGCACCGACCGCGACGATCGAGTTTGCTACACCGCATCCGCTGTCGTTATGAGCATGAATGCCGATCTGTATGTCCGGAAAGCGCTTGATGACCTCGCGGGTAATATGTGCGATATCATCGGGAAGCGTACCGCCGTTGGTATCACACAAACAGAGGGAGTCGGCGCCGCCGGAGGCTGCGGCATGCAGCGTATTGAGTGCATACTCGCTGTTGTTCAGGTATCCGTCGAAAAAATGCTCCGCGTCGAAGACGACCTCTTTTCCCGTCTCCTTGAAGAAGGCGATAGTATCACTGATCATCAGAAGGTTTTCATCAAGCGTTGTGCGGATAATCTCCTTGACATGAAAATCCCAGCTCTTGCCGAAGATCGCTACAGCAGGTGTGTTCGCCCGGAGCAGTGACTGTACGTTCGCATCGTCTTCAACGGCGATGTCGCGGCGCCTGGTGCTGCCGAACGCTGTCAGACGCGTATGCCGAAGCGTCAGACGTTCCGCCTCCTCGAAAAACTCGAGGTCCTTGGGATTTGATCCGGGATTTCCCGCCTCAACATAGTCGATACCGAACTGGTCGAGAATCTGCAGTATCTTGATCTTGTCTATGACGGAAAAGGATATTCCCTCCGCCTGTGCGCCGTCGCGCAGTGTTGAATCATACAGGTATATTTTCTTATTCATTATGGTTTCTCCGTTTACGCAGTCATCCCCTCACGTCGGTTATACTGCAGTCTGGTCCCGTGCCGTCCGGGGTAAACCGAACATTTACCCTCAGAAGGACGGGTGTCAAGGGTTTTTCAGGCGTCAAGAGAAAGCAAAGAACCGGATGATTGCCGGTACTTCATTTTGCTGACGGACATATTTCAATCGGTCATTTATACAAACAGTAACGTTTCCCGGGAACGAGTTGCCCCGGACGCGGGCAACACAAGTAAGGACGGCTTCCATGATCTTCCGGTTACAAACGCAAAGGTCTCATGTGCCATCCTTACACAGGTGGATTGTGTTTTGCTTGCACCAACCGCCGTGCACGTTGCCACATATTGTACGAGCCTTCCCCGGAGTATCACAGACCATTGATAATCCCTGCGATACCCGCTGCTGCAGACAGCGTTCCCATCGCACCGAGTATTACGGCCGAAAGCACCGTCAGCACACGATGCATAATTACGGGGAGTCTGTGGTGCGTCTTGTGTATACAGTACAACAGCGGAAGAAACCACAGCTCGACTCCAACGATCATCATCGCGACAGCCCACGGCTCATGCGTTTCCGAAAGGGGCCACCTGCCCCGCCACAGGAGAAAAAAGTTGCCGGCCACCGCAAGCCACCCGACAACCGTCGCAGGATTGGTCAGCGTCACGAGGACACCACGGATAAATGCCGCCGGTATTGAGCCGTCTGTCTGAAAAGCTGCTTCCTTCCCCTTTCTCTGATTCTTTGCAGACAACGTGATCAGCTCGGATACTCCCATGTACAACAACAGGGCGCCGCATGCCAGATACATAAGGTTCCGTACCGCACCCTGTTCCGACATAAGCGCCGCGATTCCCGTATAGACACACAGAAGATAAAAACAGTCTACGACACTTGATCCGGCAATAAACGCATACGTACGGGACAGGTTACCCTTCAGGGCATACTGGATACCGATGACGGTAACACCGCCGGGCGGGACCGCGACGATGAAACCGATCCAGAGTGCCGACAGAAGATACAGGATGAGCTGCATAGAGGTTCCGCTCCAGAAATCAGATATGATATGAACAGGTTCATATTTTGGCTGCTGTCAGGTGGAATCACCTGGCCGATACAATCCGCACGGATGGACGAATTGGCGTCCAGGTGTTTTTCTGTATCAGACAAAAAAATCCTTGCATTAATCGTGCTCGGCGCAACAGGATAAGTGCATGAACAGAGAAAGTGCACATAACTCTTTGTTCTGGGATATGATAGCCGGAAAATATGACAAACTGTCCAAGAAGTTCGACGAAACATATTCACGAACAATCCAGAAATCCCTTCCGTATCTGAATGCTGCGGACTCGGTGCTTGATATTGCCTGCGGCACAGGCATTATTACCATTCGGCTCGCCTCTCATGTTTCTTCCATAACTGCCATAGACACATCGCCTAACATGATCTCGATCTTGAAGACCAAGGCCTCCGAACGGAGTCTGTACAACGTTACCTGCATCAATACCGACATATTCTCGCTGCCGACGAAACAGTATGATGCCGTTTTGTGTATGAACGTTCTCCATTTTATACCTGCTCTGGACCCATTCCTCAAGCGTGCGGTTTCGCTTCTTAAAAACGGCGGTTACTTTATTACCGCTATAGACTGCCTGGCGGAAACGTCAACCATCGGCGGATCGGTCATGACCGGTCTGCAAAAAACGCTGTCGTTGATGGGCATCATACCCAGGATGCACTTCTTTACGTCTGATGAATTTGTAGAAACGGTTACCGGATACGGACTCAACCATGTTGAGAGCGAGATCATACACCCCGCTCCGGCAAACCTCTTCGCCGTTTTCCGAAAGTAATGGGGGCCGTATGCCGGTTGGATACTACCGTGCCGCGGTCCTTCTGATCAGTATGACCCTTTCGTCGTCTCCCGCCATATATCGATAGTACTCAGCATCGTTATCATTCTTCTTTTGTTCAAGAAGGTAGTACTCTTTGGATGTCACTCCATCCTCTCCAACATGGGCAATGCCCGAGTATTGGCCGACGTCACTTACCCAGCCGGATTCTTTCGACTCATGTTTCCATCCTTTATCCTTTTTCGTAAAAAGGTGCAGCCGTGAAACCGTTCCGACGGCAATCTTCGATCCATCATCGGAGATGAATATCCGTTCTTCGGGGCTATTTTCAAACCATGACTGTCTGTTTTTCTTATCGCTGTTCTCTGAATTGAAATCGGGGTCAGGCAGTTCATGGAGATGATGCACCCAGACATGGTTTTCAATTGACAGGAGCAACAGGTAGAAGCGAACATTATAATAGATACCCTCCTTTACCAAAACGGACAACGTATAACCGGACGGTGAGACCAAAAAGGATTCTTCGAGCCACTTCTGATCCTCCCCCTCGTATGCGTAAAACCTGGTATTTACGGTATAACGCGTATCGCTGTTGATCAGATAAAAAGAAAGGATATCATCGTTGGTCTTGCCGCGTTTTGTGGTGAGGCAGAATATATTCTCATCACCGCCAACATTGAAATCCCTCAGCCGCTCATCCTTTTCGAATGTGACCTGCGAATACAACTCCCACTTCCGGCCTTTTGTGCCGTATACAAGCAGACAGTCCGTTTGCCGGCGTACAACGCTTTCCTGAAGAAAGAGACTCCTTTGCGGATAGTATTTGTTTCCATATATTGGCATTCCTTCGGGGACTGCGACCGTGGTTGATTCTTTGCCAAAAAGCGGAAACGAGTACGTCTGACGTATCTTTCGTGAATCATGCCAGCCTTCCCGGGAGGCCCATGCCCGCACATCGACTGCTGTATGACTCTCCGCCACTTCAAATGGCCCAGAATATACCAGACTCTGACCGTCCTTTAGCGAATAGTAGATGACACTATCGGGATCGCTGGATGCTATTGTTACGGTGACAGGTTTGAAATAGTCCCCGGTGTACGGTTCTATCGTTGGCGACGATACGTACATATCCCTGCTTTCTGTCGATATGACGGACCGCCTGAAGTCCGGTACACTTACATATGCTCTGACTGTGACCGGCTTATAGTCAAGGATGAGGGGAGTTGTAAAGACAGGACTTGTATCATTGGGAGTCGAACCGTCAAGCGTATACCGTATGGTCCCGTCGGGATAGACGGTTGAGAGAACGACCTTCAGGTGAGCGTCGTCATCGGTCTCCGTTATTGATATGTCAACTTCCTCCAGGGCCGGAAGCGGTATCGGTTCTTCCAGGATGAAATCGAGCAGTGCATCGATACCGGGACCGGCATGATGCAGACAGATTACGGCGGCTGCAGCCAGTACGGCTAACAAACACGAGACGATCAGCACCTTCTTCATGATTGACTTTACCCTCAATAGTCGGTCTGTTAAGCCGCGACTTTTCCTATATTTTAACTGATGTCAAGAACAATCATGGCGTCAATCGATGAATATCCGACTGGTTGCTGTTCCCGGCGGCGAGCAGCTTGAAGGTCGCATTATTTTGGAAGGGGTCACCGTTTTATGTAATATTTATCGACATGACTTATTGGATTCCGGCACTTCGCTTCGCTACGGCCGGAATGACAGAAAACTCCGCAACCGCTCCAGCCGGAATGACAGATAATT
>CAZAHA010000235.1:0-4347 GCA_964484915.1 uncultured Leptospirales bacterium
GAATATGCTCACTATGAAGAGGACATTATTCTGCTTGCCGCGAAGAGGACATCGCCTGAGTAATGCGGGAAACCGTTTACTTATCCGTATACTCCTGTGGAATGAGGTCGTTCCACGAACTTCCCTTTATGTCTTCCGTTATCCTTTCGTAGACCTCTTCCTGCGCGCTTCTTTCGATAAACGCGGTGTGGCACATATATATGGTGTACTTCTGGACAATATAATTCAGCTGGTGAGCATCGTCTGTGATAATCATCGGGTTGTATTCTTTCAGCAGTGTTTTCTGAAAGTCGTCCGCTGCAAGCGGATCATATTTCAGCGTATTGAAGTGCAGTCGCCCGGCAAAGTAGACGGTGTTACCGTCGACGCATACGGTGCACCGCAACGCTGACTCCTATTTAAATACATAGAGGAGCCACTCATTCATGTACTCCGACGGCGCTTCCGCAGCGCAGCCTGCGATCACGTAGCAGCCGGGCGGTACATTATAGGCATAGTAAAGGTCTTCGCGGACCTCATCGGTAAAGAAAATGACGGAGGTGTCGATTACACCGTCCTTCAGCCTGAGAAGCATCAGCTTCTGCGAGGAAACGTACACACCGCCGCCGGATGCCGGCAAAAGCGCCGATATGACCAGTATCGAATCGTCCCCGCGGTGCTCTGGTACTGAGGAGCAGGCTGAGTAACAAAGCATTACGAAAGCGATGATGAAGATAACATGCAGTCTCCTCATGTGTTACTTCCAGAGAAGGATTCTTGTTTTAAGGGAAAATTCCCTGTTTGCAATCGCCTTCCAACCGAGGCCGAAAACCTCGACCCCCCTGTCGAAATCGAGACCGCCGATCTGCCGAACGTCCGGTTCTATCAGAACGGTCGGCTTGTAGCGGTTGAGCAGCATGTGCGTGTTCATGTATTCCATGATTTCCATGCTCTGCATGAAGATATCGAAAATTGAGGGTTTGCCCGAATCTTCGTCACGATCGGCTTTTTGCAGGTCGAAATTTCTGGCAATAAATTCTATCCATGATTCGGCATTGACCCTGGCGTTATGGAGAATCGTGCGGCGCGGCCGTTCCTTTCTGCTGGGGTCGATATACCTCTCCTGCATGGCCTTTCTGGTGAGCCTCCGCGCCGTTGGATGAACATTAACTGCAATAGTCAGGGATGCGCCCATCTTCTTCAGTATATCGACCGGCATCGGATTTGCGACGCCCCCGTCCATCAGGAGAAACTCATCGTACTGTACGGGGACGAATACTCCGGGAATGGAAATGCTGCCGCGAATCGCCTTGAGGAGATTACCGGTCCGGTAGACAACCGGATTTCCCGAATGGTAATCAGTAGCCAGTATTGCCAGTTTTCCCGGCAGGTCTTCAATGGTGATATCCGGATCGATGAAACGGGAGAGAAACGATACGATCCGCTCTCCCGATATCAGTCCGCTTCGGGGCAGGACAGGGTCCACGATCTTCAGTATGTCTTTGCGGGAGAAATCGATCATCTCGTTCTTGAGATCATAGAGTGTGCCGCAGTAATACGCGGCTCCGATGAGCGCGCCGACACTCGATCCTGCGATCATGTCAACACGGACCCTGTTTCTGTCCAGATATTCCAGAAGCGGGATATGTGCCAGCCCCTTCGCTCCTCCGCTTGACAACGCCACGCCAAGCGGTCTGTTCATAATATGCTTTAAGATTCCCATGCTACCTTCCTTAGCCCGGATTACCGGCAAGGGACTGCTGTTCGGGACAGACACTCGTTATGTGCAGGCCGGGTGCTGCTAAAATCCCTTACTCTTCAGATCCGCAACAAGTGTACGGTAAAACCCATACACAACGGCGTCGTCCATGCCGGGACGCTTTGCGACGCAAACCACTTCGCTGTGCGAAAGATGCTGAAACGCTCCGGCGCTTATGATTCCTCCGTATTCACCCCAGCGGGCTGATGAAACCGATACGACACCGTCATTTTCTCCAGCCTGGCCGTAGACAAACAAATACAGAGAGGCCCATCCAGGCGACGGATAATCCTCGTTGATGCGCGATGCATAACTCTGGTAATAAACCGCGGGATCGTCGACAACTGTTTTGTTAAACTCTGTCATATAAGCAGTGGAGAGTTGTGCTCCCGCGATATACGGAGCGGCATGGTGATCGCCAGAGACCGCCGACAGAAACGTGGCGCACCCTGCCAGCAGAAACGAAAGGTTCATACTGGAATTCATCTCCCTGTAGAGAGCGTCCGCCACCACGCTGCCCCTGTGCGGTGAGCACAGTGTCGTCAATGACGCCACATGAGGCCCCATGCCGAGCTTTGATATCATGTACCGGGATTCGATGCCTCCCTTGGAGTGCGCAATGATGTTTACACGCTGTGCGCCGCTCTCCCTGAGAACGGCATGGATGCGTTCTTTCAGCATAGCTGCATTTTCCTCATGCGAACCATAGACAAGCTGACCGCTGAGGTACACACGCGCTCCGTCACTTCTCAGCAATCGGGGTATCGTTCCCCAGTATCCGACCGCCGGCGTATTGGGTGAAAACGAAATACCATGCACAAGAACGACAGGGTACCGTACGGCACAATACCCGCTGCGGGGCGCATGCGCTGCTTGTGCATACAGCGTAAACGACACCAAGACAATGAAAAGGAACGGGAAAGACATTACGCTGATCAACCTACACGAGTAATTTTGTAACATGCTCCACCATCTCGGCAAAGTTGACAGGCTTAAAGAGGTAGTCGTCGCATCCCGAGGATTCTATCCGCTCTATCATGACGGCGTCGGAATGAGCAGTGGTTATGATTACCGGTATATTCAGCTCCTTCTTGATGAGCATGGTCGCCTCGATACCGTCCATCTCACCCTGAAGGGTTACATCCATTATAACCAGGTCTGGAGAATCGGTAGCAGCTCTCTTAACAGCATCCTCACCCGAGAGAACAGGAGGAAGCACAAAGAAACCCTCGTCGTCAAGCGAGCGCTTAATCGCCATGGTCAATATGATTTCATCTTCAACGATCATTATCTTCTTCATGCAGAATCAAGAACCTCGTATACACACCCGGAAAGTTTTTTCTCTCTGCTTGTTATTATACAATCTCTCGCGGCAATGTCTACTTAAAATGTGTCCTTCGAGCTGCACTATTACCGGGCGGGATATACGCATTCCTTAAAACATCCTGTACACGTTTATCCGGTATCACAGCATATCGTGTGTAATATATTCGTACGCAGACATCGCAGCCGTCGCACCATCCGCCGCGGCAGTTACAATCTGCTTTCTGGAATCTGTACGGATATCTCCGGCAGCATATATTCCTGGAATCTCCGTTCTCATATGGCAGTCGGTCTTAATCTGTCCCCACTCGTTCTTTATGGAATCGGGAAGAATCTCCGTGAGCGATAAAAAGCCGATAAAGATAAAAAGACCGTCGGTTGCAAGCTCCCACTGCCTTCCGTCCGCAGTACCGGCAAGACTAACCGACTCGACCTTCTCGCGTCCGTTGATCGATGTAACGACCGCATTATAAACAGGTTCGATTTTCTCATTGCTGAGTGCCCTGTCCACAAGGATCTTGCTTGCGCGGAACCTGTCACGCCGGTGAATGATATAAACCTTTGATGCAAACCGGGTCAGGAACAACGCCTCATCCAACGCGGTATTTCCTCCACCGACAACCGCTGTTATCTTGTCACGGAAAAAGGCGCCGTCACAGGTAGCGCAGTAGGAGACACCACGGCCTGTCAGCTCGGTCTCTCCGGGAACCTCAAGGTGCTTGTATTTGGATCCGGTAGCCGCGATTACTGCTTTCGCTTCATATATGTTGCCTGAGGAGGCAGTGCATACGATGCAGTCTCTTTCATCGTCACGATGCACAGATGTGATCTCTGCAATTTCCACCTCAGTACCGAGCCGTCTGGCCTGTTTTTCCATTCCCGAAATCAGTTCAAATCCGCTGATGCTGTTCTCAAAACCGGGATAATTCTCAACCTCGGCAGTTTTGATAACCTGTCCGCCCGGAGCCATGCTTTCGATAATGACAGCATCCAGCCCCGATCTTACGGCGTATATGCCGGCGCTCAGTCCTGCCGGTCCGCCTCCGATAATGATTAAATCCCTCATGAATCCTCCTCTCGGTCATTTCACCACGAATAAAACCGCTGATCCTGTTATGTCAATACAAATTGAACATTGTATCCGTATACGGGATGACTATTAAAAACAATCAGGTAACTCATATCAGCTGCTTTGAGATTTGTCAAAAACATGACCGCTGTATTGTACCGGCTGATTCGGCAGCAGTGATACGCAGGACTACGCCGGATGAAGCCTCGATACAGCC
>CAZAHA010000236.1:0-4345 GCA_964484915.1 uncultured Leptospirales bacterium
GCTGACTGAAGTATAGTACTGCTGTCGCGGCATTCGTCAATTGTATTTTTTCTTTCTGTTCAGAGGCGCTTTATTTGGTGCGGGGGAGGGGTGTGTACGGTATTGACAGTTTGGCTGTTACTTTGCCACTGCCGTGTTCAGTGAACGCTTAACATAGGTTTTGCCCGATTTTACCTCCATCAGAACCTTGCGTGTAAATTTTCCGCCGGTTTCTTCCTGTTCGATATGGATGTCCTCCATCTCCAGAATCAATTTGGCCGCGCGTATATTGTCCTGCGGTACGGTGTGGATGTCGTTTTCGGTAGCAAGAACCTTGCCTCCGCCGAAAATCTTGGCAACAAGATGGTTTCGGCTGCATCCGATTTGGCACATGCTGTCGATAAGCCGTGATACCGACTGCAGCGCGTGCTTGTCTGAGCTCTTGGTGTGCTCGATCAGGTTTATGAGCCGTCCTTCAAGCATGTAATGGTTCATCCCCGATACCCCTGTTGACGTATCATGAAGGCAGACTGCGACACACGACCCGAGAAGAGTGCTGATGATCTCATCATCCCTTGATGAGTAAAACTCTCCGGGGTAGATTGTGACCATGGTTTTGCTGAAAATTTTGGAAAATGAAGTATCCATATATCTATCCTGTCGACGGTTTGTCCAAACCGTACGGAACCTGAGTCCTGAGAATCTAAAAAATAGTGTATTTTGTCTTTTCCCGGACCTCTTTGAATGCCTTCTCGATATATTCATTCTCCAGGCGTATGATCTCCGAACCGGTCTCGTTATTCGCGAGCATCTTTCTGAAGGTACGGCCGTCACGCGGTGAGAAGATTATCTTCCGGCGCATGCTGCCGGATATGTCAAGATGGTCGACCGGAATTTTCTCTGCCGTAAAGAAGTTATGTATGAAGAACAGATTGCTCTTCAGTATTCTCGTGTCAACTCTCTGCGCTGTGTCAAGGACGGCCGAACCGAAAACGTTTGCCGTCAGATCCCGTCTGTCGCCGCCGAGCTTGACGAATTCACCGATAAGGAATTCAATCTGGGTTATTCCGTACGATGCCACATCGTCGTTGGTAAGCCCGCCTGTGCCGATTTGCCCGGGCAGAATAAACTGTCCGAGCCCGCCGATCCGCCTCATCCTGTCATGCAGCGTCACAACGATGCACGAACCGGATACGCTGATAAGAAGCATATCCTCATTCGTAACGTACCATTCTCCCGGATACAGCATGATGACTGGTTTGTTGTATTTTGAATGATCCGACTTAATCATGAAAAGGAACCAGTAGATGCGATTATTTGTTTGAACCGGCACGCCGTACCGACATCGTGAACGTATCTTGATTTTGCTTCCATTTCAATAAAAAAAGAAAAAGTACACATTATAGCATTATTTTTTTTGTAATCATCATAAGGAACAACTGTATACAAGAAAATAAAGACAGTAGTGATGGCGTTTTTCCACAGCTCCTCTCCCCTGGATAGCTAAAACAGGATGGACAAGCCGAAAAAGAGGTCGTATGAGATTACTTCCTGGTATACATTTCCGGAAGTCCGGTTGCGGAACTTTTCGAGCGCCCATCGTCCAGTAATGTTTCCCCGTATGTTTTTATGAACGTCCATGCCGAGATCCCCCGTAATGAGATGCATGTCATACGGTTCAGGCGATACCGTATAGCGGTAATCGTATCTGTTTAGAAGGAGCTCGTATGATATGGAAAACATTGGATAATCATACAGTTTGTACATGCGTGAGAAGAGAGAGTACAGCCATCCGACCTCGGTAATGTACTCGATCAGGTAGTTGTAGCTCGAATCGAACTGGTCGAGCTTCTGCTGCGGAAGATTGTTGTAGTACTTGTCGTCGCGGCGGTCACGTACCGAGGGATCAGACCGTATGTAGTACTCCTTCTTCCTGTACATAAGGTCAACCGATGCGGCAAGCGTCAGCGTACGCCGGTTGATGCCGAGAGTGATTTCTGTTGATGGAAGATAACTGTCCTCGCCGATGTTTGACGTTATGAACATGTTCTTGGTATACAAAAGGCCCAAGGTAAACTGCGCGCTGTGTCTGTCCCTGCCCGGACCGTTGGGACGAAAGAAACCGAACGAGAAAAGCTCCATGAGATCGAAATAGAAGTCAATGCCGGAACCCGCTGATACCATCTGTCCCGGAACGGTCTGGATGTCGCTCCGCTCGGACAGCTGTGAAAGGTTGGCATTGAGCGCCATCGTAACTGCGGAAAAGTCAAAATAGGATGTAGCCGAATACATGTCCCGCACGAGGTATCCGTTGGTATAGTCGTCTGACTGTGTATCATCCATCGACAGTTTGCTGTTGAGTGTGTTCCATACATGGTCCCGTCCGTTGGCGAAGTTGCCCCTGCCGGTGAAAAACAGCCATGGGGGATACTCCGCAAGATTGTAGGCGGCAGATGTGGCGGGAAACGAGCGCCGGATGCCGAACTCTTCGCCGGCAAGAGGAGCAGTCTCGCCCTCATACGGTACCTTGCTTTCGGCAAGGGTTGACTCTCGTGCATACATGAAGGAGATGCTTCTCATAAGCTGCGTCGAGGAAAAGGTAAACGGTATCACGATCTGTTGTCTGCATGTTGTTAACGCGTCCTTCCGGCGGCTGAAGCCGTATTCGCGTGGTTCTTCGTCCAGGAGGTAGTCAGAGAATCCGTTTTCGGTATATTCTGCTTCAAGCGTATGCTCGGGCTGCAGGGAGGCGGTTAGTCTGATGCCGGTGGTGAGAACGGCAAGATGGCTTCGTTCGAAGTACTTCATGTCCTCTCCGGAGTAAAACCACGGAAAGTGAAAGTTGCCGCCCAGTTCTCCCTGAACGGTCTGTCCGGCTTCGGTGTCATATCCCCTGAGCGTTACAAACTCGCCCGAACCGGCGGTGAGGGACGGCCGTATATAAAAGTGGTCCGTGTTGTATTCGAGCTGGATATCGTTGTACTGCTTCTGGCGGCGCTTCAGCGTTCTGTCAATTTCCGCCGCGGATTCGGCAAGGTGTGGGTCATTACGCCGGAGCTGTACGCTGAAGAGCAGGTCGGACGCTATGTGTGCGTACAGCGCGCCGAACGGGACGTTGGTAAAGGTCTTTTCAACAACAAAACTCGGTGCGTATTCGTTTCGGTCTGTATGGGTGTCAAACATCTCCTCTGTGATTTCGGTGTCGTGCCAGTTGTCGTAGTGGGTGATCTTCATCGTGGCAAGTACGGTTGGGTAAGCGTCGTTGACGGGGTTATACAGCGCGTCGAAGATAGTCGTCTGTCGGACGGTCTTGCCCCATAGTTCTTCCGCGAATTCCTCATTAATGTCCGTCGTACGGGTAAGTTCGCGAACATGTGATAACCCTGTATACAGATCGGGAAATGGATATATGGACGTGTACATCTCGTGGGCGTCCTCGCTCATGTTCCGTTTGGTGCGTCCGGGGCTGACGAAATCACGGCCGACGCCTCGCTTGATGTACGTCATGCTGAAATCACTGCCGTATTCCCTGCCGTCACCGTCACGGAATACCGGTTTTCGGGAGGATATCTCGCTCTCCGCCCAGTAGGCGACGTCCGTCAGCTCAAGAGGATCTGTTACGTGAATGTTGTTTATCCACAACCGGCCGCTGTTTCCCTCTATCCTGACGGAGACGTTGGTTATATGCATGAGATCAGGACTCCCAACTATGCGCCGGTTTCCGTCACCGCCGCCTGCGGAGAGGGGTATCGAAAGGCGCTGCCAGATACGCCTCGCGTTTATGGGAAACTCGTATTCGATGTAATCATCTTCAGTAGATCCGACAGTAAAGAAGAGGACGTCGCCCAGGGTGAAGTCGCGGACGTTCAGCCAGAACCTGAGTGAACGGTAATTCATGAGGTTGAGTTTCCGTGCGAAGTGCTTCAGGACGGAGCCTGAGCCGCCTCCGAGTGAATCATAGGATATGCTGAGCGCCCCTTCCCTGGGATTTGCCTCGTCATCAAATACGCTGGAACCGTACAGGTCGCGATACTGGTCCGGCGCTTGTTTCATGAACGAGTTCTTCCGGTACTCGGTATCGTTGTATGAATCAACAATCGATACGCGGAACCGTTCCGGATCGTCGTTCCTGACGTCGTTAATGCGTATGTCCTTCCAGCTTGACTGAATAAACGAAATGCCGCTGATGTAGATGACGCCGCTGACCGCCGAGTCCGAACGGACATTCAGTCTGACCGCGTTAACGGTACTCAGTGTGCTGAGCGCCGTTTCGCTTAACGCTTCATCCGTCCTGTCGAGATAGATGACGGCTTTCTTCCAGCCGCTGTCAGCCAGGTTGCTCCTGAGCTGCGCAAGCGCATGGTTT
>CAZAHA010000237.1:0-4284 GCA_964484915.1 uncultured Leptospirales bacterium
TCATGCCGGTAGCACGGGAAGATCCCACAGACGAGACCGCTCCCTTTCCGCTCAGTGAAGTGCTGAGACGCTCGGATACATTTCTTGATGCGTATGCAGGTGAGAACGGGACGTTGCGGTATACCTGCAGCCAACTCTTCTCTGTTGCATCCCGGAGACTGGAGAAGCTCGCTTCCTGGACAGGGGACTTCGCCGTACGTACCGGCAGCAGCGAACTGGAAAAAAATGCCCGCATGTATGCCCGCCACTCCCGCTGGCTGCTCTGGCTGTCCAGACTCTGACACCGGCCGTTTACAAGCCTGATCAGCGGCTTTCAGTAGTAATTGGCCTTGATTCCGCTCGGTTTCGGGGTGATCCCGGCACTGGCAAGGTGGGATGTGCCGCCGATACACAGCGCCCTCGGCACCGCTGTCTGCGGGCTCCGTTTTTCTAAGAGGATCGTTGAAACGGACGTGGGAGCAAGCCAGAACCCGGGCCACACCAGGCGGTACGGTATGGATAGCAGATGGGACAGCCACGCAAGGCCGAACCCGTTGTGGCAGAATACGGCGATCTGAGCCGTTTCCTGCGCATCGGGCGCCACATTGTACACATGTTTTTCCCGGCGGTAGCCGAATCCTTCGAGAAAGCGGTCGGATTCGGTTCCAAGTTTTTCGAGCTCTGGGTCTATTCCCGCCTCGTCCGGATAAAACCCGTCATGGGATTCAGAACGGTATTCGCCGTATTGGATGGGGAGGTAGACTTCGCCGGGTATGTCCCATGCTGCAACAGAGCCGTATGGCGTGTCCGGGTGCCTCAGGTGTGAAAGCTCCATCGTCCAGTCCAGCACCTGTAGAGGGAGTCCGGCCGTCTCGGCGGTGTAGGACGCTGTCTTGCGGGCGCGTCCCATCGGTGAGGTGTAGAGTGCGGTGAGTCCCCAGTCCGTGAGGGATTCGGCGAGCGCCCGCGCCTCCATGACGCCGTCCGGTGTGATGGTGTCGTTTTCATAGTCAGGATCAGCGTGACGTATGATGTAGAGTCTCATGTTCCTTCTGCCTTTTGTCCTTCTGTGGTGACGACAGTGCAGTGTACCGCCGGATTATTGTGAGCAGGAGGTCAACCTCCTCCGGGAAGAGGTTTTCGTTGAGTCTGGCCGCAGCAACCGGGAGCATCCATGCATTGATTTCATCATCTGTGATTCCGGAGCGTTTCCGGTATTCGCGGATATACGTCGCGTAAAATAAACTGCGGATCCCAAGAAGTATCCTCTGTGTGATCGGATGCATTCCCGGCGGGAGCGCGCTTTTCATCATCAGTATTTGGGACCTGGCAATGTCGGCTGCGGCTGTTCCATTGGTGCATGTAATCCAGTCGATGATTACGGGACCGTCAGAAGTCAATAGGATGTTGTCCGGATGAAAGTCGCCGTGGCAGACGGTGTTTCCGTGCGGTAAACGGGACAGTATGGCGAGGACCTGCTCCTTTGCGGCGTCGTCAAGGAGAGAGGTGGACGTAATGGCGTACGAAAGGGATTCCTTCTGGGACGGAAGCGCGTCAATCCCGGTTTGATGTACAGTATGGTGGAGAGCTGCAAGCATCCTTGCCAGGCGGGTTACCGTCCAGGGGCGCTGCATCAGACGGGCCAGCATCGATACGCCCTGACGGTACTCAAACAGAATCCCTTCCCGTCCGGCGAGTACTGTACGGCCGATAATTTTCGGAACGGGTAAGCCGCTTTGCTGAATTATAGTACCGAGGGTAAACTCACCGTGTATCGCCTCCCGCGGGAAATCTTCGTGAAAGAGCTTGATGATCCTGTCTGTATCGTAGAGATAGACGTCGGCTGTCCTGCCGCGTCCATTCAGAGTATAGGTTGACAGCCGTTCTGCAGATTGTATACCCACACTTACTCCTCATCTAAAACGACTGTATCAGGCCGATCATCAATCCGCCCGGTTCCGCGCAGGTGGCATAGTAACCGACACCCTGAATTTCACGTTTTTGCTCTACAATCGAACCGCCGTTATCCGCCACTAATTGCAGGGTACTGTCAATGTCTTTCACCTGCACGGTGACCACCGTCAACGGTTTGCCGCTGGATATTTCGGTACTGCTGGCCGGCCCAATGCCGCCGTTGATACCCTCTTCCGTGTCGTCTCCTGCCTGAATACGGTAGTAATTCTCCGTGCCGGGCATGTGTGTGAACGACCACCCGAATACGCTGCCCAAAAATTCCCTGGAGCGGTCTACGTTGTGAACGGTAAGGTCAAAGTATACCGGTTTCATGATCTACCTGTAGTGGATAATGTTTACCGGACACTCTTCTGCGGCCTGTATGATCTCCTCTTCATACCGGTTAAAATCGTGGGCTCCCCTGACGATCGCGGTCGTTGAATGGACCTCGAAAATCTCGGGACAGATGTTCTCGCAGTTTGCGCACAGTGTGCATCCTTCGTTTATCCAGACCTTTGCTATTGCCATGATTCGGCTCCTGTATGCTTATTTGTATTATTCCTGCCGGCTGCCGTTTTCTTCCTCCATCATCCGGAGTGCGGCCTCGGCGATTTTGTTTGCGGGGTTTTCTTTCAGGATATTCCTGTACACCGTCTTTGCCTCGTCGCGTCTGTCAAGCCGGGCAAGGCAGAACGCCTTGTTAACATGGGCCATCTCACGGAACGGAATACGTGACGAGCTCAGCATCGTTATGAAGCGGAAGTTGTCGACCCACTCATGCCGTGTAAAAAAGTCATGGCTCCTGTCAAATGACTCGATTGCCTTATCGTATTCCTTCCGTCTGAACAGGTTGACGCCGTGCCGGTGGTCGCGTGCGATCAGATAGCGGAGCATGATGCTCAGGATAAGATATGTCAGAAGCGAATAGATGATGTACCGTTCCGGATAGAAGGTGTAGTATCCTGCAGCCATGAGCAGAATGAGACAGATATGGAATATAATCGCGGAAATGCTGATCCGGTAAAAAACAGACATCATGCCCTCCTGTGTCGTTGTGGGGCCGTTCATGCACTCGGCCTGTCACCGGAAAAGTATCCCGAATTATTGAAGTGTCAATCAGTTATTTGTTTGCCTCGAGTACGCCGAGCAAAAAGACAACAGGTGCGTTCTGGTTTACGGCGTTTTCGTTGGAGGCGTAGCTTTCCACACTGTCCACATACGAACGCGCCGGCCGGGTATGCGGATAGTCTGCTTTGTCTTCCCGGTACTGGTTTGCACCGCCGACAACAAGACCCGGTACGGGATCGTCGATTTCGTCCGCCTCGCTTGGCCGGTGATGAGGATGCATCGGCGGTTTGACCCCGTATCCCGTGACAAACGAGTATCCGGTGGCATTTCTTCCAAAGATATAGTCTGCCGTCTTAATGGCCGCATCAAGATACCGGTCGTCTCCGGACAGGTAGTACGCGTAGCACAGTGAAGCGCCGTAATTTGCCGCAACGCCGGTGGAACCCCATACGAAGTCCTCCTTCTCAAGCGGTATCCTGTACGGATTCTCTTCTATTCTTGCAACGATTGTGTTTGCCCATTGGAGTACCGCGTCCTGTACGGGCCGCGCAACATCATCCGGAAACAGTCCGCCGTGTACCGCTATGGAATGGAAGGCGAGGTTCCGCAAGTCGCCCCACCATACGATACCGGTAATCTCGAACGGTCGGATGTGTTCACGTATATAATCAAGGTATGTGCTCTCCTGTGTGGTGATGTACAGTTCAGCAGCGGCCGCCAAAAACTCGTCCGAAAAGTCTGTGTCGCTGTACGGCCCCGTACCGCCTGTCTCGTCCGGATGGAGAACCCCGGGATTGGCCTGTGCCCACTCCCAGGCGCTTAGAGCCCGTGACGTACAATCCTGTGCGTACTCACGGTCCGTGTCGCGGTATATCCGTCCGGCCATCGCCATAGCGGCGCAGAAATTGAGCGTCGAGGCCGTCGATTTTCCGATGATAAACCGGGGCAGGTTGTCCTCATGCGGCATGACCTGTCCCGGCCAGGAGAGCGTGCCGAGCTTGAAGAAGACGCCGCCGTCGGTATCCTGCATCGTCTTGAACCAGTCAAGTTCGTATTGTACCTCGTCAAGAAGGTCGCTTCTGCCGTTGCCGGATTCCGGTATTGAGCAAGCATCGGTGACCGCGTCCGGATAGAGCTCGTACAGCGCAAGCAGCGTACAGACGGTGATGCCGCCGTTGACGACATACTTGCCGTAATCGCCGGCATCGTACCACCCGCCCGGACTGGATGTTTGTCCGCTTTTGCCGGTTGATGGATGAAACGTAACGTTGGTATCCGGATGAC
>CAZAHA010000238.1:0-4282 GCA_964484915.1 uncultured Leptospirales bacterium
CCTGCGCGGAGGGACGGTTCGACAGGACGGCCGGAATAAACATCTCCAGAAGTCCGCCAATTGTCTTGAAACCCGCACATTCAATCTCGAGAACCCTGCTTGAATTATAGATGTGCTCCATCGAAAAGTCATAGATATTTCTGTAGTGCTCAGCCGATTCTATCCTGTCCGTAACCGTACCGGTAAATGAATGTTTCTCGAAACTGTGGATCGATTCGATTATCACCGAGAATGACTGATTGATCAGGCTGTTGATCGTAGCGGAGCGGAGACGGGCAATGCGGATATCGCTGTCGAAGTGCTTCTCGTCTTCAAAGGCAGGGTCGGAAGATGCAATCGGCATCAGAAAGTCGTATATCTGGTCAAATGAAATGATGCCAAGATGAAACGCGTCTTCCAGGTCAACCACCGCGTAGCAGATATCATCGGCCGCCTCGGTGAGATAGGCGAGTGGATGACGGGGATAGCTTCTTCCATCATTATCCGCCGGCAGGATGCGTGCGGCCGAAAACACTTCCGAAAATGCGTTGCGGTCCGCCTTGAAGTAACCGTACTTCTTTGACTTGGGACACCCTGTACGCGCTTCGGTTAGAGAGGAACAGGGATACTTCGTGTACGCGCACATGGTCGCAACTGTCGGCCGCAGGCCTCCGGCGCGCTGCCAGGTTTCAAGCCTCGTCAGGATGCGGAAACCCTGCGCGTTTCCTTCAAAACGGTCAAAATCGGCGCGTTCCCACTGATCAAGCCCTGCTGCGCCGAGGTTTTCTTTACACCAGTGCTGTATGGCAAATTCGCCGGAATGGCCGAACGGCGGATTGCCGATGTCATGAGCGAGGCATGCTGACGCACACACCATGCCGACGTCATGGGGGACAACCGAGACATCGTTGCCTTTCAGATAATCCCCGACCAGCATACCGAGCGACCGCGCGACGCAGGACACCTCCAGAGAGTGCGAGAGCCTGGACCGTGCCTGCCCAGACGTGGAGAGGGGCGCATATGGAAAGACCTGTGTCTTGTCGTGCCTCCGCCTGAAAAAATTGGAGTACATGATCCGGTCGTGGTCCATATCAAAGACCGAACGGTACTCACGCGTGCCCCTGGATACCGGTGTTGACAGCCGAATTGGGATAATGAGATCGTTCCAGAAGGAAATATCGATAATCATGGCATATCCTGATGTGGTATAAATAATCGGTTTACATCCTTGCCTCATTCAACAGGAACACAAGGACATTTTTCTTGACAGACAGCCGCGCGCTGCTATTTTACATTGATGTCAATCCGATGTAACCGATAACAGAAAAGTGGACGTACGGTCAACACGTCCGGGTGATGGATACAAATGAAGAAGATACAACTTGAACAACAGCCGTTATCACTGCACAACAGTGGAGAACTGCAGCTCTTTTTTATCGGAACGGGAAGTGCCTTTACCAAGGACAATTTTCAGACAAATCTTTTGATTATCAAGGGAGACGATCACCTCCTTGTCGACTGCGGAACAAAGTGTCCGCAGGCACTCAGCAACCTCGGACTCTCGGTTACGGATATAAAGAACATACTCATAACCCATTCCCATGCGGATCATATCGGCGGGCTTGAAGAGGTCGCCCTGATGAACAAGTACGTTACCGGCAACAAGCCGGTTATGACGATAAACGAAACCTACCAGTATATATTGTGGGAGATGTCGCTTCGCGGTGGATCAGCTTATAATGAAGAAAACGCAGGTGACATACTCTCATTTTACGATTTTTTTGAAGTCAACCGGCCGGTTGTCCTCCACGGATACCCCCGCGAGACCTTCGAAGCGCAGGCAGGATCAATCGGAATCAAGATGTTCCGTACCAAGCATATTCCGGATTCATCCCGCAACTGGGAAAGCTCGTTCTGGAGCTGCGGAATCATCATCGACGACCGGGTCATGTATTCAAGCGACACCAGGTACGATCCGGAGCTCGTGACCTACTACGAGTCCCGTTTCTCCTTTGAGACCATATTCCACGACTGTCAGCTCTTTCCCGGCGGTGTACATGCGTCGATTGACGAACTGAACGCACTACCGCCCGAGATAAAGAAGAAGATGTATCTTGTCCACTACGGAGACAACTACCGTGACCATCTCAAGAAGATCGATGACTACGGGTTTGCAGGTTTTGGCGAGAAACAGGTCTACTATTCGTTTGAATAAATACTCTGCTTGATTAATAGATAGATAACCATGTCAAATTATGAAGCACTCAGCCGGGGAGGATATATCGTTCAGACCTCCCTCGGCCCGTTTCAGGTGGGCGTGCCGCCGGAGACGATCAAGGATACCATGAAGACCGCCTACGGCGTGCCTAATTTCTTTGTGCTGCCAACGGAGCTCTTTGACTGGATGAAGGGCATCAGTGTTGCCGAGATCGAGTTTCCCCTATACTTCAACTTCTTTGTCCGCAAACATAAGACGCACGTTATCTGTCAGGATGAGCAGATAAACTGCCTGCGGGCCGTGCTGCAGGAGTCCCTCTTCGGACCGCGCGAGCTTGACGTCAGCGGTGATTTTCAGGATATCGATCCGATCTCTCCGTATCAATATTTCAATCTGAAGAAGGAGATCGACTACTTCAGATCGACCTTTACCATAGACGACCTCATCAAGATCGTACCGTTTCATAACAACCGTGTCACCCTGTCAAAAAAATCATCACCGCAGGTCGAGATCGTGTATGACGAAGCAGCGGGAGAGTATGTATTTCTTGAAGACGGATCGGAAAGCGCCCGTGTACCGTGCCGTGTCGATTATACCCCACATTACTTCATCGGCGAGCGGCTTGTTGAGCCGTACATACCACCGCTGTTCGGCATTACCTGTCTTGGACCCAGCCACGGCTTCGATCCGGAGGAGAACACATCCGGATACATATTCTGGCTCAACCACGAGGGGGTCATGGTTGACCCGCCGGTCGAGTCGACCGAATGGCTCATCAACTCAAATGTCAATCCAAAACTCATCGACAGCATCATCCTGACACACTGCCATGCAGATCACGATGCCGGGACCTTTCAGAAGATACTGGAGGAAGGCCGCATAACGATATATACGACCGAAACCATACTCTTGAGTTTTCTCAGGAAGTATTCGGCGCTGTCCGGAATACCGATCGCGTCGCTTAGAAACCTCTTTCATTTCAATCAGATCAGGATAGGAGAGCCGGTACTCATTCACGGGGCCAAGTTTACCATGAGTTACTCGCTCCATTCCATACCGACGATCGGGTTCCGCATGGAATTTCAGGGGAAGACTGTGGTCTATACGTCAGACCATAATAACGATCCGGAGAAACATCTTGAGCTGTTTCAGAAGAACGTCATTTCGCTTCGGCGGTATAACGAACTCAAGTACTTTCCCTGGGATGCGGACGTGATCCTCCATGAATCTGGTATCGCTCCGCTTCACACTCCAATATCGTTTCTGAACACACTGCCGCCTGAGACACAGAAGAAAATAATCGTATACCACATCGCGAAGAAAGACTTTCCGGAAGAGACCGGACTATCGCTTGCCACCTTCGGAATAGAGAACACGCGCTACTACCAGGTCGCCCCGTCCGAACATATAGAAGCGTACAAGATAATCGGCCTGCTCAAGCACATCGACTTCTTTCACGTGCTGCCCATGTACAAGATGCAGGAATTTATCACTATCGTAAACGAAGAGCACTACAGCAAGGGAGAGCGCATAATCTCTCGCGGTACTCCCGGCGACAAATTTTACATCATCTATATGGGAAACGTCTCGGTCGACAGCGGAGACCTCTCACACAGGAAGATCTACGGCTCATATGACTATTTCGGCGAGGTGGCGCTGGTTACCAGACAGAACCGAGCCGCAGACGTCTTTGCCGAAACCAACGTAATCCTGTATACCGTCAACCGCGATGAGTTCCTCAGCTTTATTGCAGGAACCGAGTTTGAGACCATACTCAAGCGCCTTGCCAAGATCAGGACAAGCGAAACATGGAACCTTCTTGCGGACAGTCCAATGCTGCGGTATCTCAGTCCCACACAGAAAACATGGATAGAATCCATGTTCATTCCCGTATCGTATGAGGGAAGCGATGTCCTTGTCCAGGAAGGTGCGCCGATCTCCTACATGTATCTGATACGTTCGGGCGAGGTGGCCATGAAAAAGGACGGACGTACCGTACGCACACTGCGCCGCGGCGATATCATCCACTCCCTTGAACGAATCTACCGCAAACTTCCCTCGGCCTACAGCTATGAATATACGGGT
>CAZAHA010000239.1:0-4274 GCA_964484915.1 uncultured Leptospirales bacterium
AAAAAATATCTTTCATCGTGTCGCAGGGTACATGAGGAGCGGAACGGTCGTACATGGTGTAAAGAGTGACGACGCAGCCCCCTTTATAGAACCGACAATCGTGGATAATCCACCGCTGGATTCTACGGTAATGATGGAGGAGATATTCGGTCCCGTTTCGCCGCTTGTATCTGTTTCATCACAGGATGGGCCGATTGCCGTGGTACAGGAGCGGCCGAATCCGCTTGCGATGTATATCTTTTCCTCAGTCAGGCAGAACATTAAACGTGTACTCAGCAGCCTTCATGCGGGTGGTGTCACCGTTAACGATACAGTCGTTCACCTGTCAAACCTCGAGCTGCCGTTCGGCGGGGTCGGTTACAGCGGAATCGGTTCGTATCACGGTAGAAAGAGTTTTTACACGTTTTCGCATGAAAAATCGGTCATGACACGGGGTACCTGGCTGGATCTGCCGCTCAGGTATCCTCCATATACCCGTTCAAAACTGAAAATCATCAAACAGCTTATTAAGTAGGTGCCGCCATAAAAAATTCTTGACATTTTCTATATAACGTCGTTTTTCTAATGATGTTGAACTTGGAATGACGGGGATTTATGCAGGTTGGTATATATCCAGGCTCTTTTGATCCTGTTACGAATGGACATCTGGATATTATACACCGGGCGGCGGCGATTTTTGGCAAGGTTGTTGTAGCCGTTGCCATGAATCAGGCAAAGAGATCAATTTTTACGGTGGATGAGAGGGTTGAGATGCTCTCCATGTGCTGTAGTAAAGATATTACTAACGTCGAGATTGTTGCATTTGACGGATTACTTGTTGAGTATTGCAGAGATAACAACATTCAATGTATTGTGAGGGGACTTCGTGCTATCGCTGATTATGAGTATGAGTACGCGATAGCATTGATGAACAAGAGGCTGGCTCCGGAGATCGAGACTGTTTTCATGATGGCTTCAGCCGACCATTCGTTTATCTCCTCGCGTATAGTCAAAGAAGTAGCAAGTTACGGCGGTGATATATCCTCTCTCGTACCCTCCTGTGTCGTTCCCCTGTTACAGAATAAGTTCACCTAATTCATGTCTTAATTAATCGGGGTGACCATGTTACTAACAATTGTTTTACCGGTGATTGCTCTTGCGGCGGGTGTTGCTTGCGGCTATGCGGTTCGATCATATAAAGGCAAACTCAGTCTCAACTCTGCAGAGTCCCGCGCCCAGCGTATCCTTCTGGACGCAAAGCGGGACGCAGAGTCGAAGCGCAAGGAACTGCTCCTTGAGGCAAAAGACAATCTGCTGCAGGAAAAGAATCAGCTGGAAAAGGAGATGCGTGAACGACGCCAGGAACTGATCGTCGTTGAGAAGCGCTGCATGCAGAAGGAGGAACAGATCGAACGGAAGGGCGAGGAGCTTGCCCGTATGGAAAGCGATCTGATCCGCAGGGAACGTGAAAACAAAAAAGTTGAAGAAGAACTGAACAACGAATTTGAACGGTACAGAAAGGAACTTGAGAAGATAGCCAATCTGACACAGGACCAGGCGCGGGAAATGCTTCTCAAGGAGCTTGAAGACCAGGTACGGTTTGAGTCACTGAAGCTCATCAACAAGATAGAGGAAGAGGCGCGCCGTACGGCGGACAAGAAGGCGAAGGAGATTGTCGTATCCGCCATACAGCGGAACGCAACAGAGTATACATCCGAGAACACCATAACCACCGTTTCTCTCCCTTCGGATGACATGAAGGGACGGATCATCGGCCGTGAGGGACGGAATATCCGAACGCTTGAAAACCTCACCGGAGTCGATATGATCATCGACGATACGCCGTAGGCCGTTGTCATTCCAGGACACGATCCTATCCGCCGCGAGATAGCACGCCAGTCGCTTGAGCGGCTTATCCTCAACGGCAGGATCCATCCCGCGCGCATCGAGGAGGTCGTAGAGAAGGTGACCCGTGAGATCGAGGAGAATATTCTGGAGGAGGGTGAGAAGGCCGCGTTTGAACTGGGTATTCCCGGACTTTCCAACGATTCTCTCTATCATATCGGCAAGCTGAAGTACAGAAGCAGTTACGGGCAGAATGTCCTCGGTCACAGTATAGAGGTTGCGAACATAGCCGGAATAATCGCGGGTGAGCTCAAGCTTGATGTACAGCTTGCCAAACGGTCAGGCCTTCTGCATGACATCGGCAAGGGCGCCGTTGTTGAAGGCGAGGGTGCACACGCGATCGTCGGATCAGAGATGGCCAAGAAGTTTGGTGAGAACGAGAAGGTCGTCAATATCATCGCTTCTCATCATAACGACCGCGAGCCGTCAAGCTTTGAGGCGTATGTTATCCAAATTGCCGACGCCGTATCTGCATCCAGGCCGGGCGCCAGGCGAGAATCGCTTGACAATTATCTCAAGCGGCTTGAAGATCTTGAGGCGATCGCCAACAGTTTTGAAGGTGTGGAAAAATCGTTTGCGATACAGGCCGGACGCGAGATACGGGTCATGGTATCAAACGAGAACGTGAATGACGAAAAGGCGGAATTCATCGCCCGGGAAATAGCAGCGAGAATCGAGAACGAGCTCAAGTATCCTGGAATTGTGCGGGTTATCGTTATACGCGAAACCCGGGTTCTGGAATACGCCAAATAAATACTATCCGGCCTTCGGGCCGGATTCCCCAACAGCAGTTCCCGCTTCGTTACAGGGAATCTGCTGGTATGAAAACATGCTGGTTTTTTCCTTGCCCCTTCGTCCGTGACTGTTCCGGACCGATACACTACTAGTGGAAGTGCCGCTATGCGAAAGATGATGTGATGCCTGGTTTGCTTGATACAATACACTCTCCGGATGATATAAAGACGTTCACCAGTGAACAGCTTGAATCGCTGTGCCGCGAGATACGTGAACAGATAATTTTAGTTACCTCCCGGAACGGCGGTCATCTCGCGTCTTCGCTCGGTGTGGTTGAGCTTACCGTTGCAATCCACCGCGTCTTCAATGCGCCGAATGACCGTGTTATCTGGGATGTCGGACATCAGGCCTATGCACACAAGATACTCACCGGACGGCGGGATAATTTTTCAACACTCCGCACATGCGGCGGTATCAGCGGTTTCCCCAAGATTACTGAATCGCCGTACGATACATATAACGTCGGGCACTCAAGCACATCCCTTTCGCTCGCGGCAGGTGAGGCCTGTGCCCGGGAAATCAACGGCGGATCCTATTCCATAATACCGGTCATCGGAGACGGATCGATGACCGGCGGCATGTCCTTCGAGGCGCTGAATCACATCGGTCACATGAGGAAGGACATTATCATTATACTCAACGACAACGAGCACTCGATCTCGCGCAATGTAGGTGCCCTCTCCGAGTACTTTACAGACCTTATAACAGGAAAATTCTATAATAAATCACGCCGTATGATCTACAAGATCCTGGAACGCATACCCGGGATTGGAAAGCGTATCGAAGCCTTCGTGGAGAATACCAAGCGCAACATCAAGGGGCTCATCGTTCCGGGGAAGCTCTTCGAGGATTTGGGTATACGGTACTTCGGCCCGGTCGACGGACACGACCTGTCACACCTTGTGGATATACTGGACAAGGTACGCCAGATCAACAACGGTCCCAAGATAGTGCATGTCTACACACGCAAAGGGAAGGGGTATCCTTTTGCCGAAAAGGACCCCGGACGCTATCACGGCGTGGGACCGTTTAATCGCCACACGGGAGAAACCCTCGGTGAGAAGCACTATACATATTCCCATGTTGCTGGACGGACACTCTGTACGCTGGCACGCCGCGACCCCTCCGTCTGTGCCATCACCGCTGCCATGACATCGGGTACCGGACTGGACGATTTCGCCCGTGACTTTCCGGAACGGTTCTACGATGTCGGTATCGCTGAACAGCATGCCGTGACCTTCGCGGCGGCGCTCGCGAAGAATGGCTGCCGTCCGTTCTTCGCCGTCTACTCAACGTTCCTGCAGCGGGGATATGACCAGATCATACACGATGTTGCTGCGATGAACCTTCCAGTGACCTTTCTTGTGGACCGGTCGGGAATTGTGGGTGAGGACGGCGAGACACATCACGGCCTTTTCGACGTAAGCTCTCTGTATCCGGTACCGGACCTTTCCCTGCTTTCACCGTCCAGCGCGAAGGAGCTTGCCGACAATACCATGAATGTGTCTAAAAACACGGCAGGACCCGCCGCTATCAAGTATCCCCGGTTTTCGGCCGGAAAATCGATTCCGCAACCGTCTTCGTACAGGATCGCT
>CAZAHA010000240.1:0-4262 GCA_964484915.1 uncultured Leptospirales bacterium
GTACCACTATATAACAGGGAAACTGCCCTGTATATAACCGCATAAGAGGAGCTATAATGGATCAGGTAGCTAACCGCTGTAACGGATCATTTCCGTTCGCCGGCATCATTGATGATAAGAAGCCGTATGAGTATCTGAACATGGTCGCCTTCACGGTTTTGGAAACATACTCGAACGTACACCGGGGAACAGGTCACTTCTCGCTTATAACGACTGAGTTACTTGAGAAGGCGCGACAAGTAATCCTCTCCTGTATACTTGACGATTCCTGCGGGTATGAGCTGATCTTCTGTACCCCGCGCCGCGCGGCCGCCTTCGGCGAGCGGATCGGCGGTGAAGCATATCTTTCCGTATCAAGCGGTGATATCGGTCTTCCGCTTGGCGTGACCGCAATTGCCGTACGGAGAGGATCACTGCCGCGCGGCGTACCGTTTGAAACGGGGGGAGGCACGGTTACGCTGGTATCAAGATGGTCTGCCGTATACGGCAGACCGCCTGAAAGATTTGAAGCCGGAACACCCGCTGTTATTAATTGTGTCCTCTTTGCAGCCGCGCTGCTTATGACCTGTTCGCACGGACCGGACATATTCTGGAGGAATCAGGAAATCATGAACCGGACTTCGGTATACGATATACTATATGACGATGATTACGCGAACCTGAGCGGAGGCAAGCTTCTCGAAGCACTCAAGCGTTCCATTACCGGACGGAATCTGCATGTTCCGTACGAGGGAGGATACCGGCGGTATGTCAACTTCGACAACGCTGCCAGTACCCCGGCCCTTACGCCTGTTTACAATGCTGCGTCATCGGTGCTGAATCTTCCGGACAACCTCACAGACGATGTCATAGAGGAAACAGAAAGGATCATCTACCGCTTTCTCGACGCCGGTGAAAATCAGTACAGCATCTTTTTCTGTTTAAACACAACGGAAGCACTGCACATCGCGGTGCAGAACTTCGTCCGCGGATTACCAGACGGTGAAGAGCCCGTAGTCGTCAATACTGCATGTGAGCACCATTCAAACGAACTGCCCTGGAGATATCTTCCGGGTGTGAGGATGCTCCGCCTGCCGGTTGATGATAGCGGTGCTGTCGACATACAGACGTTGGAGGATCTGTTTATCAAGTATAATGTTTCCTCCCGGTACGATAATCAGCGGATCAGGCTTCTTTCTGTGTGTGCGGTTTCCAACGTTACCGGTTTTGTCGCAGACATTTCCCTGTTATCGACTATCGCACACCGGTACGGTGCCCGCATTATCGTCGACGGGGCACAGCTTGTCTCCCACCGGGCGGTGTCGTTAAACGAAGCGGACATTGACTATTTTGTATTTTCCGGACACAAGATGTACGCGCCGTTTGGAAGCGGGGCGCTCATCATTCGGCGCTCACTTGTATGTTACGGTGAGGAGGAACAGGAATTTATATCCGCATCCGGAAGGGAAAACGCGTACGGAATAGCTGCCCTGGGAAAGGCGATGATCCTGCTTGAGCGTATCGGCATTGATACTGTTGAGAAAGAAGAAAATCGTCTCATGAATCGGTTTCTGACTCAGGCTGCGGACCTTTCCGGGCTGAAAATTCACGGTACAGTACCACATTCAAACAGACGCGAAACAGACAATACGGGTGTTCTTGTTTTCAGTATGCAAAATGTTCCGCATAACGTTATAGCATCTGAGCTTGCGGAAAGGGGAGCGATAGGCGTCAGGAATGGATGCTTCTGTGCTCATATCTTTGTAAAACAGCTCCTCCGCATACACCCGGTAAGGGAGTTAGCTGCCGAACTTCTGTCTCGCGCGGTAAACAGACCGATCGGTGATCTTCTGCCCGGACTGGTACGTATCAGCATTGGTCTTGAAAACAGTGACGAAGAGATCGACCATCTGGTTCATGTTCTTCAGCAGATTTCCAGTTATCGCCGTACCATTCTGGACAGGTTTTTGTCCTGGAGCGGCAATGGGAACCCGTTTCTCAGACATTTGCAATCCTGGAAGGAAATTCGCACATTTACCGGAAATCGGACCGCCATTATTTTCCGATCAGTATACAATAACAACGGCAGTGATCCTGGGGATACTCAGCCCTTGGAATAATCGATATTGTCTCATGGGAGAATGAAATGAAGGCAGCAATCTGTACAAAATACGGTGATCCGGAAGTTATCAAGATTATGAATGTGGATAAGCCCGTTCCGAAAGAAAGTGAAATCCTTGTAAGGGTTTATTCAGCAACAGTTGGGGCGACCGATCCGGTTAACAGGAGGGGAAAACCATATATTACACGGCTTTTTTCCGGCCTGATACGTCCGGTACATCAGGTCTTCGGCGACTGCTACTCGGGTATTGTTGAATCTGTGGGCGGTGAGGTCACCCGCTTCACGGCCGGTGACCAGGTCTTCGGTTTTTCCGGTGAGCGGTTAGGAGCACACGCCGAGTATCTGACCACACCTGAAAGCGACACGGTAGAACAGAAACCAGTCAACATGAGTTATGATGAGGCAGCACCGGTCTGTGACGGCGCACTGACTGCGCTGCCGTTTCTCCGCGACCACGGCAGGATTCAGCCCGGAGACAGGGTGCTGATAAACGGCGCATCAGGATCGGTCGGGACGTATGCTGTTCAGCTTGCAAAATACTTCGGGGCGCATGTTACCGGTGTCTGTAGCGGAGCTAACGCCGAACTTGTGCGATCACTCGGCGCTGATGATGTCATAGATTACAAAACGCAGGATTTTACCGAAATGCAGCGTAAATACAGGATCATATTTGACGTAGTGGCCAACAGCTCATACGGACGATGCAGGAAAATGCTTGATGATGACGGTGTGTATCTGGTGACCTTCCCGTCACCAGGAGTCCTGTTTGGAATGATTGTCCGTTCAGTATTCAGGATAAAGAAGGGCAGGCGGGCCGTCTTCGCGGCAACCGGACTTCGTAAGACTGATGATAAGCGGAAGGACCTGGCATATCTCAAGGACATGGCAGAGTCCGGAAATGTTAAAACGGTAATCGATACAGTCTACATGCTTGAAGAAATCAGGGAAGCACACCGCCATGTGGAAGGCGGACATAAAAAAGGAAATGTTGTGATAAGCCTTCTTCTCACCGGTCAGTAAGCAGGGATGATATTGAGAAGATCTGCACTCCGTGCAGTACTGAAACAGATCAGAGTATGAAATACGCTATGACCAGTCGAGCAGCCTCTTTTCACCCTTCAGCTCCTGTATCCGCCTGATGTCTTGCGTTACCTCAATTACGCCCCTGTACGCTCCCGCCTTGTCGTAAAGGGGATAATATCTGATATGTACCAGCATCCCTTCAAAGGGTATCCAGAACTCGGCGATCTTTTTTTCCTTCATGCGGAAGCTTTCGATTATCCGGTCCACTATGTGCACGCTCTTGGGTGGGTGGCAGTTGTGTACGTCACGGCCGATGATGGCCGGCGACCGCGGGAAGATCCGGTCCTCTGTGGCGGAGTAGTACCGGACGGTGTCGGTTTCATCAACGAAGGTGATGTCAAACGGGAGCGCCTTCAGCATCATGTCCAGCTGGTCCGGGTCCAGCACGCCTTCTCCCAGACGGATACCGGCTGTCTGTTCAGCCTGTTCCTGTGTCCGGGATGATTGCTGTGTTTCCTGTTCCTTCTTCAGTTCCAGACCGCGGACCATCCTGGCATCGTAGAGATCGCCCGGCGTAACCCAGGCATAGCCGATTTCCGGCTCACCCTGTTTTATGTCAATCCAGTCTTTCTCGGAAAGTTTCCGCGCCGCGGTGGGAAAGAGGATTCGTTCCTCCATGAATATCATGTTTTTGACGGCCTTCTCAAGAGTACTGAACAGTTTCTGAGCGCCGTCGTAGTCGTTGTTTTCGATGAGCGTATCCATCTCCTTGATCATCTGCCGTATCTCATCATGCTTCCCCCACATAACCTTGCTCGGTCCGGTAAATCCGGTCCTTTCCAGATGGGGAAAAAGCTGGTTCTCCTTCCGTGTGTAGTGGCGGGTAATCGTTTTAAAACTGTTCCACTCATGTTTATACTCCGCAAGTTTGTCGCCCCGGTTTTTCGGAGAGCTCTTGAGCAACCATCTCAACCGCTGCCCACGTTTCCTGCGTTTCCTGTTTTCCTGTATGTATGTGTGTATGGGGGGTCCGGGGCGGGGCCAGGTCTTTCCTTTCCGTTTCAGGGACTTTTCGAAGACAGAAACGTGTACGTCGCACAGGCTCTGTACCTCTGACACGGGCAGTCCCTCGCTGATG
>CAZAHA010000241.1:0-1780 GCA_964484915.1 uncultured Leptospirales bacterium
ATACGTTGTCTGTAACGCGGACGAGGGAGACCCGGGCGCGTACATGAACCGTTCGACCCTTGAAGGCGATCCGCATTCCATTCTTGAGGCGATGACCATCGCTGGCTACACCGTCGGGGCGTCAGAGGGATACATCTATATCCGTGCGGAATATCCGCTTGCGATCGAACGGCTGGAAACAGCGATAGAGCAGGCCAGGGAATACGGACTGCTCGGCGAGAATATTCTCGATTCCGAATTCAATTTTAATATAGAGCTTCGGCTCGGCGCGGGCGCGTTTGTCTGCGGAGAGGAGACTGCGCTTCTGACCTCTATCGAAGGAAACCGGGGAATGCCGAAACCGCGCCCGCCGTTTCCGGCAACGCACGGCCTGTGGAACCGTCCGACTGTTATCAACAACGTGGGAACGTACGCCAACATTCCAGCGATTATCGTCAAGGGTGCCGACTGGTATTCGAAAATAGGTACCGAAACAACCAAGGGTACCAAGGTGTTCGCGCTGACGGGCAAGATACGCAACTCGGGACTGATCGAGGTCCCGATGGGAATAACACTCCGCGAGATCGTGTACGATATCGGCGGCGGTATACCGAACAACAAGAAGTTCAAGGCCGCGCAGTCGGGCGGACCATCAGGCGGCGTCCTCACCGAAGAGGCTCTTGATATTCCGATCGACTATGAGAACCTGAGCAAGATCGGCTCCATCATGGGATCGGGCGGACTCATCATTATGGATGAGGACGACTGTATGATCGACATCGCCAAGTTTTATCTTGACTTTACCGTCGAGGAGTCGTGCGGCAAGTGTGCACCGTGCCGGATTGGCGGACAGCAGCTTTTTGGACTGCTCGATAAGATCAGCTCCGGCAATGGGGAGATGGAAGACCTCGACAGGATGGAGGACATCATTCTTGCGATGCGGCGCGGGTCACTCTGCGGACTGGGGCAAACCGCACCGAACCCTGTTGCGTCAACGCTGAAGCACTTCCGGGATGAGTATATTGAACACATCAAGGAGCACAAGTGCCGTGCGGGCAAGTGCAAGGACCTCTTGCAGTACAGGATACTCAAGGACAAGTGTGTTGGATGCACCGTGTGTGCGCGGAAATGTCCGGTGAATGCGATTACCGGCGAGAGGAAGCAGCCGCATGAGATCGATCAGGCAATTTGCGTTAAGTGCGGTGAATGCTACGAAGCATGTAAATTCAGCGCGATAACACGCGGGTAAGGAGGAGATGCAATACATGGAAACTGTTAACATAAAAATCAACGGCCGGCACTATGAGGTCGACAGGAAGATGACGATTCTTCAGGCGGCAAAGGAAGCGCAGGTGAAGATACCGACGCTGTGCTACCATCCGTATCTCGTACCGTGGGCCGCGTGCGGATTGTGTCTCGTCAAGCTTGAGAACTCGCCGAAGATGCTTCGTGCTTGTGCGACCCAGGTCGCAGAAGGCATGAGTGTCGTTACCCACGATCCCGAGATCGTACAGGTACGGAAGACAATCATCGAACTGATACTCTCCCGCCATCCGGACAGTTGTCTGGAGTGCGGACGGAACCAGAATTGCGAACTGCAGCGCCTGGCCGCCGAATTCGGTATCAGGGAGCAGCCGTTCGAGAAGCGGCTGCGTGACTTGCCGAGGGACACATCGTCTCCGTCGATCGTTCTCGACCCGGAGAAATGCGTCCTTTGCGGACGGTTCGCGATCGTCTGCCAGCAGGGTCAAAACGTATGGCGGCTTGACTTTCCACAGCGCGGCCTCGAACTCCTGATCGC
>CAZAHA010000241.1:1790-4230 GCA_964484915.1 uncultured Leptospirales bacterium
GGAGACACGGATCGCGCCGGCGGCGGACGTCAGCCTCAATGACAGTCCGTGTGTAAAGTGCGGCCAGTGTTCCGCGCACTGTCCAGTCGGCGCCATCTATGAACGCGACCAGACGAAAGAGGTCTGGGACAAGCTGTGCCAGGACTGTGAGGATGTCTATCCGGTCGTCCAGATAGCCCCCGCGGTCCGTGTGGCGATCGGCGAGGCGTTTGGATACGAACCCGGTGAGATCTCTACCGGTAAGCTCTACACCGCGCTTCGGCGTCTCGGTTTCAAGGCGGTATTCGACACCAACTTCTCCGCGGACCTCACCATTATGGAAGAGGGGACGGAGTTTGTAAAACGGTTCTCTACGGGTGAGAAGATGCCGCTCATAACCTCATGCTGTCCCGCATGGATCGATTTTCTCGAGAAGTATGACCACGACATGATAGACAACTTCTCTACGGCAAAATCTCCCCAGGAGATGATGGGCGCTATGATCAAGACGTACTATGCTGAAGCAGAGGGAATTGATCCGTCAAAGATATACTCTGTTTCCATCATGCCGTGTACTGCCAAGAAGTTTGAGACTGACCGGAACGATGATATGTACTCGAGCGGATATCAGGACGTGGATGTCGCCCTCACGACACGCGAGCTTGCACGGATGATAAAGCAGGCGGGCATCGATTTTAACGAACTTCCGGAAGAGGGGCCGGACCAGATCATGGCAGAGTATACCGGTGCCGCTACGATATTCGGAGCGACCGGCGGTGTCATGGAGGCGGCGCTTCGGACGGCGTACAACCTCATTACAAAGGAAGAACTCAGCGACGTTAATCTGATGCCGGTCCGCGGCCTGGACGGCATAAAGGAAGCGACGATCGATATAAAGGGGACGGAGGTCAAAGTTGCCGTAGCCCATGGTCTGGCAAACGTTGAGTCGGTTCTTGAAAAGGTCCGCGAGGCAAAGCAAAGAGGCGAGAAGTCTCCATATGATTTTATCGAGGTGATGGCGTGCAGGGGGGGCTGTGTCGGCGGCGGCGGACAGCCGTACGGTGCGACAGATGAAGTACGCGCGAAGCGGATTGCTGGTATCTACAAGGATGATGAGATGCAGACCAACCGTTGTTCACATCACAACCCGATGATTACCAAGATTTACAGCGATTTTCTCGGTGAGCCGGGCAGCCATAAGGCGCACGAGCTTTTGCATACGTCGTATACACCGCGGAAGCTGTATAACAAGTAAGCATAACCGTATCATATAGCCGGAAAAGGCCGTCCTCTACGGACGGCCTTTTTTTACGGCTAATCAGTCTACACGTTTATATCCAGAACAGGCTTCCTCTCGCCATCACGTTTTGTCCATGCCAGAACGTAGCCCCCTGATATGTTCCCTGAATCGTATTGGTGCCGAGTTCATATATACGGTCATCATGTACCTGTATGCGATCATTCTCGGACAATTTAAAATATTCGAATGGGGACGGAGGTCGGTATGGAGAAAGCTGAATTTGGATTAGGAAATAGGGACGGGAAATAGGGACGGTGGTAGGAAATACCAATATATTGCTTTATAGATATATGATTATGCCTGGCTTGTGATTATTTCACATCATACTTAATTGTTTACACTGCCTGTAACAACATGGTTTCATTGAGAGTATTTACACTGTAGTGTAGAGGATTATTGTGATAATACCGAATCGCTTTGTTCTTTCCTTCTACCTGGTTTTTTGGGATGGAAGCCAATAGAATAAACTGTATTCTTTGCGCTTTCTTTGTTAAAAGAGTGTATCATATTCATATAACAATTGATGAGTAAGGTATCAGAGTTTGTCATTAGGCTCAATATTAACCGAACGAGATAGTTACTTGATTTTGACAATATAGCATAAATAGTGCTGTACTTATAATCCCAAGGAAAATCGACAATTTCTGCTCTAACTGGGTTATTGGATATATATACTAATGTGTTTATAAATTGTTGTAAAGAATTGATAATTCTGCTTTTAAATCTGTCATACCAAACATGTCCTTTCAGATTGTTTATTTGATTATATCGACGGGCAAATCCACCCAGAATTGATTTCATTATATTACTAAGGGAATTGTTTTTTCCAGGTTTGATAAGCATATGAACATGATTGTTCATTATACAGATGTTTTTTATTTCAAAAGAATATATATTTTGTGCCTTTTTGACATATTCCAAGAACAATGTTTTATAACTGTTTGATTGACCAAACAACATTTCACTTCTGTTGATCCTTGCAACAACATGGTAATCTGCTCCATCTTTTAATTGTCGTGGTTTTCGCAAGTTCTTCCTCCTTCTAGATGAATGACTGTTCAGTATATTAGATATTGTTTTCAGATGATTGTATTAATAGGTCTTGTGTGTTATAACGATTGAAACAGAGAATTTGCTGAATATTTTTATTTTTCGCTAATA
>CAZAHA010000242.1:0-4199 GCA_964484915.1 uncultured Leptospirales bacterium
TAGAGCGGGAGGAGGTTTAGAAGGAGCAGGAGCGGCTGAAGGAACGGATCGCGGAGCTGGACAGACGCGAGGCGCGCCTTCTTGAAATGCAGAAGGAGATCGAACGGGAACAGGAAAAGATAGAGGAGAAGCGTCAGGGACTGGAACTTGAACGCAAGAAATTTGAAGAAGAAAAGAACCAGTACTCGGGCTATCGTCAGAACGTAATAGACCTGGCGACAAAGATCCAGAGCATGCCGCCCCAGGACTCCGTAGAGATCATGGTAAACTGGGAGGAACCGCTCATCATCGACGTTCTCCGGCAGATGGACGACAATGCTGAAGAGGCTGGTGCGACGAGTATCACTTCGTACCTCATCTCGCTGATGCCGCGGGAGAAGGCAAGCAGGATCATGTATCTGATGACGCAGCTGTAAAGAAACGTACGGGTTACTGGGTCCGTATCATGTAGTATGCACGCATCACACCGAACGCAACCTCATAGTCGCTGCGCGCATTCCACAGGATAAACCCGGAAATGCCGGCGTTATGGACCGCATCCAGCTGCTGACGGATATATTCGTCGTAGGGCAGCCCCGATCCTTCGATATTCATCCTGAACGACTGGATGTAGGAGACTATTTCGGCCCTGGTTGCGCGCATTCTGGCCTTCACCGAGGTACTGTATACCGTTCTATACGGCGTGTTCTGGTAGCTGTCACAATAGTGTGACGGATACGCCATCGGACAGATAACGTCGCAGACACTGTCGAAGACCTCCATCCTCTGTCCGATCACGTCATGACGGTCCGGAGAGACCCAGGGTATACGGCCGAAAATGTCTGCAGAGATCACGACTTCGTACGATTTTACGCGTTCACTGGCTCCGCCGATAAGCGATTTGATGAACGCGTATTTTATTTCCGGGTCGAGGGCGACATCTTTGCCGTGATATGTGGTCAGCAGCGTGTCGGCAAAGCGGATGTAATCAAGCTGGATCTCCTTAAATCCGGCCTTTGCAGATGCTTCCGCAAGCTGATAGATCGACTCTATCGTGCCGGCTTCAACCGGGAGTTTCGTAAGCCCACGGTCAAAGCAGACAATTCGCGCGACAGGATGAATGTCCGCTTCCCGTATCATGGCGACGTGGTTAGCGGGTATGGGACACTCGCCGTTGGCCGACGGCTGGACGTCCACAACGAAGACGTTTACACCGGCACCTGATGCGTTTTTTATAAGCGATGCAAGACGTTTTTGGTTCTCTGCGCTATAATAATTAACGTATATCCCCCTGTAAAAGCTGGGGCGTGTGCGCGGGAGAGGATTCCATGTGCTGTCCGCCAGCAAAGCACCGGAGACCGTCAGACACAAGAATAGTAGATGTGCTTTTTTCATTGAAAAAACTCCGACCGCGTTGTAATGATACGTTACGGTACTATATTTGTCGGACAGGTTACCGAAATACTGCATCAATCCGGAGATCACGCGCACGTGCATACCGGACAAGATATTGGAAGGCCGGAAGAAGAACGGGTGTCAATACCACAAGAGACAATAGATACAGTCAGAAACGCTATCTCGATCGAACAGATTATATCCAGATATGTCCCGACGCTGAAGAAGCGTGGGAATAACTACGTCGGACTCTGTCCGTTTCATACGGAAAAGACGCCGTCATTTGTCGTGTCCCCTGACAAACAGATATTTCACTGTTTCGGCTGCCATGCGGGAGGCAATGTCTTCTCGTTTATACAGAAGATCGAGACGGTGTCATTTCCCGAGAGCGTCAGAATAGTCGCATCCTGTGCGGGAATCACGATCGAAGAGAGACGCGATCCGCGTAAAGAGGAAGCTGATTTTCTGATACGTATCAACGAATTTGCCGCAAAGGTCTTCGCGCGCGAACTCAGGGACAATGCGCCTTCAGCAAGGGAGTATCTGCTCAAACGAGGCGTATCGGAGGAGTCAATAGCTCTTTTCAGGATCGGGTTTGCTCCGGATGCGTGGGACTTCATGAAGGATCGCATTCTCGCAAAGAAGATCCCGGTAGAGAAGGCCCTCGATTGCGGTGTACTCTCCAGGAAAAAGGAGACCGGCCGGGTATTCGACACGTTCCGCAACCGTATAATCTTTCCGATCATGTCGGCCAACCGCGGCGTTGTCGGGTTTGGCGGACGGATCATCGGCGATGGTCATCCCAAATACCTGAATACATCAGAGAACATGCTTTTCTCAAAGCGGAACCTGCTGTACGCTTCACCGCGTGCTCTTGATGAAATCCGTTCGATGGGACGGGCAATCGTGGTTGAGGGATATCTGGACGTCATTGGATGCCATCAAACGGGTATCGAAAACGTCGTTGCGCCGCTGGGTACGGCACTCACGCGGGAACAGCTCATCTACCTGTCGCGGTATACCAACGAAATCGTGCTCCTGTTTGATGCGGATGCGGCCGGTATGAAGGCGTCTCTCCGGACGCTCGATCACGCAAAGGAGATAAATGCGGTCATACGGGTGGCCAGGTTACCGCAGGGTGATCCGTTTGAGTATGTACTGGAACACGGCATGCGAAAACTCATGGTCATCATCGACAACGCGCACGAACCCCTTGAGTTCAAGCTCCGGTCCGTTGCCTCGTCATCTTCCGGACGGCCGCTTGCACAGATGTTCTCGATTATCGATTTTGATTGCGAGCTTGAATCAGAAAAGAGAAACGGGTGCGGACTGGCCGCATCAATTTTGGGACTGGACAAAAACAGCGTCCTGTTGGACTTTGAAAAGTACCGCAAATCGGGAGGGAAACCGTCCGGAAGTGAGGAGAAGGCATCGTACAGGAACAGAAAGGACGGGTACATCGACCGTTCGCTTACCCAGCTCCTGGTCCTTCTTTTTCATCATCCTTCGCTTATCGAAAAGGCGATGATCGATTTCGCAGAGTTTAAACCGGATAATGAACTTTTAAGAGACATATTGCAAAAATTGTTTGACACATATGAGAATGAATCTGAAATTTCTACAGAAAAATTGTTTGATTTTTTCAGCACGGATGAGGAAAAACGGTTTCTTAACTCTGTTGTAACGACCGAAAATACAATAGAGAATCCAGATGCATCATATACTGAAATATACGTTAACGTTAAAATTCACGAAATTGATGGCAAAATATCCTATTACACACATCTTCTCCGCAACGCTGCCGCGTCAGGAGACAGTTCGCGGTATCTCGCCGAAATCGATATCTGGCGCAGGGAAAAAGAAAAACTGACTTCATATTTATACAGCAGAAACATAAACCGGCACGTTGTCAGGGGATAACGCCGGCATGACACCTGCAACAACACACGACAAACAAGGAAAACACCATGAACAAAAATGAAGCCACTTTGGATGCAAGCCCTGAAATTCAGAAGCTGATCAACATAGGCAAGACAAATGGTGAAATAACATATGATGAAATAAACGACATCCTGCCGGACAAACTTCTTAACTCCGACAAGATTGACGACGTGTTCATTCTTATCAACCAGCTGGGTATAGAAGTCGTCGAGGAGTCAACCAGAAAGAACGCAATTCTCGCTGACGTCAAGGCTGAACAGAAGGAAGAACAGAAGGCGACGACAAAGAAAGCTGCAAAGAAGACGGCAAAGAAGGCCCGCAAGAAAAAGGACGACAGCGCGGCGGATGACCCGATACGCCTCTACCTGAGGGAAATTGGTAAAGTTTCGCTTCTATCGGGAGAGGAGGAGGTTGACCTCGCGAAGAAGATCGAAGAGGGAGAGATACTGATCGAGGACGCCGTCATCAACTCGACGCTTTTGATCAACGATCTCATCAAGAACCATCCCAAGGTCAAGCAGGGCAAGATCAAGATCACTGAAATTCTCCGTGTGAATAAACTGTACTATTTCTCGTCGTTTGACATGAACGAACTTGAGCAGAAATATTATTCCAACATGGAGAAGATCCTCAAGGAAGACAAGATCATGATCCAGACCCTCACCAGGCTGAAGAAGCTTGATGACGACAGCAGGGACCATGACAAGCTGACAGAAAAGTACAACTCCGCGTTCCAGAATATAATAACCTGTGTTAAGAACATGGAGATCAACGAGAACGAGATCGCCAAACTTTCCACAAAGATCCAGTCGATGGTCTCCCGTATACGCGATACAAAGAAATTCTTTGCCATAATTGAACGCAAATACAATACCGACCTCAAG
>CAZAHA010000243.1:0-4151 GCA_964484915.1 uncultured Leptospirales bacterium
AACGGTATTGCTGGAGAAAAGCGGGTCTGGAAAGAGCGTCCTTTTACAATGAATCGCAGGACTCTAGCCCTTTCAGAAAGGCGTTATTTCCATTGATGAGAATTTGTTCAGCCAGGAGATGTACTATACCGTCACGGAAAACGACAAAACCCTGGCGGCCTATGTCTTCCAGAAGATAGGGTTTTTCGAATCGATGACCGTTTACGAGAATATCGCGTTTGGCATGAGTCGGAAGCTGATACCGGAGGAAACGATATCTGACACAGTCATGCAGACCCTTTCCAAAGTAGGACTGGAAGGCGCTCATGACAAACTGCCGTCGGAGCTTTCCGGTGGAATGCAGAAGCGGGTTGGACTTGCACGGAGCCTGTGTCTCAATCCCTTGACCATCCTCTATGATGATCCAACAGCCGGCCTGGATCCCGTTCTTACCGATTCGATAGCAGATATTGTACTGGATATACGTGACCGCGAAGAGGTGACATCAATAGTCGTTACTCATGATCTTGCGTTTGCACGAAAGGTGGCCGACAGAATCATCCTTCTGTACGACAGCAACTGTGTGTACAACGGATCGAAAGACAGTTTCTTCAGTGGAGAAAATGAATTTGCCCGTCAGTTTATTGATGGAGATATAGAGGGGCCGATCGACATTTTTTAAGTAGATATTCAGATTGGGCCTGTTTCAAACTGTGAATTATTGCTGCCAGGTTGCTATAATCGTATGGGATGCATGATTAAATGAATCAATGTCCACGCATATGCAGCAAGCCGCAAAGCGGGAAGGAGGCAGTATGAGCGGATATCAGATTGACCGACGTGAAAATGACCGAATCGACTGCGCCGATGACTACTTCCTTTCTCCGAAGGAGAAGGGAGTTAAAGTACGATGCATACTGAATAATATCTCGGTAACCGGTGCATGTATCAGGACCGATTATCCGATTGAGCCGGATGAGTATTTGACACTCCATCTGTGCAGGGAAAAAGACATTCCGCTTCATGCAAAGGTGGTCTGGAAGGAGGAAGACAAGTTTGGTCTGTCTTTTCTTCTGGATACCCAGCAGGAGTTTGAGAACATCAGCTATATTATTAATAACAGAATCACATAGTCAGGAGGAGTCACATGGATGGATCCGGAGGGAAGGCACATCTTGACTGGCCGCATCTGCCGTTTTCCTATATTAAGACGGATTACAATATCCGTTTCTGTTATAAAGACGGAAAATGGAGCGACGGAGAACTCGTCAGCGATGAGATGATCACAATCAGCATGGCCTCGCCGTCGCTGCATTACGGCCAGCAGGCCTTCGAAGGTATGAAGGCGTTTGAGACGAAGGACGGCAGAATTGTCTGTTTCAGACCGGATGAAAACGCCGCGCGGATGAACAGGACCAGTGAACGGATCGGGATGCCGGAAATACCCAGGGCGATGTTTCTTGATGCGGTTAACCGTGTTGTTGCTGCAAACAAACGGTTCGTACCTCCGTTTGGTACCGGTGCCAGCCTGTATATACGTCCGCTCATGATTGGAACGGGGCCCAAGGTGGGACTCGGTCCCGCGGATGAGTATATCTTCCTGATCTTCGTAACCCCGGTAGGACCCTATTACAAGGGCGGATTCAAGCCGGTCGAGGCGCTGGTCGTTGAGGAATTCGACAGGGCGGCGCCGCTTGGGGTTGGTGACTGCAAGGTGGGCGGAAACTACGCGGCGGGACTCCCCGGCAGTTTTTTTGTAAAGAAACAGGGATACGCCGTGGGACTCTTCCTTGATCCAAGGGAGAAGCGGTATATTGATGAATTCAGCACGTCAAACTTCATCGCCATCAAGGGGAACACGTATATCACCCCGAAGTCCGCGTCCATTCTGCCGAGTATCACAAACAAGAGCCTCGCTGCAATTGCCGAAAAGATGGGGATGAGTGTTGAGCGCCGCCCCGTAGAGATTTCCGAAATAGAAACATTTGACGAGATCGGGGCGGTCGGTACGGCTGCCGTTATTACTCCGATCGCCGCGATACGGTACCGCGACCGTACATATACCTTTGGTACGCCGGAGACGGCAGGACCGGTTTTGACCAGACTGTATGAGACGTTGACGCGAATCCAGACCGGTGAAGTCGAAGATTCGGAAGAATGGCTCTATTACATCAGCGAGGAGAAGTGAGATCATGCGATTGTCCGCCTACATAGTGCCAACATTAAAGGAAGATCCCGCTGATGCGGTTGTAAAGAGCCACCGGCTCATGATACGGGCCGGACTCATACGGAAGGAGAGTGCAGGCATGTATGCCTACCTTCCGCTTGGCCTGCGCGCCCTTCGAAAGGTGACCGCCATTATCCGCGATGAGATGGATAAAGCCGGTGCGATGGAATGTCTCATGCCGGAACTGACATCGGCCGAGCTGTGGAAGGAGTCCGGACGGTGGGATACCATGGGGCCAGAGATGTTCCGCATAACGGACAGGAACAGTCTTGAATATGCGCTCGGTCCGACCCATGAAGAAGCGTTTACCGCACTTGTCCGTTCGGTTGTTTCCTCATACAGGGAGCTGCCGGTCAATGTGTATCAGATAAACACGAAATTCCGGGACGAGATCCGTCCCCGGTTTGGCGTTATCCGCAGCAAGGAATTTATCATGAAGGACGCCTATTCGTTTGACATCGATGCCGACGGTCTCGATCTGTCGTACAGGAAGATGGCCGGTGCGTACCGGAATATCTTCAGGCGGTGCGGACTGGAGACGATACCGGTTCAGGCCGACAGCGGTGCCATGGGCGGTTCGGGGTCCGAAGAGTTTATGGTTGCTTCCGAAGTGGGGGAAGAGACCCTTCTGATCTGTCCGTCCTGTACGTACCGCGCCAACCAGGAGCGTGCCGCCATGAAGCGTGAGGTTCCCGAACGGTATTTCGAATCGGGAACATATGAGGAGGTCTATACGCCGGATACGGGAACGATACATGACCTCGTGTCGTTTTTTGACCTGACGCCCGATCATTTCCTGAAAAGCATCCTCTATCTTGCCGACGGAGAAGCAGTCATGGCTGTCGTTACCGGTGACCGTGAGATCAACGAGGTAAAGCTGAAGAACCATTTACAGTGTACCGAACTGGAACTTGCCGATGATGAAATGGTTCAGCGGGTTACCGGTGCTCCCGTGGGATTTGCGGGCCCGGTTAATGATTATAAAATTCGGACGGTATGTGATGAGGCGGTCTGTCATCTCCGGGACGCGATAACCGGTGCGAACAAAAAGGATTACCATTTTAAGCATGTCGATCCGGGCAGGGATTTTTCGGTGGACGATTGTGCTGATATTATTACGGTTAATGCAGGTGATCCCTGTCCGGAATGCTCAGCGATGCTTTCAACACGGAAGGGTATCGAGGTTGGGCACATTTTCAAGCTTGGCGACAAGTATACACGCACGATGAACGTGACCGTACTTGACAGGAACGGGAAGGCTGTAACGCCTGTAATGGGCTGTTATGGGATAGGGGTAACGCGGACGCTTGCAGCGGTTGTAGAACAGCATAATGATGATAAGGGCCTCATCTGGCCGGTTTCGGTCGCACCGTTTGAGATTCATCTTGTCGGAATCGCCAAGGGCGAGGAACAGAATGCACAGATAGACGATCTCTATGAGTCCATGGTGATGTCCGGCCTGGATGTGCTGTACGATGACAGAAAAGCGAGCCCGGGAGTCAAGTTTGCGGACGCTGACCTTATAGGGCTTCCTGTGCGCGTAACATGCGGACGTTCCTTTTTTACCAACGGAGAGGTTGAGATAAAGGTGCGGAAAAGCGGCGAACAGGTGAATGCTGCTGCCGATACATTGAATGAGACTCTGTCATCCATATTGAAGTCGCTCGAAACAGGCGCATAGACCGGTGTCAGAGGCTGTGTTGCATTTGGTCCGGCCAAACCGGAAAAATGCGCTGCGGGTTGAATTTTATTGACAACAGACTCCCCCGTATATACCGTGGCAAAGCATTTTCGGGGTGTGGCGCAGTCCGGTAGCGCATCTGGTTTGGGACCAGAGGGTCGAAGGTTCGAATCCTTTCGCCCCGACATCTACTGTATATTACGCGCCAGTAGCTCAGCTGGATAGAGCAACGGCCTTCTAAGCCGTAGGTCAGAGGTTCGAATC
>CAZAHA010000244.1:0-4135 GCA_964484915.1 uncultured Leptospirales bacterium
CAGTACGCGGCGACAACAACCAACCAGAAAAGCTTCAAAATCAAGTACCGCATGCTTTGCACCTCATTTTAGAAATCCGTTGCTGACAGACGGGACGGAATATGCTATATTAACACCAGGCACATGACGCTTGCCGGGATATCGGTGTAGCGTGTCTGATGATTGTTCCTTGTTATCAGGCGACTGACGTGAGTAAAAGGTTTCAGATGAGGCCGAAAACTGAATGGATAACCGGTTTAATTGTAATCGATGACGTTCGGTTGTTAAACAAGATTGGATGTGTGTTATGAAAAGTTATACGATATTCGCTGTTATAGTAGTTTTGGCCTTGTTCCGTCCGCTGTCCGCCGGTGAGGCGGGGTATGTGTTTGTTCCAAGTGGTTCCGACTTTTCTGTCGTATTAAACGACATGGGTTACCGCATAATCGGACATGCATCACAGGCCGAGCGCGAGTTTAATGACGCCGTCCGTATGGCGGCAAGTGGAAGCAGGATCGCAAACATTGGTGATGATCCGGCCGGCAAGGCTGTTGCCGAGAAGATGCAGGCAGTCATCAACGAAATCAGCCAGCGTTCGGTAAATGACCGTGACCTTGGTTCATACCTCGAATATGTTGACGGGATAATCGGCGGGATCATCGACCGTGTACAGCGGATACGGCAGTTGTCGATCAAGGCATCAGGCGGAATAATGGGTGAACTGGATCGGGAGATAATCCAGACCGAAATCGACATGATAATCGATTCGATAGCAGACAGTGCGGCGTATGCGGAATTCAACAGGAAAAAGGTTGCATTGCCTCTGACTCCGCAGGCGCTTGGCCTTGCACACGTTGATGTGGTCAATTCACCAGGAACTGCGGTCGGTCTGTGCGACACGGCGCTTGATGAGCTTATTGTTCTGAGATCGCGTCAGGGAATACGGTCCAGGATGCTGTCGATGCGGATTAAGGGCCGAAGCTACCATTTTCTGCATATGACGTCCGCATACTCGACACTGGCCGATGCGAATCTCGCGGAAGTGTCGACCGACCTGTCGCTGTCACGTATAAGGATGAAAAGTGCATACGGTACCCTTTACCGGATTACGGGACAGTAGTCATCAATCGCCGGGATGTGCTATCGCATCGGAACAAAACGGACGTGCATGAGATCTTCCTCCCGGCAGGATGACTGGTTTCTGGTTATTCGTTTTAATACTTGCATGCCGTAACCAACCGGTATGATCATGATCCCGGCCTCCGGCGAGAGCTGACGTATGAGAGTATGAGGTACCGTCTCGGGCGCGCAGGTAACCATGATTCTGTCATACGGAGCGTTTTCTTCCCAGCCGTCGTATCCAGAACCGGTCTTGAAGTGTATGCCGGTGTATCCAAGCGATTCAAGGCGCCTTTTTGCGTTTTCAGCAAGGCTCCTGACGGTCTCCACTGTAAAGAGTTCTACGCCGCATTTACTCAGTATCGCGCTCTGGTAGCCGGAGCCGGTTCCAATCTCCAGAACCTTCATGCCGGGGGACAGGCGCAGCTGCTCCGTCATGTACGCAACGATAAACGGTTGCGAGATTGTCTGTCCTGAACCGATCGGCAGGGGACTGTCGCTGTATGCTTCAAACAGGTTGTCGGGCAGGATGAAGCTGCTGCGGTCGACCTGGCGCATCGCGTTCAGTACCAGCGGGCTGGAGACGCCGCGAGCAAGGATCTGGGTCTGGATCATTCTTTCATTATTCATACTGGAAATATAGTCACAAGCGGCCGCAAAAACAAGGAAAATCGTATAACAACAGTACAGCTGGAACAATCATCTTCGATGATCGGGGTTCGGTGTGCACCGGACGTCCGTATTGGAGCGGTGTCAGAGATGTCAGGTGGTGGGCCGGCAGCGCAGCGGAATGATGTTTGAGAGGAAGGCCGACTGTACTTCCCACGCAAAATCGCCGTATCCACCCGCCGCGAGCCACGCCGAGGGAATGGAGCGCTCATTGAGAAAATCGTATACCAGCATGTCCCGTTCCACCATCTGGCCATGTGTAAGATTGAGATGTCTCGAAGAGGGGAGCTGGTCCTTTTCGTAGGGATCGGCACCGGCAACGACGACAGCCACGTCCGGACGGGGAAATGACTCCAGTCTCCGGAGCGCCTCACGCAGTTTTTCGTTGTATGTCCTTTCATCTCCGCTTTCGATTCCGATGTCGATATCGCCCGGGGCATATGAACGGTTAAAGGTACCGTCCGGATAGTATTCCGGCGAGTCCAGCGGCCACCCCCTGGCCATGTGAATCGAAAGGGTCCTGACGGAATCGTCTCCAAGGAAGATATCCGCGGTGCCGTCACCACGGTGCGCGTCCGTATCAATTATCCACGCGGTGTTAATGACACCGCCGGACTGTGCCTTCCTGACCGCGACGGCGATGTCGTTAACCGGACAGAATCCGTGTCCAAAGTCCCGGTGTGCGTGGTGCATTCCGCCGCCAAGGAAGAACGCAAAACCGGTTTCGAGAGCGGTTACCAGCGTGTGGTACGTACCGCAGACGGCAGCGAGAATATCGGCCTGTATGGTAATAAGCGGACGGGACGCACGTTCAGGCTCGTAGCGGTTGTAGGTTCCGTCGCTATTTAAAAGCTCGTAAGCGCGGTACAGTGACGGATTGCCGTTCTCCGTAAAGAGCGAGTGCAGGTACTGACGTGAGTGGACCAGGGAAAGGTCCTCCCCGGAAATGCATGCAGGTATGAAACATCTCCCCCAGTGGGCGGCTGAGCAGCCATGTGCGGCAAGGAGCGATGCGTAGGTCTTCTCCATTCTGGCGGCCGCAGACGGTACCTGTATGCCGTAGGTGTAAAAATTAATGACATTTTCGATGTTGTAAATAACCATACTGTAAATCCGTCCTGTACGAATGGCCACCGTAATATCCGGTCGCGGGTACTATCAAGTATTTTATCCATGCAGTCGGGAAATGAGAATGGAGAGACAGATGAAGAGAGGTACCGTAACAGTCGGTGAAAACAGGAGCAAAGGTGAAGAAACACAGCCGCGCTTCGTAATAAGATATTCGGGAAAGAACCCCCTTGAAAGAAGCCGGAAGATCATATCCGCTATCAAACAGACCGCCGATATGATCATGACGCTGAATACTGCGCAGATGCCGCCCCATGCGGGCGACGGTGAGTCGTTTATGGAGCGGTGTATCGGTACGGCCAGGGAATATTCCGTCGAGTACCGATATCACAAGGTGCAATCCGCTGGACGTGAATCAGTGGTGGAACGACTGTTCGGACTCCGAAAGAGTGAACGGTATGAACACGAGGCGTGTTTTCTGATAACCGATGCTGTCTGGCATACCAGGGCGGCGGACAAACTGCGTACGATGGCCCCGCTGACGTACTACATCCTGAGAGAAACCGGCACCTCCGCAGAAGTCCTGGATTCGATACAGAACATGATGGACGGAGAAAAAAGATCCGTCTCCAGCGCGGTGATCTTTGACTGGCCAGAGATTGGGCAGATGGGCGTCTCGTCCGATACTCTGTCGCGGGAGATACTGGATACACTCATCGGCGGCATCCGCTTTGAAGAATAGCGGTCCGGTCTTACCGGATGAAAGATCAGGTGACGGTATCCTTCCTCCGCCTTTTCCCGGATTTTGACAGCATCTCGATCTTTCTGATCGTGTCGTTCATCTGGTCGCGAAGAAGGGCGGCCTGTTCAAAGTCCAGACTGTCCGCGGCTTCCAGCATCTTGTCTTTCAGCTCGTCGCGGAGCGCCTCCATGTCGCTCAAGCTGCCGCTTCTGTATTTGCTTCTTATGTCCGACACCGCTTCCGGGTTTGCGCTGACCGTATGGTATTCACGCTCGATAATGTCGTATATCTCCTTGGACACAGTCTTCGGGGATATGTTATGTGCGATGTTATATTCCTCCTGTATCTTGCGGCGACGTATGGTCTCGTCTATCGCCTTCTGCATGGAGCCGGTAATCTTGTCGCCGTAGAATATGACGTGCCCGTTGATGTTCCGTGCGGCGCGGCCGGCCGTCTGTATGAGAGAGCGTTCCGAGCGGAGAAATCCCTCCTTGTCCGCGTCCAGTATCGCCACGAGTGAGACTTCAGGCATGTCCAGTCCTTCGCGCAGGAGGTTGA
>CAZAHA010000245.1:0-4118 GCA_964484915.1 uncultured Leptospirales bacterium
CAGAGCGGGAATATCCGTTTGTAGTAATATCGAAGATGCTCGACGGAGTAAACTTCGTCAGTGCCGATGACCGCCGCGGAGGATATCTTGCCGCCGAACATCTCATACAATGCGGTGCACGTCGCATAGCGTTTATCGGCGGTCCAAGACGTGAGACAGAGGTTGTCCTCCGGCTGGAAGGATTTCGGTCCGCGCTTGAAGAGAACGCCGGCTTGTTTGACGAGTTACACGTAGTTTACGGAAAGTATTTACCCGAATCCGGGTATGAGTGCATGAAGGAGCTTTTCGGTAAAGACACAAAAATAGACGGCGTCTTTGCGTGCAGCGACCGTATAGCGCGCGGCGTCCTTGACGCGTTAGTTGAAAAAGAAAGAAAAATCCCCGACGATGTCTCGCTTGTGGGATACGACAACACGATAGCGCAATATACCATACCCACGCTTACGACGATCCATCAGGACATCGAGATGCTCGGCCGGGAGTCTGTTCGGATTCTCCTTGCCAATCTTGACAACGGCGATTCCGAACAGCGCGTCCTTCCGGTTGAACTTATTCACGGCGGTTCCAGCAGATAAATTCTACAATAATGTCGTTTCAACATTATTGGTTTTTTTTAACATTTCTGAAACATTCATTTCACGCAAACTGGCTGTATTATCCTTGTGTTATGGTGTCGGTGTCGTAATCGTGGTTAGGACGTCTTACCAGTGTTCTGACGCCTTTTCTGTTTTACATTAAGTGTTACCTTATCATGCCCGTGATTCGGGATAACAGATTCAGGCACGGTACGTTCTTCTATTGCCAAAACTACAATCCAACAAGGAGACAATACATGGTGGGAATGTATCCTCAAAACCAGGGGCTTTATGACCGGGCAAACGAACATGACGCCTGTGGAATCGGATTTGTCGCCAACATAAAAGGCAAAAAATCATACGATATCGTCCGCCGGGGACTTGAGGTGCTGGAGCGAATGGAGCACCGCGGGGCAGAAAGTGCGGACAACAAAACCGGCGACGGGGCCGGTATCCTGCTGCAGCTGCCGCATGTGTTCTACAAGAAGGAGCTTCCGTCTTTGCCGGCTCCGGGCGAATACGGTACCGGACTTGTCTTTCTTCCGCAGGAGGAAGACGACCGTGCGTACTGCAAACGGACGCTTGAGTCTGTCATTGCGGCGGAAGGGCTGCACGTCGTCGGGTGGCGAGACGTACCGGTGGACCAGAGCGTCATCGGTGAGATAGCCATGCGTTCAGAGCCCAAAATACGCCAGATATTTGTTACTGCAGACAACGGGATGCTCAGCCGTCTCGAGCTGAAGCTTTATATGGTCCGCAAGCAGGCTGAAAGGGCCATACTCGGTTCCGATATTGCCGGCAAGCAGTCATTTTACATACCGTCTCTTTCAACAAAGACAATAGTCTACAAGGGAATGCTGATGCCTGATCAGGTCTATACATACTTCAGGGACCTTCAGAATTCAGCGGTGGAAAGTGCCGTTGCTCTTGTCCATTCACGGTTTTCGACTAACACCTTCCCCGCATGGGAACTTGCCCAGCCGTTCCGGATGATAGCGCATAACGGCGAAATCAACACCGTCAAGGGAAACAGGTTCTGGATGGCCGCGCGCGAATCGCTCTTTCAGTCGGACGAACTGAAGGACGATATCTCAAAGATACTCCCTGTTATCGAACCTGACCGGTCAGACTCGGCGTCGTTCGACAACGCGCTTGAGATGCTGGTTGCAACCGGACGGTCGCTGCCGCATGCACTGATGATGATGGTGCCGGAATCGTGGAACGAAAAAAATCCGATACCTGAAGAGCTCAAGCGGTTTTACGAGTACCACGCAACCTTCATGGAGCCGTGGGACGGTCCTGCGTCTATCGTCTTTTTCGACGGCCGCTATGTGGGCGGTACGCTCGACAGAAACGGTCTCCGTCCGTCGCGATATGTAGTAACCAGGGACGACATGATCGTCATGGGGTCGGAGGTTGGCGTACAGGACTTCGATCCGGAGAACATCAGAGCCAAGGGACGGCTCATGCCGGGCAAGCTGCTGTTTGTCGACATTGAGGAGGGCCGCATCATCCCCGACGAAGAGATCAAGCACCAGATTGCAAACCAGAAACCGTATACTGATTGGGTCAATAACAACCGTGTCTCGATAGAGGATATACCGGAGGCCAGGGACGTCACCTATTCGCTCGACGACCGCCGTCTGGCAGACCTCCGCCATCTGTACGGGTACAACCGCGAGGACCTTGACACGCTGATCCCGGAGCTGATGAAGACCGGACAGGAGCAGACCGGCTCCATGGGGACCGACACGCCGCTTGCCGTCTTCTCCGACATACCACAGCGGCTGTACAACTACTTCAAGCAGAACTTCGCACAGGTTACCAATCCGGCTATCGACCCGATCCGCGAGGAACTCGTCATGACGCTGACAAGCTTTATCGGCGCGCAGAAGAACCTGCTGGACGAGACGCCCGAACACTGCCGCATGGTCAAGTGCGTCAACCCGATCTTTACCAACCGCGACATCGCGAAGCTCCGTGAATGGAACAACCCGGACTTCAGGACAATAACCCTTGACGCGACATTTCCGGTGGCAGACGGAGAGGCGGGACTCGAGAAGGCGATGGACCGGCTCTCGCGAGAGGCCGAAGAGATAATCGACCAGGGTTATACGTTTATCATTCTGTCGGACAGGAATTTTAATGATGAAAACGCGCCGATTCCGCCGCTGCTTGCGACGGCAGGCGTCCATCATCACCTTATCCGCGTCAAGAAGCGGACACAGTGCGGCCTGATTGTCGAGTCCGGAGAGCCCCGTGAGGTGCACCACTTCTGCTGCCTCTTCGGCTACGGCGCCGATGCTGTCAATCCATACGGTGTATTTGCCGTCATCAGGGACATCGTGGACAACGGCAAACTTGAGATGGAGCTTTCATATGAAACAGCGGAGAACAATTTCATCAAGGGTATCCGGAAGGGTATACTGAAAGTTCTCTCAAAGATGGGAACTTCGACGCTTCGGAGCTACCGTGCCGCACAGATATTTGAGGCGCTTGGTCTGGGACAGGAGCTCGTCGACAAGTACTTCACCAATACACCAACCAGAATAAACGGTATCGGTATCGAGGAGCTCGCGCGTGAGATGCTGAACGCCCATAAATACGCGTATATCGACCGTCCGTCGCTTGTTATGAGCGAGGGCGTCTACCGGTGGCGGGTCATGGGTGAGGAGCATTCATGGAACCCGGACTCGATACACATGCTTCAGTGGGCGACGCGAACAAACGACTATGAAAAATTCAGGAAATACACGGATATAGTAAACACACAGACCAGAAAGCCGATTTTCATCCGCGGTCTTTTCGATTTCAAGACAGGAGATTCAATTCCGGTCGACGAGGTTGAGCCTGTCGAGGAGATCATGAAACGGTTTACTACGGGTGCGATGTCGTTCGGCTCAATCTCCAAGGAGGCGCACGAGACTATCGCGATAGCACTGAACTCCATCAAGGGACGGAGCAACTCGGGAGAGGGCGGCGAGGACCCCGTACGCTTCCGGCCGTATGAAGACGGCACGCTTGCCCGTTCCGCGATCAAGCAGGTTGCGTCCGGCCGTTTCGGCGTGTCGTCCAACTACCTGACCAATGCCGACGAGATACAGATCAAGATCGCCCAAGGGGCAAAACCGGGCGAGGGCGGTCAGCTTCCGGGACACAAGGTCAACAAGAAGATCGGCCAGACCAGAAACTCGACCCCGGGTGTCACGCTGATCTCGCCGCCGCCGCACCACGACATCTACTCGATAGAGGACCTGGCGCAGCTTATCTACGACCTCAAGAACGCCAATCCCCGGGCACGGATTTCCGTCAAGCTGGTAAGCGAGACGGGAGTGGGTACCGTAGCTGCGGGTGTTGCCAAGGGTCATGCGGACAACATCCTCATCTCCGGATACGAGGGAGGAACGGGAGCGTCGCCGCAGAGCTCCATCAAACACGCAGGTATGCCGTGGGAGATCGGCATGTCGGAGACGCACCAGACTCTGGTAATGAACAACCTGCGCGGCCGTGTGCGGATGCAGACAGACGGACAGGTCAAGACCG
>CAZAHA010000246.1:0-4099 GCA_964484915.1 uncultured Leptospirales bacterium
ATCGGTCCGACATACTATTTCAATTACTTCAAGGTTTCCGACAAGGAGGATAACAAGCTCCTGGACAGGGAAACTCCCGTGGGCGGCGACGGTGCGCTAATATCCCAGCCGGGGATACGGCTTATCTATGATGCCCGAAACAGTTCGTTCTATCCGTCGTCCGGAGATTTCTTTATGGCCGAGGCCGCTGCAAGCACCTGGGTGACCGGTTCATCGGACGATTGCGCTTCCTTTTCGGCCGATTACCGGCGTTTTTTCAATCTGTACAACCATGAATATATAATCGGCATTCAGCTATACACCGCGCTTCAGACAGGCGACGTCCCGCTTCCGCTGCTTGAAAGCGTCGGCGGCAGTGACCATCTGCGCGGATACTATGCCTCCCGGTACATGGATAAAAACAAGTACGCGGCCCAGACCGAATTACGCTATCCGCTGCCGTTCGTCGGTGCTGTCAGCTGGCTAAGTCCCTTAAGCGGCGCCGTTTTCGGGGGAGTCGCAGATGTTGCAGCGTCATACGACGGCTTCGAAGCGGATACGATACGCTGGGCAGCCGGAGCTGGTCTCCGCTATGCCGTCATGAAGAAGGAGAAAGTCAATGTGAGGCTTGACTTAACGGTTAACCGCGAGGGAAGCCCGGCCTTCTATCTGGACTTTATGGAGGCGTTCTGAGTAGTTATGAATTGACAGGACGGTTCCCAGATGTTTACACTGTCTTGGCAGGAGACTTTTTGAAAACTCATAGCTGATCGTACATCGGTCAGGGCAGAACACAAGTTGGCGGATTGGAAGGTGCGTCCATGATGATTCAGGATCATAACAAAACTGCTCTCGTTTCAGGCAGCAGGGAGATTACGTATACCGAGCTTATCTCATACATCCGGGACTTCGCCCATCACATGAAGCGGTACCGCAGCAAAAAGATTGCCATTTTCTGCGAGAACCGTCCCGAGTGGATATACGCCTACTACGGATCGTGGGAACTTGGCTGTACCAACATTCCAATCGACATGATGTCGTCCGAAGAGGAGCTGGAGTATATTCTCCGCGACAGTCAGCCGAAACTGATTGTCTGCTCGGACAGGACCTTTGACAGGGTCAAGAATGCCGTCTCACGGCTCCCCTTGACAAAGAAGCCGGAAGTCATGAATGTAGACAGGGAAACGCCCAGGGAGACCGACCGTGAACTGCCGCCGTATCAGCCGTCTGATGATGACGTCCGTCTGATTCTCTATACGTCCGGAACCACCGGAAGTTCCAAGGGAGTCATGCTGACGCACAAAAACATCATGAAGAATGTCCGCTGGAACAACGATTCCAAACGCATAAACGAGACAGACCGGCTGCTTGCCGTCCTTCCCACTCACCATTCCTGGCCGCTTATGGCGACCGTACTGTGTCCCCTTGACTGCGGTGCGACGATCGTCTTTCTGCCCGAGCTCAACGCCGAGGCGCTCATCTCGACGATGAAAAACAATGCCATAACAATGCTTACCGGCGTACCCCGCCTTTTTGAAATGCTGCACGGCGGGGTGATGCGGGAAATACGGAAAAATCCGGCTGCACGGGCCATGCTTGCCCTGTGCCGTCTGGTCTACCGGATGCCCGGCAACAGGATATTCGGCAGGGTAGGCGTTCCCTACGCGACGATGGACGTTATCCCGTTTACGAAGGCCATTTTCAAAAAGGTCCACGATACGTTCGGCGGCAACATCAAGATCTTTATCTCCGGCGGTGCGAAGCTTGACCCGGACATCATTCTGGACTTCTGCGCCATGGGAATACCGATGGTTGAAGGATACGGTCTTACGGAAACAGCTCCTATGGTCACCTACCATCCGTTCGACAGGATACGTATCGGAAGCGTCGGCCGTGTGTTCGACGAGATCGATATCCGCTTCTCTCATGACCATGAGATTGAAATTAAGGGGCCGAACGTGACCCCCGGATACTATAAGAAACCGGATGAGAACGAGGCCAATTTTACCGGGGACGGATACTTCAGGACCGGCGATCTCGGATATATCGACAGTGAACGGTATCTCTATCTTACCGGCCGCAGGAAGGACCTTATTATTCTGTCAAACGGCAAGAATGTCCGTCCAGATATCATCGAGTCCCAACTGAAGGGTGACTTTGAGCTCGTAAAGGATGCCGCAGTCACCGCATCAGGCAACCATCTGTTTGCCGTCATCGTACCCGACATGACAAGCATCCGGTCGCAGAACATCTCAAACGTGAACGAGTCGATCAAGTTTGAGGTCATCGACGCATATAACAGGAAGGCCGAAAACTGCCGTAAGATACATGACTTCATGATCACAACAGACGACCTCCCCCGGACGCGGATGGGCAAGCTGAAGCGGTACATGCTGGACGGCTTTATCCGTGAGAAACAGAGCCGTGAGCGCGTAGTGGAAACCGATATTCCGCCGTATGCGGAGTATCGGACGGTTGCGAAGTATCTTGCCGATGTCTCCGGCATGAAGGTCCATCCGGACGACCATATCGAGATTGACCTTGGGCTGGACTCTCTCGAAATGGTTGAGCTGCAGCTTTTTTTGAGGAAACGGTTTGGCGTGTCCGTGGAAGAAACCAGACTGCCTGAGTATTCGGTCGTCCGGGACCTTGCCGAATATGTCCGGGAGAAACGGTCCGCTGCGGAGACTGGCGCTACGGACTGGAAGGAGATGCTTGCCGCAGACATTGAGTGGAACGTTCCGAAGCGGATGTGGATGCTGAATGTGCTTCATGCACTCTTCACCCTCGTGTATTCAAGGATAATTCGCCTGACAGGCGAGGGAAGCGACCGAATACCCGACGGTCCCTGCATCATTGCCCCAAACCATGTCAGTTTCCTCGACAGCATGGCCGTCTTTTCTGTCATGAAGCTGAAGCACCGCAGGGAGCTCTTCTTTCTGGCGAAGGAGAAGAACTTCCGCAATCCGTTTTTCAGGCTCTTTGCACGCAATGCACATGTCGTGATTATGGACATCAACCGGGACCTCGTTGCATCGCTGCAGAAGATAGCATCGCTGCTGAGGCAGGGGAAGAAGGTGATGATCTTTCCGGAGGGTACCCGGAGCCGGGACGGAAAGATCCAGAAGTTCAAGAGTACATTCGCTCAGATAGCAAAGACGCTTTCCGTACCGGTGGTCCCTGTTGCCATACAGGGGGCATACGAGGTGATGCCACATACAAGGATTCTGCCGAAAAGCGGCAGGGTGACCGTCAGCTTTCTTGAGATAATCGATCCGCAGGGACTGTCAGAGGAAAAGATAACAACGATGACGCGTGATGCCATCATCAAGGTGATAGGGCAAGAATAAGAAGGGAATGCAGCTGCCGTATGGTGCCGACAGCTGCGTTTCTATACGGTCTGTTTGTATTCCTCCAGTATCTTGGTGCTTGCCTCCGACAGCTCGTTCATTTTTACGGTTACGTTTTGGAGCAGTTGTGTTACCTGGTCCACGTGTTCCTTTACCTGAACAAAAACGGTAACGTTTTCTCGGCTGGCATCGCTGGACTGTTCGATATTGGCGATCGTTTCCTTGAGCGCTTCCGTGATGTTCTTGGTGTTCGTTGCGGTTGAGTCAGAAAGCCCCTTGATCTCCTCGGCGATCACCTGAAACCCCAGTCCATAGGTCCCCGCCCGTGCAGATTCAATCGACGCGTTGAGCGCGAGGATATTGATGTTGGACGATATGTCTTCGATTACCTCTATCATCCTGAGCATCTGGTTGATGCTTGCAAGCGTGTTTTCGATGAGGCTGTTTGAATGCTCGAGTTTCTGTATGCCGGTTTCGGTCGTTTTCGAGAGCGTCTCGATTGTTTTGATCTCGTTCCGGGAAAGACTGGTAACCTCGATAATGGATTCCAGCATCGGCTCGACGAGACTGTTGATTTTTTCGCTCCGCTCTTTTATCTCCGTCGCGACCTCTTCTGATTTCCTATAGATCCGTATTGATCTCAGCGCGCTTGCGATCTCTGACGAAAAGGCCTCGTAGATAAGACCAAACATGTTGTGCGACTCGTAGGCGCTGTATCCGCTTGGACGGTCCACGTCGTTGATGGGAACGATCGTGGGGTCCCAGGGCCG
>CAZAHA010000247.1:0-4089 GCA_964484915.1 uncultured Leptospirales bacterium
CGATCCGTTGCTTGTCGGCAATGAGCGGCGCTTCCTCATGTCGGAGGTCGCCGGACGGAGCATGGTTCTGAAAAGGATCCAGAAGATCGATCCCGACGTGGATAAGAACTCGCCGGTAACACGCGAGATCATCGACAAGCTGAAGCAGCTTGAGCACGAGGGATATCAGTTTGAAGGTGCGGACGCGTCGTTTGAGTTGGTCATCCGCCGGCATCTCAAGCGGTATACGCCGTTTTTCAAGCTGGAACACTTCAAGACAATCGCAGAAGAACCGTCAGTGGAGAGAAATACATGCTCAAGCGCAATCATAAAGGTCTCCGTCGGGGACAAGACAGAGATCACCGCCGCAGAGGGTGACGGTCCGGTAAACGCGCTGGACAGGGCACTGCGGAAGGCGCTGGAGGTCTTCTATCCTCAGCTTGTTGATGTTCGGCTGACGGACTTCAAGGTCCGTGTTCTCGACGGCAAGGAAGCATCGGCGGCCAAGGTACGGGTCATCATCGAGTCGACCGACGGGAAGGATATCTGGACCACGGTCGGCGTTTCGACCGACATCATCGAGGCGAGCTGGCGTGCGCTGGTAGACTCGATCGAGTACAAACTCCTGGCGGGGTGAGCGTAGTGTTGCAACGATAGTATCCTGCACTCAGCCGGAAGAAAGAAACCGTTCGGCCGATACGGTTTCATCGAACTTATCTACTGAGATGATCCGCTCTATTTCATCACGTACCTTTGTGTCCGGCAACGCGCCAAGCACGTCCGCCGCGATCGTTCTGCCGTATTCTGTCGGCATCTGTCCGTTCAGCAGGAGGGCCGTATAGTGGCGCGTCAGTCCGGAAATATTCTGTACGGAATCCTCGTCCTCCCACCGGTTCACTTCCGTAATACCCATGCCGTTGTTCCAGATGCAGGTGCCGTATGTGTTTGACGAGAAATAGATGCTGAGCGGTCTGCCTGCATGGTCGATCGTTATCCTGATGACCCTGTCGATAAAATCCTCCCGCAGATACGACAGGTATGTAATCGTGCGGACATGCTCTTCCGTTTCGTCCGAGTGCAGCTTTAAGGGCCGTTTCATGGTACTCTCCCGGTAATGATAGTGTCGAGATCAGTTCTTTCGTTCATCGAAACAGGATGTCACCATATTGTAAATAAAATTCCCTTTGCTGACGGCATTACTTGACAATTATTGAAAGAATGTATAATTATGATTCAGGCATGCATCATACGTGTGCCGAAAATGTGTGCTTTACCGGGTGGGTCTATGAAGGTACTGGTAACTGGCGGGACGGGATATATCGGATCGCATACGGCCGTCGAACTGATAGAGGCGGGCCATACCGTCGTGATATGCGACAATCTTTCCAATTCTGACGAGAAGACTCTGGACCGTATCGAGAAGATCACCGGTGTCCGGCCTCAGTTCTACGAACTGGACCTGACCGATTCCGGCGGTGTCCACAAGCTTTTCAGCCAGCAGAATGACTGTTCGGGTGTTATCCACTTCGCGGCGTCGAAAGCCGTCGGGGAGTCGGTCGACAGGCCGCTGCAGTACTACAGAAACAACCTGAACACGCTGATAAACATACTCGACTGCATGCATGAGTACGGTATGGACAATTTTGTCTTTTCCTCGTCGTGTACCGTATACGGCCAGCCCGATACGCTCCCTGTTACTGAAGAGACGCCGGTCGTGAAACCAGAATCACCCTATGGGAATACCAAGAAAATCGCCGAAGAGATCATCGCAGACACGGTTCACGCAGGCCTGATAATGAAGGCCGTGCTCCTGCGCTACTTCAATCCGATCGGTGCCCACGGCTCTGCCCGGCTGGGGGAACTGCCGACAGGCGTGCCGGACAACCTCGTTCCGTACATCACACAAACTGCGTACGGTATCCGCGATAAGCTGAAGGTGTTTGGCAACGATTATGATACACGTGACGGTTCCTGCATCCGTGATTATATACATGTCGTCGACCTCGCCCAGGCGCACATCGTCGCGCTTGAGCGGATGATACAGGGCAGGAACAAGCAACCGTGTGAGGTCTTTAATATCGGTACCGGTACCGGGTATACCGTGCTCGAGGCTATCGACTCATTCGAACGTGTGAGCGGCGTCAAGCTGGATTACGAGATAGTCGGCAGACGTCCCGGCGATATCGAAAAGATCTGGGCCGATGTTTCACTCTCTGAACGGGAGCTTGGCTGGAAGGCTGTTCGCACACTCGATGAGATGATGGACAGCGCCTGGAGATGGGAGAAGAACTACCGCAGCAATACCGTCTGATACCTGAACCGTACATGCGTTTTTCCGGGTGCATTGAGCCAGGGAACGTCAGTATATAACAGGTTAGGGGTACACATATGAAAAAACGGGAGCAGTGGGGGACGAGGTTCGGCTTTATCATGGCCGCTGTCGGCTCCGCGATCGGTCTTGGTAATATCTGGCGCTTTCCGTACCAGGCCTACGAAAACGGCGGCGGTGCGTTTCTTGTACCGTACTTCTTTGCGCTTCTGACGGCCGGCATACCGATACTGATCATGGAGTTCGGGCTCGGTCACAGCATTCGCGGCGCGGCGCCGTCAATGTTTTACCGTCTTGGAAAGAAGTTCAAACTTGGCGGCAAACTCGAGTGGCTCGGCTGGTGGCAGGTGCTCATATCATTCGTGATTTCCATGTATTATGTCGTCATTGTTGCATGGACCATCTCTTTCGTGATTTTCTCACTGTCGCAGGCATGGGGAACAGATACTCAGTCCTTCTTCTTCGAAGAGTATTTAAAACTGTCAGGCGGTCCGTTCGAACTGCAGGGGCTCAATACGACGGTCCTGATTACCTTTCTTCTGGCATGGTTTATCAACTGGCTTATCCTCTTTTCAGGCGTAAAGAAGGGTATAGAACTTGCCAACAAGATTTTCATGCCTCTTTTGATTGTCATGGTGTTCGTACTCATGTTCCGGACACTCACCCTTGAGGGCGCCGTGCAGGGGCTTAACTATCTGTTTACGCCCGATTTTTCCAAGATACTCGATTTCAGGGTATGGACCGCGGCATACGGCCAGATATTCTTCTCGCTCTCCATATGCTTCGCGATCATGATTACCTATTCCAGCTATCTTCCAAAGAAATCTGATATCGTAAACAACGCGTTCATGACAGGGTTTTTAAACTGCGGCTTTTCTCTCCTTGCGGGTATCATGATCTTCTCTATACTTGGTCATATGGCGTATGCAGAGGGTATCGGTGTGGCTGATGTTGCCGGACAGGGAATCGGCCTCGCGTTCATCACCATCCCGAAGGCGATCAACTATCTTCCGGCACCGCAGTTTCTCGGCGCACTCTTCTTCCTGACGCTGACTGTCGCAGGACTGTCGTCTTTCATTTCCATAAACGAGACCATCATCGCGGCCGCGATGGACAAATACAACGTTAAAAGGTCTACTGCAGTCACGGTTTTTACACTGATCGGCGTGGTCATCAGTCTACTCTTCTGCACAAATGCCGGACTGTACATGCTCGATATCGTGGACCATTTCATCAACGCCATAGGCATCGTCATCTCCGGTCTGATCGAGATCATTATCGTCGGATATCTCATCAAGCTGTCGAAGATTCAGGAGCATATAAACAAGATATCGGACTTCAACGCCGGTATCTGGTGGATCGTATGCGTCAAGGTCATCACGCCGGTTGTACTCGGCTATATGGCTATCCGAAATTTCATCAACGAGATCATGGTTCCGTATGAGGGATATCCCGTAAATGCGCTTGTGCTCCTCGGCTGGATGCTTGTTAGCGGTATACTTGTCGTAGCCGTTGTCATGTCGCGGCATGAGGGCCACGAGCTTCATCTCAAGGGCCATGACCACTGATGCAAAGGCCGGTCACCGTATGATGAACGATATTGCACCACTGACCTTCGCAGAATCATGGCCGGGAAGCACATCCCGGTTGTATTGATAAACCGGTACAGATAGCCCGGTAATACTTAGTCAGGAGAATAGTATGAATGACTCAGCAATTATCATGATGGTTTTCGGTCTTCTGGTCACCTGGGGAGGCGCCGCTGTTTGTCTTTTCATCGC
>CAZAHA010000248.1:0-4085 GCA_964484915.1 uncultured Leptospirales bacterium
CCGGATGCGCTTTCCCGTAAGCTGTCGCAGAGGAAGGATGTTCTTAATGTTGAAGATCCGGATCGGTATATGGACGAGATGGATGTGCCGCAGTCACTCAGAAACAGTCTCGGTGAAGATTGCTCGGCGTTTGTCTCCGTCCCGCTTGTAATGGACAACATGGTACGGGGGTTTCTTGTATTGGGTTCCTGCACGCACAGGGCCTATACGCGGGAACATACCAGGTTTCTCTCCCTTATCGCAGGACAGATCGCGTTCAGCCTTCAGCGCGGAGACCTGCTGACCGATCTCTCCATGCATTCAAAACAGCTTGAAAAAATGGTAAAGATACGGACACACGAGATCCTGAAAATTCAAAAAACTACCATCTTCGCCCTGTCAAAACTTGCCGAGACACGGGACAACGATACCGGCGCGCACCTTGACCGTATGAGGAACTACTCTGTCATGCTGGCGCAGCTTCTCAAATACACGGGTTATTTTGCCGAAATAAACAACGACTTCTTGAAGACAATATACGATTCGTCAATTCTTCACGATATCGGCAAGGTCGGTATTCCGGACTCGATACTGTTAAAGGCTGCGCCGCTGACTCCTGAAGAGTTTAACATCATGATGAACCATACGTTGATAGGCTACCGCGCGCTTGATGAAGCGTCACACGGACTCGGGCATGATTCCTTTTTGACAATGTCCAAGAATATTGCCCTGTATCACCATGAGCAGTGGGACGGAGATGGATATCCGGAAGGCAGGTCCGGCGAAGACATACCCCTTTCCGCGCGGATTGTAACGATAGGCGACATCTATGACGCGCTGACGACGGACCGTCCGTACAAGAAGGCCTTTTCTCATGAGAAGGCTGTCTCGATAATGAAGGAAGAGCATTACCGCTTTGACCCCCGTATTTTTAAAGTTTTTCTTGAAAACCATCAGGACTTTGATACAATAAGACGTCAACTAACCTAATCGACGGTGAAATGTATGTACCAACGGCAAACGAGATTCCGTTTCGGCGGACCCATGAGCGACCGCGTAAAGATTCTGATTTTCATACTGATCGCAGTCTTTCTGTTTCAGATGACGATTGGGCTCTTCCGGCTAAACCATTTGTTTACCTATGTTTTTGGTCTCAACTATCAGGGACTCGTGAGAAACCTGTGGCTGTGGCAGATTTTTACATACATGTTTCTGCACGGCGGATTTTTGCATATCTTCTTTAACTGTTTTGCGTTGTGGATGTTTGGAAGCGAGCTTGAGCGGTACTGGGGCAGTCGGCGGTTTACAAGCTACTTTCTTCTATCTGGTATCGGCGCGGGCCTTTTTATTGCGCTGATGAATCTTTTTATTTTCCGAACGTACGGTGTGGAGCAGGATTCCACTATTGGGGCGTCAGGCGCCATATACGCGCTGCTGCTTGCGTACGGCATGACCTGGCCGGACAGGGAGGTGTTGCTCTACTTTCTCTTTCCTATCAAGATGAAATATCTTGTATTGATCTTTGGAGCGATCGAATTTTTCGGTACGCTGAACATGATGTCGGGAGTAGCGGGTAACATCAGCCATATCGGGCACTTCGGCGGTCTCGTTGTCGGATTTATACTGCTGCGCCGCTACAGGAGCGGCGCTAAGGCCCGGGGAATCGGTGATATCGTTTCTGGATATCTGAAGAAGCAGAGAATAAAAAAGAAGAAGGAAGCGGTTGAACAGCGGATCAGGGCAAAGAAGATCATTGACCGGATGCTGGACAAGATAGCCCGCAGCAGCGTTGAGTCGCTGACTCCGGATGAAAAGAAGGACCTGGAATGGGCCCGGCGTCACTACTATCCCGACAGTGACGATACACTGCACTAAAACTGCTTACGTGCTTTATCCATACGTGAGGTGCCATGTACTGGAACAAGGATATTGAATGCATTGAAACAGGCGAACTCAAGAGGCTGCAGTTGCACCGTCTCAACGAAATGCTCGCCGCTGCGACCAACACGGTATTCTACCGAACGGTTCTCAAGGAGTCAGGATTTACCCGTACAAATGTGGACACGCTTGATGCGCTGAAGGACATCCCCTTTACCACCAAGGATGATTTGCGGCGGAGCTATCCCGATGGAATGGTTGCGGTAAACCGGGACAGCATCGTCCGGCTTCACGCGTCGTCTGGAACAACGGGAAAATCAACGGTCATCTTCTACACTCAGGATGATATCGACTCGTGGACGGATCTTGTTGCCAGAGGACTCTTCTCCGCGGGTGTGCGGTGCTGCGATGTCTTTCAGAACATGATGGGGTACGGACTCTTTACCGGCGGATTGGGGCTGCATTACGGTGCCGAGAAGATCGGATGCCTCGTGATACCGTCGGCAACAGGGAACACTCGGAAGCAGATTGAACTGATGGAAGACTTCGGCTCCACGGTAATCCACATAACGCCAAGCTATGCCCTCCATCTCAAGGAGGCGGTCGAGGCGGAGGGGCTTGACCCCAAGGAGCTTCCGGTAAAAAAGGCGGTGCTTGGCGCAGAGCCGTACACAGAGGGAACGCGTGACAAGATCGAGTCGCAGTACGGGATCGACGTCTATAACGGATACGGTCTCTCGGAGATGAACGGTCCGGGGGTAGCGTTTGAGTGCAGCGAGAAACAGGGAATGCACCTGTGGGAAGATTTTTATCTCGCTGAGATCATCGACCCGGAAAGCGGTACACTGCTGCCGGAAGGCGAGTATGGAGAGCTTGTCTTGACTCATCTCATGCGGAAGGCCATGCCGATGCTGCGATACAGGACGCGGGACTTAACCAGGATCATCAGCGAACCGTGCGCGTGCGGCAGAACCCACCGCAAGATCGAGCGGATCCGCGGGCGCACCGATGACATGATGATCATTAGCGGCGTAAATGTCTTTCCGTCACAGATAGAAGGTGTACTGATGGGTATTCCGGAAGTGGGAAACAACTACCAGATCGTCATCAACCGTGAGAGCAACCTCGACAGGCTGCATGTGCGTGTTGAACTTTATTCAAAAATGTTTCATGGTAATTTGAATGAACTGGAACGCCTCAAGACCGACATTGCCGAACGGATAAAATCGGTCATCGTGGTTACCCCGCGGGTGGAACTTCTTGAGCCGGGCTCATTGCCCCAGTCAACCGGAAAGGCAAAGCGGGTGTTGGACAACAGAACGCTGTAAGGAGGATGTGATGCCGTATCAGATTTCGGTTTTTTCTGAAAACAAACCCGGCAAGATAGAACGCATAACCGGTATTTTGGCCAGGGAGAATATTAACATTCGCGCGATCACAATTTCGGACGCAGGAGACTATGGAATAGTAAAATTGCTGCTTGACAAACCGGACACGGCGTGTGATCTGTTGCAGGAGAACGGAGTAGCGGCAGCGTTAAAGGAAGTGGTTGCCGTAAGGGTTGAGGACAGGGTTGGCGGACTTCATGACATCGCCCAGGTCCTTCGGAAAAATGACATCAATGTTGATGATGCGTATGCGTTTATAACACAGGCTAAAAAAGAGGCTGTGTTCGTTTTTCAATGTGCGGATATCAAACGGGCCGAACGGATACTCCGCGATCATGGTCTGATATTACTGACTGAGACGGAACTCTATTTGATTTAAAAAAATCAAAAAAGGGATGGAATTAGTTTGACACGTAATGGTCGTCTTAGTATGTGGTATTAGCGCTGAGGCGCTAGCTCAGTCGGTAGAGCAACGGCCTTTTAAGCCGTGGGTCCGGGGTTCGATCCCCCGGCGCCTCATATCCGTTAAGGATACAATGTCCCCGTCGTTCAGTGGTCCAGGACACCTGGTTTTCATCCAGGCAACAGGGGTTCGAACCCCCTCGGGGATGCATATGGTCCGCTTCGTATGAAGCGGACTTTTTTGAATATCTGTTGTGACATTTATCACATAACATTTGTACATACTGTTTTTCCTTGGTAACAAACAATAAATTGATCTTTCAAACCTTTTTTTTTATTGACTCTCCGAAAATACCCAATCTACACTTTTCCAAATATTATCATATTGCTAATATTTGGATTAATCCCGTAACACGGCTTTATTATTAAACAAAGGAG
>CAZAHA010000249.1:0-4065 GCA_964484915.1 uncultured Leptospirales bacterium
GCGGATTCCAGATAGCAAACATAGACTCGGTTATAATCTGCCAGCGTCCCAAGCTTATGCCCTATGCGGATGAGATGAAGCGTAATATTTCATCTGTTCTCGATTGGAGTGATACGGAACGGATAGGCATCAAGGCGACGACAACTGAGGGGTGCGGCTTTGTCGGAAGAGAAGAAGCCATCGCAGCACATGCCGTATCGCTTCTTGTCCTCCCGAAGGCCCTTCAAAAAAATATTTGACGCATCTTTGACCGAATATAGAAAAATCTAACGCACTCCATGCGAACAGGACTGAATAATGATACGAAACGATCTGACGTTGCTGAAACGGGGGATACAGGAGATCCTTCCCGAGAAAGACTTTGACGAGCGCCTCAGTGAATCCGAAAAGGAGCAGAAACCGCTGATAGTCAAGGCTGGCTTTGATCCGACTGCTCCCGATATACATCTCGGTCATACCGTGCTTCTGCGCAAGATGAAGCATTTCCAGCAGATGGGGCATACGGTGGTTTTTCTTATCGGCGACTTTACCGGGATGATCGGCGATCCAACCGGTAAATCGGAAACGAGAAAGAAGATGACACGGGAGGATGTTCTTGTAAACGCTGAAACTTACAAGAAACAGGTTTTCAAGATACTCGATCCGGAGAAAACGGTTGTCGAATTTAACTCGAAATGGTGTTCCGGCATGAACTTCGCAGATGTACTTGAGCTGACCTCTCATTACAACGTTGCCCGGATGCTTGAGCGGGATGATTTTGACAAACGGTACAAGAGCGGAAAATCCATATCCATTATTGAATTTATGTATCCACTGGTGCAGGGATATGATTCGGTTGCGCTGAAGGCAGACATAGAACTCGGTGGAACCGACCAGAAATTTAACCTTCTTGTGGGCCGTGACCTGCAGCGTGAGTACGGTTTGAGACAGCAGTGCATCATGACGGTGCCGCTGCTGGTTGGTCTTGACGGTGAACAGAAGATGAGCAAATCACTGGGCAACTATATCGGAATCGATGAAGAGCCGAAAGAGATATTCGGCAAGGTTATGTCTATATCAGATGAACTGATGTTTCTCTATTATGAATTGGTCACCGATGTGCCGTACGAAGAGGTGAAAAGTTTGAAGGTTGAGATGAAGGACGGCACCCGCCATCCGCGCGATATCAAGGTCCGTCTTGCCAAGGAAATCTGTGCACAGTTTTACGACGCTTCCACGGCAGACAGGGCAGAACAGGAATTTAATACCGTTTTTGTAAAGAAGGATGTACCGGACGAGATTCCCGAATTCACAATACCGGAGGAGTCAAGAAAAGACGGCCGAGTATGGATCGTTTCGCTTCTTGTCGCAAGCGGTATGGCAAAATCCAACGGAGAAGCACGCCGGCTGATCAGCGGCGGCGGTGTCTCGCTCGACGGGGAAAAAATCATTGATCCTGATTTGGAACTTGACGGGAAGCTTAATGCCGTATTGAAGGTTGGGAAGCGGAGATTTATGCGGATCACAAATTAAAAAATGTAACTGTCTGGAATAATGCATGTCTGATTCTAACGAAGAAGAGATAATAAAACAGATTCAAAACGGAGACACACGTCATTACGAAGGCATCATAAAGAAGTACCAGGATCGTGTATTTCGCTACGCGTATTCAAAACTGGGAAACTATGATGACGCGCTTGAAGCAACGCAGGACATATTCGTAAGCGTGTTCCGGTCTTTGAAAAATTTCAGGGGCGACTCCAAGTTCTCCACGTGGCTTTACAGTATAACGTCAAACTACTGCAAGAACGCTAAGCGGAAAAGCAGACGAATGAATGTTGTTTCCATCTTCCGTAAGGACAACGAGGATGAAACAGAGCTGCAGATAGTTGATGAACGTGAAGGAATAGAGGAGAAGGTTGAGCTGTCCAATACGTATGAGATTGCCACCGAGGAACTTCAGAAACTTCCGGACGATTATCGTGAAATACTGGTTCTTCGGGACATAGAGGAATATTCATACGATGAAATCGCAGATATACTGAATATATCATTGTCCAATGTTAAGGTTCGTATTCACAGGGGGCGGGCCATGCTGAAACAACGGCTACACAAACGGGGTTTATTATGAAAAAGAGAAAGTATTCATGTGAACAACTTTCCGAAATCTTTGACAGGGCAACTGCCAGCGCGGCGGAGGTAACGGAACTGTACCCGGATATCTGCAATGAATCTCTTCAGGAATATTATCAGTTACAGGAAACGGTCAGGATTCTCCGTTCCATGTCTTCCATCCGTATACGCGACCCGAGAACGTTCTGTTACGAGACGCTGCAAAGCTGTACTGCAAAAAAGCATTTCAGACATTCGGCTTTTAACCGGATCGCGCTTCCCGCGGCCGCTGCAGTCATTGTTGCAGCCGGAGCACTTTCGTTTAACGCGTATAATGATGCTCCAAAAACCGGCAACAGCGATATCAGTATCGCAAGTGCGGTCGAATCCGAAGACGAGTTTGTTATCACGCTTCAGGACAAGAAGGATGCCGGAAGAATAAAGAGCGCGGTCATAAACCAGGGAGGAGTTATCCTGGATGAGACTCCGACGTCGATAAAAGCAAAGGCGAGTATCGCAAACTACATTGTAATCAAGAAGGATCTTACCCTTTCAGAGGAAGACCGGCAATTCTTCAACAGAAACCGAAACCTGATGATGGCAGGCTCAAATTCCAATGTCTACTCCTCTGACTACGTTGATCAGACGATCATGTTCACGATTACGTTTGAACAACAATAGCATGAATGACTGTCGGGCACAGTACTATACTGCTGTCTGATCTGCAGCCAGCTGAAAGAATACCATCTGAAGGCAGTCGTCCGCTACCTTGGCAGCACTCATCACTATCATTAACTCTGTTCCGTCCCTGGTAATAATGGGGCGTTTTTTTCGTACGACAGATCCCTGCCGGACAAGGTCATAGCGGAGCGGATCTTCCTCCAGGACTGCTGCTGAGAACAAAATGTCTATCTTCCGGCCGATGAGTTCATTCCTCGAATATCCGCATAACCGGACCAATGATTCGTTCGCGTCGGTTATAATGCCGTCGTTGTTTCCTATCAGGATGCCCTCAGTTGAAAGATTAAACATCGATTTAAACCGCTTTTCACTCATGATGAGCTTGTCTTCGATCAATTTTTTCTGCGTGATGTCTCTGGTGATTGAAAGAATATGTATACGGTCGTGTATCGCGATGGGACGGGCGGATATGAGAGTGGTAACGATCGATCCGTCACGGCAGCGGAGCCGTGCCTCAAGGTTTTGGACAAGTCCGCGGAGCTTCAGCTGTGTCTCAAATGATTCCTGTTCCTCTGTTGATACCCATATGTTGAGCTCTTTCGGCAGCTTCCCGATAACCTCATCGCGTTCATATCCTGTGAGTACGGTAAAACCGTCATTTACATCCACGTAAATGCCCTGAGAACTGTTTATTGTGATTGAGTCCGGACTTGTAACAAATGCTGCACGGTATTTTTCTTCACTTTCCGAGAGCGCCGCTCTGCTTTGCAACAGCTCCGTCTGGGCATGATGGAGCCTGAAGGCCATCTTGATAGAGGTGATGAGAACGGTTTCGCCGCTATTTTTCACGACATAACCATATGAAGTGATGCTTTCGGTTTTATGAACGATGGCAGGTTCCGTGTGGCTTGAGAGAAAGACAAGCGGGATGTCCATGTTGGCGAGTATCGCCCGCGCGGTATCCGTGCCGTCACTCACCTCAACACGCACTACGTAGTCAGTCTCGGCATCAGGTGTCGCGCTGAACTCATAGGTGGTGCCGGTCTCGCCCTCCTGCAGCACGTCATCCACGTACCAGCTGTAGCTCAGCGTGTCGCCATCGCTGTCTGCGCCGGTCGCCTCCAGGGTTATCACCTCACCGTTGGCCACTGTGGCAGTGGTGTGGTCAAGTGCCGCAGTTGGTGCGGTGTTCACAGGCTCATCTTGGGGAAGGAAAAGGTCAATAAGATGGCAGCCTGAAATCAGCAAAGTGGAAGCGAGAATAACGAGAAGAGACGCCGCTTTCCTTGGTGA
>CAZAHA010000250.1:0-4064 GCA_964484915.1 uncultured Leptospirales bacterium
TGAAGCTGCTAAAGAGATAACGCCATTCGTGGCACATCGCCATTTCCTTCCGTATATGTCGCAGCCTATACCGGTTACCGTGTCTGAGTCTGCATCCGGATTTGAGCATTACCCCTGATATGATGCGCAATGTATAGATACCTTTATGCACACTGATTGTGATTCTGCGAATCATGAAAATAATACTATTCTGCGTTTGTGTCATATGTTCTTTTCCCCAACGAGGAGCAACAACATACGCATGCATAGTATCAAGAATAAACCGCCCGTATCGTATCATACAGTTGCACTATAAGTCCCCTGATGCTGCAAGATGAGACATCGTATACATAATAATCCAACTTCACTGTAAACCTAAACTGCGGCTATAATGCCAAAAAACGGCTATTCAAAGTACACGGAAACAAAACCCTGCTTGCAAAAAAGTACCGATACCGTATATTAACCGTATCGCACGCATGCGGAGGCATCTTCATGAAAAGATACGTATTGCAGACGCTCATACCGTTTCTTTCCGCGCTCATCATCACAACGGCACTCTTTTCCGACAGCAGAAAAGTGCCGGACTATCACCATACAAGGCAGTATTACGAATCCATCATCCGGACACGCGAAATGGTCGCGGACAGTACGGCCCAAAACCTCGTACGGGAAAAGGGCCTGTCGCTGATAAACATAACATGGGAAGACACCGGCCGGTACAAAAACTCAAGCGTGGGCCCCAACATCAGCGACATGACCATACAGGTCGGCTTTCAGGACACAAGCCGCGAGAGTTTCGAAGTCTCACTCATGCCGGTCATACGTTACCCAAACTTTTCGGATATCACCGCAGACGTAGACCCGTCCGGGTTTACGCTTCTTGTCGGCAACGAGCACGGGCACTCGCTGAAGCGTATCTCACTGTACGATTTTCTGAAGGAACCCGCACGGTACCTTTCGGACCCGTCGTCCTGGCCGGGAAGGAAAAAAAAGAGCCTCTTCGCTCCGGAGCGCGATGCCAGGGTTCTGGTCAGCGCGCAGGCATGCTTTTTGCCGGTACCAAAAAAGGGGAAGGCCGTTTTCAATCCCGTGCTTTTCAATTACCAGTCGGTCAAGGACGACCCTGCGGTCCTCACCATCCTTGCCACACGCGAGGGGACCTCTGTCACCATAATCGACAACACGCGTGACGCCTTCTCAAGCGGCCCGGTCTGGGGGCAGCGACTCTTCTTCAACCGAAGCGGCGAGCGTGCAAGCCTAACCGGCGAACGTGAAAGCGACTTCGCGGCACGCGGCGGCGATGATACATCACCGGTAAGCAGAAAGAAGGATACAGCCGGCCTCAACATGGTGCTGCTCATCCAGGTACCCCTGAAACAAAAGACGCCGCCGAGACAGCCTGTCCTCTACGCAAACGATGCCATTGAGGAGGCCGCAGAAATGCCGAGCACCTCCGAAAGACGGAGCGATGTGGAAAACGCAGTAATTGGCAGCGGCCCTGTTGAAGGTCCCTATACGGAAATTGACGGTATTGATATTGAGCGCGACCGCCGGTATCCGGTACGGGTCACCGTACAGTTCTACAAGGCAACGTCAAACGGGATTATCACCAAAGAAGACGTCGAGGCGATATCCCGGGACATCTCATTTGTCTATGACAAGGGAAGCGATGTCGGTTCACTGGTTACGGGGGGAGAAACGGGCCGGATAACCGAATACGATGGTATTAAACAGCAGCCGGCGTTCTGGTGGGAAGATTTCTGGGCACGGTATGAGAAAAATACCGGAATCACACGAGATGAAGCGGTCAGACACCTGAGAAGCCTTCTTGGAAAAAACTACCGGGCCCGTCCGGTGTCAGAGCTTTATCTGCGGGACATACTCCGGAAGCAATAAAAAACTTGCACAGTCCGGCGAATCGGCAGAAGATACTGCACAGATGTTTATACGGCAGACAAAAAAAAATGGAGGAACCATGAAATACTCGGATTTACTCAAAGAAACATACCTGCTCTTCGGGGCATTCATCACCAGTCACCTAACGGCACTGATCTTCATGTTCTATATCGTCAACGTACGGCAGCTTCCTCCTCTTCTGGCTGAGATTTCCCCGGCACTTTTCTATCTCGCATTCGCGATAGCTGCCGTTGGACTCATCCTCGGGCAGTATATCCATAACCAGAAGATCGATGTAGTGGGCGCGCTGGAATCTCCAGAGCAGAAGGTCATCATATTCCGAAAGGCGCTCTTCTACCGCCTCATCTTCTGGGACATCGCCGCCATCTGGGTCGCCCTTCTCTACGCCTTGACGGGGAACATTACCATATTCGTCATCTCGTTTGCCTTTATTCCGCTTCTACTCTCATCCATTCCGTCGCTTGTGATGATTAAGGACAAACTCAAGCTATCAGACCGTGACATAGAGAACATGCGTTTTTTGCGGGAAAAAAAACGCCACAGCTTCAGCAGAAAGCCGTCATCACAAAATTCTGATTCCGATACAGAAGAGACAGAGTGACGGTATACACACGACTGATTGACAAACCCACGGACTGCAAAGGAGCCAGATGGAACCGGTACTGAAACAGATTGAGACTATAATAACCATAGCCTCGGAAGGACTCGGCATCACCCCCCGTATCGAATCCAATATCATCACCAGTATTTTAATCATCACGGTACTTTACATTGCGACCACCGTCGTCACGCGCCTCGGATTCCGCTACATCAAGGACATGCATCTGCGCTACCGTACACGGAAGATCACGTCATATTCGGCGGCGTTTATCGCACTGCTTCTCCTCGGCCGCGTCTGGTTCGCCGGGTTTGAGTCCGTCATGACGCTGCTTGGTTTTTTCTCTGCCGGTATCGCGATCTCTCTCAAGGACCCCATCATGAACATCGCGGGATGGTTCTATATTGCCTGGAGAAAGACTTTCACCGTCGGCGACAGGATACAAATTGCTGAACATATGGGAGATGTGATCGATATAAGTGTCTTCGAGTTCTCCATTCTTGAGATAGGCAACTGGGTGGACGGCGACCAGAGTACCGGCAGGATCATACACATACCCAACGGCAAGATATTCTTTATACCGCTGGCAAACTACAACTCCAACTTTGCACACATCTGGAACGAGCTTCATCTTCATCTTTCATTTGAATCAAACTGGAGAAAGGCGAAGGAACTGCTGCAACAGATTGCCAACCGCCGCAACATACATCTGACCAAAGAAGCGGAAGAACAGATACGCGAAGCTTCACGCAGATACATGATCTACTATTCAAACCTGACGCCAATCGTGTATGTCAGTATCAAGGAATACGGTGTGAGATTAGCAATACGGTATCTATGCGAGCCGCATCAGCGGCGCGGAAGCGAGGCGCTGTTGTGGGAGGAGATACTGACGGAATTTTCAAGACACACGGATATACAGTTTGCATACCCGACCACACGCTTCTACAGAAACCCGCAGGAGGCTGAGACATTCTTTGGGGTGAACACGCCGGGTGAAGAAGGTCCGGCACGAACCTGACACTTCGTCTTCGTCGTTGTCACTGTTTTGCGTCGATTATCTCCACAAAGCCCGGCATCTTCTCGGTTATCTCGCGCATAAAGTCAGAAAGCTCCTCAATTTTGCCATGCATATAATCGATACGGCTCTCTACATCGGCAACCTTCTCTTTGTCGTCTGCAGCCAGCGCCTTATTGCGTTCTTCACCAAGGATGGCGACGGACTCGAAAAAGTCCAGATAGTAGCTGTTAAAACGGTCACACGTTTCCCGCGTCAGCTCAAATATTCGCGTCGTCGCGTCGCTCATGGGACCGTTCTCCTTGAGGCAAAGACGCTTTTTACTGTTTTCCATGGATACCCCGTGTGTGTTTGCGTACAACAGTTTTGATATCTACATGTATAGCACAGAAGAGTATACCCGCTCCATTTTTTTACGGCCGTAGTATCATCCTGCAGTCATCATACCATTGTAAAGGGCTCCCATTTTCCGCCGCTGCCGTTCTAGGTCCCAACATGCAGCAGAAAATGTCACCTGCAGTGCGTAACTTGAAAGCAGTGGGAGATAGA
>CAZAHA010000251.1:0-4052 GCA_964484915.1 uncultured Leptospirales bacterium
CGGAATTTTACGAGCGTGCCGGTCTGTTAAAAAACAGTGCGGGTGATGTCGGTTCACTGACGATGGGCGGCGCAGTTTCGCCTGCCGGCGGTAACTTTGAGGAGCCTGTCACCCAGTCTACGCTGGCGGTTGTCGGCTGCTTCCTCGGCCTGTCGCGGGAGCGTTCCAACGCACGGCGCTATCCGTCTATCGATCCGCTGATCTCATGGTCCAAGTATCTGGACCGTTTCAGGGAGTCCGGCGATGAGATGACACGGAAAAAGGTTGAGATCGTTATCAAGGCGCAGAACATCCTTCAGCAGGGAGATGAAATAGGCAAAAAGATGTCGGTTGTCGGAGAGGAGGGAATCTCCATCGACGACTACGTGGTCTACCTGAAAGGTGAGTTTTATGATTCGGTGCTGCTTCAGCAGAACGCGTTTGACGTTGTGGATACAACAACGGACGCGAACCGGCAGTATGAAATCGCCGAGCTCGTGGACCTGGTCCTCTCAAAGGAGTTCAACTTCGACTCCAGAGACGAGGCGAGGCGCTTCTTTGTGGGACTCTCAGACGACATGATTCAGTGGAACTATACACCCAAGGGTGATGATGGGTATAAGAAACAGAAGGATGCGATCATCGACAAGATCAATAACGCCGAATAACAAACTGAAAATGAGGTATAATTGATGGTTAAGGCATATAACAAGATTGAACGGATTAAGGGGTCCATCGCCCAGGTCCGCGCCGAGGGTGTCACTCTCGGAGAGCTTGCCCAGGTAAAAATGCGGGCCGGGGGGTCCACCCTCGCTGAGGTCATTTCGTTTGACGGCGACAACGTCAACCTGCAGGTATATCAGGGCACAAACGGCGTTTCCACCGGCGACCATACACGTTTTCTGGGGCGCCCGATGCAGGTTGCCTTTGGTGATTCGCTGCTGGGGCGCGTCTTTAACGGTTCCGGAGACCCTATTGACAACGGTCCCGAGGTAATGGAGGGCCAGGTCGATATCGGTGGCCCGTCCTTCAATCCTGCGCGGAGGATCATTCCGCGGCGGATGGTCAAGACGAACATACCAATGATCGACATGTTCAATACCCTCGTGGTATCGCAGAAGATCCCCATCTTCTCCATTGCTGGAGAGCCGTATAACGAACTTCTGGCGCGTATCGCAAGCCAGACAGACGCCGATATCATCATCCTCGGCGGAATGGGACTCAAGTACGACGATTATGAATTCTTCTACCGGTACTTTTCAAAGACCGGAGCGATAGAGAAGACAACCATGTTCATCCACAAGGCGTCCGACCCGGTCGTCGAGTGCATGCTGGTGCCGGACATGACGCTTGCAGTCGCGGAGAACTTCGCCACACAGGACAAGGACGTGCTGGTTCTGTTGACGGATATGACCGCGTTTGCGGATGCGCTCAAGGAAATATCGATCTCCATGGAGATGGTTCCCTCAAACCGCGGTTATCCGGGATCACTCTATTCGGACCTTGCCGCCCGTTACGAGAAGGCTGTCGATATAGAGGGCTCAGGGTCGATCACCGTCGTCGCCGTAACCACGATGCCCGGAGATGACGTTACCCATCCGGTTCCGGACAATACCGGGTATATTACAGAGGGTCAGTTCTATCTGCACAACGGCTACATCGACCCATTCGGATCACTCTCCCGTCTCAAGCAGCAGGTCATGGGGCGGGTCACCCGCGAGGATCACTCTGACCTCGCCAACGCGATGGTCCGCCTCTATGCCGACGCAAAACAGGCTCGTGACCGTGAATCGATGGGTTTCCGCCTGAGCGACTGGGACAAGAAGCTGATCAAGTTTTCGGAGATGTTCGAGTCGAAGATGATGGACCTTTCGGTCAACCTCGATATAGAGGAGCAGCTTGATCTGGGTTGGGAGATTCTGGCAGACTGTTTCGACGCGAACGAAACGGGTCTCAAGAACGAGTGGACGCAGAAATACGGGAAATGGAAATAAACACAGGTTAGCCTATGGCTGAGATAAAATTAAATAAAACGGAGCTGAAGGACCAGAAGGCAAAACTTGAACAGCTTACCAAGTACCTTCCAACGCTTCAGCTCAAGAAGCAGCAGCTGCAGGTAGAGGTGAACAATGTACAGCTCTACCTCGACGAACTCGACAGGGAACTGGACAACCTGGTGCAGTCTGTCTATCCGTGGGCGGCGATCCTCTCACAGAAACTGACGCTCGATATACGCGAGCTTGTCTCCGTTCAGGAGGTCTCCACCGAGCAGGAGAACATCGCGGGAGTCGAGGTACCGGTCTTCAACACGATTTCGTTTCAGGAAGCGGACTATTCATACCTGACCACGCCTGTCTGGCTTGATACCGCACGTGAGGCGTTCAAGAAGATGATAGAACTTCGAGAACGGAAGAAAGTGACCTCTTTCAGGCAGGAGCTGCTTGAAGAGGAGCTGCGCCAGACGAACATCAAGGTGAACCTGTTCGAGAAGCGTCTCATTCCGGAGTGCAGGGAAAACATAAAGAAGATACAGATTTTTCTCGGCGACCAGGAGATCGCGTCTATCTGTAATGCCAAGATAGCCAAGGATAAGCTCAAGCGCAAGGAAGCAGAGAGAAGGGAGGCCTGATACGTGATACTTGATATGCGGAAGATACTGTTTGTCGGACCCGACGACAGAAAGAGGGAATTTCTGACCCGTCTGCAGGAAGAGGGAGTCGTTCAGATAGAGGATTATTCCGGTGAGAACTTTGACAAGGAGCCCGTCACCGTTGACGCCGGTCCCGCCGAGTATCTTCATACGGCGGTCAAACTTCTGAATAAATATGAAAAGGAGCATCCCGCACATGATGAAGAGCCGGCACAGCTGGACCGGTTTGATGATGTGGCGGACTATATACATTCTCTCCACCGGAATATGCAGTCACTACAGGAGACGGAGGGTGAACTTGAGTACAAACGCCAGTTGCTTACTCCATGGGGATCGTTTTCCCTGGATACGGTTGAGGCAATACGGAAGAAATCGGGCTGTGCCGTCCAGTTCTGGGAGGTTCCCACGCGCCAGTATGAATCGCTTGAGCTGTCTGAAGGTGTGCATCTGCTGCACATAGCCTCTCAGTCACAGCGCGAATATGTTGTGACCTTCGCCGACAGAGAGATCATGCTTGAGAACTGTATCGAGCATACGGTGGACACGGACCTTTCCACGATACAAAAGCAGATACACTCCGTGAAAAACGACGAAAAGGAGAACATACGGAAACTGCATGCACTCGTACAGTACCGGGACGAACTGCAGCGGCGGTATCTGGATACCTTAAACGGCGTCCACTTTGAGGAAGCGCTTGCATCGATGGTGAAGCCGCTGGACGGCATGATCTTTGCGCTGCAGGGATGGGCGGCCAAAGAGGATGTGGAGCGTATACGCAATGCCGTTGCCGAGTTTGGTGCGCAGCTTGAGTTTATACAGCCGGAAAAGGGTGAGAAGGTCCCGACGAAGATCAGGAACAGCGGGGTGCCGGAGCTTGGACAGGACCTGGTGATGTTCTACGATACGCCGTCCCAGAAAGACTGGGACCCGTCAGGATGGGTTTTCCTGTCGTTTATTCTCTTCTTCTCGATGATCATGGGCGACGGCGGCTACGGCTTGACGCTCTTTACGCTGCTTGCCTTTATCCGCATTAAAATGGGCCGGCATGCGACCGGATCGATACGGCGATTTTTGAACATGTCGATGGTACTTTCCTTCGCGACGTTTGTGTACGGTACCCTGTTCAGCGGGTTTTACGGCATCAATTTGCCGATCCCTGCCGTAGATACGCTGAAACAGAACATATCCCATCCGATACTGACCGAGTACCTGCGCTTTAAAAACCTGGCCGAGGGCGATCCTGTCAAGAACGGGATACTCATGCGGGCATCGGTGCTTATCGGTCTTGGACACATAAGCCTCTCGCTTGTACTCAAAGGGCTCAGGGACTTCACCCAGAAACAGCCGATTCGGCCATTTTCCAACTTCGCATGGATCGTGATCATGTGGGTATTCTACCATGTCTATTCCGGCTCGGGAGGAT
>CAZAHA010000252.1:0-940 GCA_964484915.1 uncultured Leptospirales bacterium
TCTCGCTGATTATGGTAACGCGTGAGCAGTTCGGTGAATTGATCCAGCGGAATCCCGACGTCGCAATGAAGATCATCCGCTTCTTCTCGCGCCAGCTCCGGTTTTACGACAAGTCGATCACCAAACTGACGCTCAAGGACGAGGTTGAGGAAAATCCGGAATAACTGTACCAGATAGGCGAATACTATCTCAACAAGCGCAACTTCCCCCACGCCGTATATGCATTTCAGCGCTATCTTCAATACTGTCCGAGCAGCGAAAGCAGCGAAAAGGCGATATACCGTCTCAAACAGCTGAAGGCCCCGTTCAAGGCGCCAGATTACCATGACCAGGGGCTTACCCGTACATATAAAGACAACACGATGATCTTCTGCGAGAACGAGTACGGCATGGAACTCGTCATCATACAAAGCGGCCAGGTAAAGATCACAAAGGTCGTGGACGAGGCGATCCTGCTCGCGGTGCTGAAACCGGGAGATGTCTTCGGCGAGATGGCGCTTTTGGACAACCGCCCCCGAAGCGCGTCCGCGATTTCATTTGGAGAAGTGACCGTGATGGTCATCAACAAGGGCAACTTCGAAACGATGGTCATCTCCCAACCGCAGCTTGCAACACGGCTCATCGTACTCTTGAGTGAACGCATCTGGACGGCCGCCCGCCAGCTCGAAAACCTTACCATACGTGACACCATCGGAAGGGTATACGACATCCTCCTTATACAGCTTGAGAAACAGCGGGTTCAGATCCGGCCCAAACAGGGGCACAACTTTCAGTTCGGCATGAACGAACTGATGAACATGATCGGTCAGCCCAAGGAAGCGGGCGAATCACTCGTGGTCCAGCTATTTGAGGATAAATTAATAACAATTGACGAAGGAAAGCTCATTTGCAACGATATCGCAGAGCTCGAGAAGGTAGCTCATTTCTACCGGAAGAAATC
>CAZAHA010000252.1:950-4018 GCA_964484915.1 uncultured Leptospirales bacterium
AAGAAATCTGCCATGGAACGCAAACGTGAAGCCAATAAGAATACTTAAAGCGGTCTTTGTTGTAAAAATAATCACCCTTGTTGCCCTGCTTCTTGTTGTGACCGCTCTGTCACTATTTGTTATGCTCTTTCCAAAATCAAAAATCGAATCGATAATCAATGTCCGTGCAGAAAACCTCCTGCAACGGCGTATCGATATCGGCTCAATCAGCTACAGCTTCCGCGGCGTCAAGCTCAACGACGTCCGCATCATGGAACCGGACAACGATAACTCCTTCGTATCGGCCAAGAGTATCGAGGTGATTTTCGCCCTCGCTCCCATACTGAACCGCAGGCTTGAACTGCAGGACCTGTACATAGACAACCTGACGCTCTTTCTCGATTACCGGGATGGCGAATACAACCTTGACAGGATGGTACGGTCGATTCAGCAGTCTGTACAAACCGGCGATAGTGAAGGTTTCGAGGCGACGATTCCACGCTTTCATCTGAACGAAGCACTGATTAACGTTAACAACACGGCGGAAGACCTCGCACCGCTGCGAGGCGAGTACGGCATCAGCGCAGATATCGTGTACAACGAGAACGCTACCGTGAACATTGACAATCTTTCCGTTCGTATGCCCACCACGCGAGGCACCGTTACGGGCGACCTTCTACTGACACTTTCCGATTCTTCATTTGAGATCACGGGAGAGGCAGACATAGAGGAAGTGGACATACGGTGGACCTATCCGTTTAACGAAGGGGAGCCCGCGGACCTTCCCTACTATCTGATAAACGGCCACGTGAACGACCTCAAGATTACACCGGAGTATACAGAAGGCACCGTCCGGGATACCACATGCACCCTTATAAACGGCGTCTTCGTCAAGGTAGACAGCGGCTACTGCCGGGTGATATACGAGCCGAACACTCTCATTCTCAAGGACGTGGACGGATCCGCGAACAGAAGTACGTTTATTCTGCGAGACCTCAACATCCTCTTCGACACGCACGTAGACTTCGACGCGCAGCTGCATGACGTCAACATAATTGATGTGCAGAGCATGATACCTCCAATAGAGGACATGCCCCTTGGGGGCAACATAAAAGGGACGCTGTCGTATGACGGTACCCTCTATAACGGGACGGTCGAACTCACAGACGCCGCCTACAACCCGTATATAAGCAGCGTGACGGGAAGGATCACCATACAGAACAACACATTTTCCAAGGAAGATCTCCATGTGAAGATCCTCGGTGAGAACGCGACGATTTCTGCTGCATCACTGTCGCGTTCCTTTGACAATTTTGCGTTTAACGCACACTTTCCCACACTGACGCTCGGCGACCGTCCGGAGGAGAAACTGAAGATGCCGGGGAAGGACATAACAATAGAGGTAAACGGAATCATTACTGCGGATACACTCGTTTATGAGAAGCTCACGCTGAACGATGTCTACTGTGCGTACACCCTCAACCGTTCAGGGATCACGTTCCCCCGCTTCAAGACAGGTTTCCATAAAGGCGACATTGCCGGCAGTGCCGAGATACCGTCGTCCAACGGCAATCCCCGCATTCATACGGTACTCAATATCTCACAGGTACAGGTGCAGCGCCTTGCTCCGTACATAGAAAACATTGAGGACCGTTTTTACGGCCTTGTTTCGGGCAACGCGGATATAACCTTCGTTCCGGGGGAGGATGCCGTCAAGTCTATGGACGGATCGCTTGACGTAAGGATAGAGAACGGAAAGCTCCTGAACACCGGCATTCAGGACAGCCTCGGCCTTATCCTGCAGCCGCTGCAGTACAAGCTCTCCGATCTTGAGTTTCAGGAGATTTACGGCAACGTTACCATGGATAACGGGGTATACAACATCAATTCGCTCATGTTTAACTCGCCGAACATCAGGATGTCTGTAAACGGATCGATAAACCGTTCAAACATCGCTAACCTGGACATAACACTTCTCTTTAACAGCGCCTTTATTCAGGACATACCGAACTTTGCCTATCCCCAGTTTCAGCGCTACCGTGAGGGTGAATGGTACGTCCTGCCGTTTCGGGTAAACAACAAAAACATCATGGAAAATCCGCAGGCGGAACTCGTGAATTAATATCCGGTTTACCCCGAAAACCAGCTAGCCGGAAAGCTGCTACCGTGAAAGAATCATCCAGGATCTGGAGATGCATGTTGGGCGAAAAACCACAGATACGTGTGATCCTGACGGAAGCCGCGTGGCTCCTGTTGGGAAAGACGCGATTCCGTTTGAAAATTGCGGACCGGACAGAGCCTGTCATCACCTCCGCAGCCTCACCGGGCAATTTACTCTTGACCGCCCATAACAAGATTTGTATACGGTGCATATGATATTCCACATTGCGCCGATACAGAACACTCTGACGGAATTGACATTCAGCACACAGTTCTGCCACGCGCTGCGGATACAGGATAAGCATATGTACGTTTTCAGAGGCTCCGTTTGTTGACACGCACAAAACGCGGTTACAGACAATAAACGCTTGTCTTTGGAAACAACGGTATATATAAAAAGTTTATGAGACGTACACATATCGTAATCTGGAGTTTTCAATGATTATTCTTGTTATCAACTGCGGCTCCTCATCCATCAAGTTTGAGATTTTCAACATGCCGCAAAAGGAAAGCCTTGCGAAAGGTCTTATTGAAAGAATTGGCGAGGACGACGCGAAGCTGACGTACCGCCCCGGCGGCGAAAAAATCGTTTTCACCCTGCCGGTAAAGAGCCATGAGGAAGGACTTGCAAAGGTCATCGAGACGGTCACCGGCGAGGAGGTGGGATTCGAGGAACTCGGCGGGGCGTCGACGCACACCGGCGAGTCCGGGGTCGCGCACTTCTCGGCGGCCGCCGAGAAGGAGGCGCTCGACGACATCCGCCACCTGCTCTCCTTTCTCCCGCAGAACAACGTCGAGGACCCCCCACGGGTCGAGCCCTGGGACGACCCCGACCGCCCCGCCGAGCGAGCGGAGGAGGTCGTCCCGGACCAGCCACAGAAGCCCTACGACATCGTGGACGTCATCGCCGATATCGTGGACGATGGGTC
>CAZAHA010000253.1:0-2082 GCA_964484915.1 uncultured Leptospirales bacterium
CATATAATCATGTCTCGATGTAATTTTTTGGAGTTCTCATATTATTGAAAATTGACAAACAGCCGCTGATATGATACCTTAATATCATAAGACTATGTGGAATTTGATCAAACAACAGGCTGACACATGAAGGAAGAGTACAGGAAAAAGAAACTCATATACTTCGGACACGATACGCTCCGGCAAAGTGCCGCCGGAGTGGACGTGTTTGATGCTGATCTGGAGAAGCTGACCGGCAATATGTTCCAGATAATGGAACGGTACAACGGGATCGGGCTTGCTGCTCCGCAGATAGACATCTCGAGGCGGATCGTTACCATCGATCTCGAATCGTATAATGCCGGAAAACACATCTTGATCAATCCGAAGATTGTCTGGCAATCGAAGAAGGAGGGGCCGTATGATGAAGGCTGTCTCTCGGTACCCGGCATCTTCGAAGAAGTCATCCGTCCGGTAGAGGTTGTGCTGGAAGCACAGGACCTCACCGGAAAAGAGTTTGAGATACGGGCAGACGACGTTCTTGCGCGTGTCATCCAGCACGAGGTTGATCACCTGAACGGCATCCTGTTTACCGACTACCTCGAGGACTATGTAAAGAAGGAATATACCCGGGAGCTCAAGAAGATCAGGCGGATGAACAAGGCGTCATGAAGATAGGATTTTTCGGAACGCCGGCCATTGCAGGCGAGGTGCTCGAGTACCTCGCCTGTTCGTATGACGTTGTGTTTGCCGTTACCAGCCGGGACAAACCCCAGGGTCGCTCCAAACGGATATGCAAGACACCGGTCAGGGAGTGTGCGGAGAAACACTGCCTTGATGTTCTGCAGCCGGAAAGGCTCAGGTCAGAGGACACCGTGCACAAGATTGCATCATACGGTGCCGATATCTTCGTGGTTTTCGCATACGGTCACATCATTCCCAGAAGCATCTTCGACATTCCCCGTCTTGGCACTCTCAACCTTCATCCGTCACTGTTGCCGCTCTACCGTGGTGCAGCCCCCGTCCAGTGGGCGGTAATTGATGGCCAGCGTACGACCGGTGTCACCATACAGAAGATAGTCGAAGAACTCGACGCCGGTGACATCGTCTGCCAGGAGGAGATTCCGATAGGGCCTGACACAACCACGGGCGAACTCTACGATACCGTGCTCCCGGTGGGGAAGCGGCTGCTTGACGAAGCCATAACCGGACTGGACAGCGGAACAATAACCCCCCGTCCGCAGAATCACCTCAAGGCGACCTACTGCGGCAAGATCACCCGCGAGACCGCGCAGATACAGTGGCGCGAAGATGCACGTACCATACATAACCTCATCAGGGGACTCTGTCCCAAACCGGGCGCGTGGACACACTTCCGCGGCATCGAACTCAAGATATGGAAAAGCACCCTGCCTCAGGAGACCGGCCTCCCGGAACTGATGCCTGGTGAACTCGTCCGGTACGGAAAGCGCCGCCTCCTTGCGGGTACAGGGTCCGGTACGCTCGAGATAATATCCATCCAGCCGTCCGGAAAGAAGACAATGGACGCTCCCGGATTCATAAACGGCGCCCGTCTCCTTCCCGGCGAACGGTTTAACGTCTGACCCGTCATCGGGGCGGCCGTCACTTCCCGAACATCTCCGTGAACCACCGGTCGATTCCCAGCTTTTGAATGACTGTGACGGCAAGGAATACGGCAAGCATGACCAGGAAAAAACCAAGCGACAGGGTAAGCATCGTCTTGACGCTCCAGACAAACGCGTGATATATCCGGGAGGTAAGCGGGGTCGAAGTGCTGGTACCTGTCTCCTCAATCGTGAGATGTACCGTACAAAATTCGTTCTCTTCGTCGAACTCTCCCAGCGAGACGCCGAGGTCCTGTATCTCCTTCTCCAGTTCCAGCAGCCTGTTTTCAAGCTGGATGAGTTCGTCCACCGAGGCATTGTGCTGCTTCAGTGTACCAAGCGAAGCATGCGTCTTTCGGAGCGTATCAAGTTGTGCGTTCAGTTCCCTGTATTCATTTGTCTTGTCGCTCTTGACCACGGAAAGGCTCATGAGCCTGCCGACCTGCTTGATATCGTCGACCATGGCATCAAATGACCG
>CAZAHA010000253.1:2182-4003 GCA_964484915.1 uncultured Leptospirales bacterium
GGCTCATGAGCCTGCCGACCTGCTTGATATCGTCGACCATGGCATCAAATGACCGGGGCGGGATGCCGATGATGAGGACGAGGTGCCGGAACCCGGACAGTACGCTCAGGTTCTCATACTGGACAAGCGCGTTATATGTATCTATAGTTGATCGTATTTTCGTTTCATCAGTCTCAAACTGCCCGCTATGCGACGAGAGTGTAGCGATTTTCTCGTACTTCTGGTCCACGACTGTTGCGTTTTCCCTGTACTGCTTGGTGGCGATGTTGCGCTTGACGCCGGGCAGCATCGATTCCTGCTGGCCGTCTGAATAGGCGATGGCCGGCTGCTGTCCGGTACTCTCCGCAAGGGTCTCAAAATCGTACGACAGGCGCAGCACGAAGAGGGTGCAGAAGAAGATGCCGAATACCAGAATCGATACCAGGATTTTTCTGTTCATGGGGTTGTCCTTTTTCATAATGGAATGGGAAACTGTCTGCAGTATGATTTCCTTTTTCCATATTGCAAGATGATTTTACCGTACACACTGCACCATGGATTGTGTACGGAATAAATGTACCTGTGGCAAGTCTGATGCTTGCTTTACACGCGGAGATTCGTGTTCTTTTTTATACAGAGGGAAACGCCGGGTAAGCCTTACGGCATAGGCGAAACCGGAATTGTCTTTCATGCAACAGACAACGAATCACTCTCACCGCTTGTGTACCGCGGTGCCGGACCGGCGGTTGTGCTGGATGCGGCGTACAGACACGGTTTTGCTCTTGTTACGCTGGAAAATCTGTTCTCGTCGATTGATCTGACAAGCAGCAGACAGTCCCGCATTGGAGCTGTTCTTTCAGAGGACCTGCCTGTGATGTCGTCGCTGGGGGCCTATGTAAAGGTAATGGATTCGTCCTTCGGGAGGTTGTATACGGGAGGGATTACGGATGTCCATGTGGAAATGTACAGGTTGACAGCGGATCCGAACGGATTCGAGGAAACGGAAATTGAAAACGGCGTCGATTCGCAGCTTGAATATGCCATATCTCTTGCAGAGTCTCTTGCATCCGGATGATACTGCCTGGCATCCTTCACCGGACAATCAAAAATGTATGAGCTGCAATGGAATGGAATGCTTTTTCATGATACTCTCGAGTATCGATTATCCCGACAGTGCAGCTCATGGATGCGATCAGGGTCAAATGCATCCATCATAACACTGTCTTTTCTGTATAACTGTGTGATTTTTCAGTGTTTTTGTTTTTTTTATCCGTATTGTGTAACCTGAAAAGCAGTTGTGATACGTATAATGATACGCGATCTTTTTTATGTATCCTCCACCACCTCTGATTCTGCCGGTAAAGGCAGAATTTTTTTTTGGAAAAAATACCTTTCCATCACTTTCCGGATGTCCGCTTCACTGACGCCTGTCGAGTTTTCTGTACAAAATAATGGATTTGTAGTTGATTTCCTGAGTACTGCCCAAAAAACTGCCTTTCTGCTGCGGTCTACCGTTAGCCTCTTCTAAAACACAATAAGGATACTTTTCTATGAAACGCCTGGTACTCTTTTGCATTTTATGCACGATAACGCCCGTCTTCGCACAGGAGCCTGCCAAAACGGAATTTGTTCCGCTTCCGATTATTGCGTACAGTCCCGAGTCTGCGCTCCAGCTTGGAGTGCTTGGTATGGTCCTCTTTGTTCCCGAGGGTGAAGCTGACGCCCCAAAGGACATGCTAGTTGGAAACGCCATCTATTCGCTGAAAAACCAGTATCAGGTGTACGCGGAGTATGAGAAAAATTTTGATAACGGCAGATTCAAAAACACCGGATCGGTCGGCT
>CAZAHA010000254.1:0-3978 GCA_964484915.1 uncultured Leptospirales bacterium
AAGATTCGCAAAATCCAATGTCTTCTGCAGGTTTTTGGGAATATCTTTCAGTACCAACCTTGTTTTGTTTTTTTTTGCGTTTAAATGAGCACGCACAAGAAAGGCCACTGAAGAGGAGTCAATTGTCTTGATGTTGTTCAGAACGAAATAGACCGTATCGAATTTCTTGTCGGTGTTTTTCAGATAATCCATATACGTCTGACTGATTTCGTCAATGTTGAAAAGATTCAGCTCACTTGGCATAAATGTGACGTAAAGCTCCCTGCTGTTCTGTGAAAAGTTGAGAATGTTAAGATTCATTAAATCCTCCCTGTGAGTGCCTTGCCAATGGGTATTAATCATCAGTTAATAATTTATAAATTCTGTATTAAATTAATAAAAATTTTGATATATCCATAAACATAAGTTGACAAAATAGACGAATATCGTATATTATCGCGAAAAAGGTATAGTTAGTGTGAAGCAGCACAGCAGGGAACATATCATTATCAGCTCGATTGAGCTTTTCAACAGACACGGAATACGCAGGAATACAGTCGAATCTATCTGTGTTCATGCGCAGGTCAGTAAGGGTACGTTTTACAAATATTTCAGAAACAAGATTCATCTGCTTCAGGAGATACTGTCACACTTTATTGATTCGTTCTATTCGGCATATTATGATGTAATAGAGGGGGACATTCCGTTTCGTGAGAAGATACGATCCATCATACGGCTGAAGCTGGACATTGCCGATCGGATGGGACCCGAATTTCTTACAGATTTGTATGACAACACCCCGGAGATCCGTGAATACCTGGAAAGACTCAAGAAGCAGTCCGAGGACAAGTCACTTGAGCTTTTTCATCTTGGCATGGAAGCGGGCGCTATACGCGATTCAGTAACCGATGAGTTCTTTCTCCTTTTACTCGATACGGTTACGGAACTGTTTTACAGCGGACGGATGAAGGATATCTTTCCAGATCCGAAAGAACGGTCTGAAGCACTGTTGGAGCATTTCTTCTACGGAATACTCCGTGATTGAAGCAGTACCATCATATTACCCGGTAGTTGACGGAGGCAAAGATGAAGTATATGATCATTCTGGCAAGTCTGATACTGTACGGTGTATCATTCGCACAGGACGCCGAAACCATAATCGAGCGCATCGACCGTAATCAGTCGTCCGATACAAGCCGGTTCAAGGCCGTGATGGTAATCAAGGACAAAGGGCGGACGATGGAGAAGCGATTCAGCGGCGCCTCACGCGACAATGGCCGTCTCTCCTATCTGGTATTCACCAATCCGGAGGATGACGGTGTCAAGTACCTGAAGATTAAGGACCAGCTCTGGATATACTTTCCCGATGCCGATGATGTCATGAAGATTTCCGGTCACATGCTTAAACGGGGCATGATGGGAAGCGACATATCGTACGAGGACATGCTTGAGACCGAAAGCATGTCGGCCATGTACAAAGCGTCGATGAACGGGGAGAAGACCGTCAACAGTATCCCATGCCATATCGTTGAGCTTTCGGCAGTTAAAGACGGCGCCCGGTACGAAAAGCAGATACTGTATGTAGACAAAGAAAGGCCGGTCCCGCTGCTGATCAAAATGTACGCCAGGGGCGGACGTCTGGTCAGGACAATCGAACAGGATGATATTACTGTGATTAACGGAAAACATGTTCCGCTGACCGTCCGCGTGAACGATGCCAGGAAGACCGACTCAGGTACAACCATAACATTCACAACCGTCGAGTACGGAGTCCAGCTTCCCGGGGACATCTTCACCAGACAGAACCTTCGCAAATGAGACGGATTCTTCTGATCGTTACAATCATCATTTTTTTGCGACCGCTTCTTGCCCAGGACGCGATCTTTCCTGATGACGAAGTCCGGACCTATTCGGGTCCGGATATATCCGGGTCTCTGGAAAACAGCACGACGCTCGGGAGCGACGAGGGATCAGCCTCCTTCGCTGACATCATCGAACTCGAGCTGATCCTCGAACGGCGATATGACAACTGGGAGATCCATACTGATACTGTGTTATCGGCGTACTATCTTTCCGGAGACGAAACCCCAGATGACTATGACGCAAAAATCCATCGCGCATACTTCCGAATCTTCGAGGATAACGTCATCATGAGTGCGGGGAAGCTTTTTATAAACCAGGGCGTCGCCGGCATCTTCAATCCGTTTCTTGTTGATCAGACCGTGGAGTATACCGATATACACGAGGACCGCGACGGCATTTTGGCGCTGGATATCATCGTTTCAACGGGGGCGCTCTCGGAGATGGAACTGTACGCTGCCTATGACCGGGAGCGTGATTCCTACCGGACCGGTGCTGAATCGCAGACAAACATCGGAACGTTTGATACGGGTATCGTCGTAAACAGGATCGGCGAGAACACAAACCGTCGCTACATGTATACGGATACGCCGGCACGGACGGAGGCCGGAATATACGCAAAGGGTGACGTAATGATCGGCGTAAACGGATCGTATAACGCCGTTCTGGACGATGGAGGCGGTATGAACCATCAGGCTGTAATCGGTGCCGATTACAGTTTTCTCAGCGGAAAAGTTGTTACGGAGTCATCTTTTTATTACAATCATGACGGCGTCAGGGATTTTAACCGTACACCGTATCCGGGCTCGTTCCCCGGCAGGCTATATAACTACAGCGGTGTATCGTACACGATAGACGATTTTTCAACAACCGGAATCCGTGCCTTCTCATCGCTACTGGACGGGCACTCCGCTCTGATCGTTCCCTGGTGCGAAACGAGGCTTTACCGCGGGCTTACCGCCGCGATCATGATCTTCGGCGTAACCGGCAGCGGCGGTGATGCGTATTCTGTCGACAGGTATACAGATTACGGTGTATCCGCCCGGCTTATCGGAACATTTTAGCAGTTTACAAAAAACCCGGAGGCAGGCCATGCTTTCAGTACAGCATCTCAACAAGACATACCGCACATCTGAAGTGCCTTTCCAGGCGCTGCACGACATCCAGTGCTCTATCGAGAGGGGCGAGTTTACCGCAATCGTCGGTCCGTCAGGATCGGGCAAGACAACGCTGCTGAACTGCATCGGCTGCATCGACAGCTGGGATTCCGGTGACGTTGTGTTAAACGGCGAGAGTCTCTCGCAGAAGGATGAAAGGGAGCTGACGATGGTCAGGCGCCGACACTACGGCTTTGTGTTCCAGACCTATAACCTCATTCCGGTTATGACGGTGTATGAGAACGTTGAGCTGCCGCTTCGGCTGTTAAAGTCTGTGGATAAGAGCAAGATGAGGGACATGGTTATGACGATTCTCGACAATGTCGGGCTTTCCGGTCTTGACGGCCGCTATCCGTCTGAGCTTTCCGGAGGACAGCAGCAGCGGGTATCGGTTGCCCGGGCACTGGTAAAACGCCCCCTTCTGGTGCTTGCGGACGAACCCACGGCGAATCTCGACTCGCAGACCGGGGAGTCGATCATCCGGCTCATGAAGGATCTGAACGAGGATTTCGAAGTGACGTTCCTCTTCTGTACCCATGACGAGCGGGTGATGAAGCAGGCGGACAGGATTATCACGCTGGAAGACGGAAGAATCAGGGAGGATTGATGTATATACTACACATAGCCTTCAAGAACATTCTCAGAGAGAAGCGGCGCACGATTCTGACATTCATGATGTTTTCGTTCGGCATTGCTTCATACATTATCATGGCCGGCATGCTCGAAGGAACCGACCGCATGTCGATCAAGAATCTGATCGAGCATGAGACCGGGCACATGATGGTGAGAAGCAGCGATTACAGCGACGACCATCCGTATGACGAAGAGGGAATGCTGGACGGTTCCCTTGCACAGGAAACGATTGCCTTTCTGGAAACAAAGCAGTTCGTAACGGGCATCGCCCCGCCACTCGAGTTTCTTGCCGAGCTTGACAACGCGCACGACGCGCACGCCGTGCCCGCCGCGGGGGTCGATCCCCACC
>CAZAHA010000255.1:0-3978 GCA_964484915.1 uncultured Leptospirales bacterium
ACGACGCCCGGAAAACCTATGAACGGGCGCTGCGCATGGACCCCAAAAACACTGACATTATCGGCTCCCTCAGCCGGGTGCGCAAGAAGATTGACGACAGCAGAATTGAGTACGAAAGCATGGTGCGGCGGAACCAGACCGAGGTTGAAGAGGGTGCGGTCATCCCGCTGCCGATCAACCAGAATGCGTTTGACAAGCGGCTTTCCGACAAGGAGCTTGAACGGTATGCTCCGCTTGGAAACGGTAACGGCAGCGGCAAGTACGACGGCAAGTATGACAAGCCGCCCGACGACGAACCCGACCCCGAACCTGCAGAGGAAGAATAGACAATCTTTGACTTCTTCAACCGATATGCATGCTGCACGGCTGTAACGCCCTTGTGTAAACGGCGGAGAGAGTGCCGATATGCAAACACCAGGAGTTCATAACGATTGCGTCTGACACTACGATTATTGATTATCCCGGCAGCTTCCGTTCTGCTCTTCATGTGCACCGTATCCCGGGCGCAGGAACTGCCGCTTGAACTTTCAAGGCGCGGTGTCTATCTTTGCGAGGGTTTCGACCGTTCGCTGACGCGCGATTTTCCGCCGACAGGAAACGAGTGGACCCAGTTGTCCAGCAGTACCGGCCTTGAGACGGTATCGTTTCTGCGGAAGGAGTGGACTCCTCTCACCGTACTCGGTTCGAGTAACGTTGTTGAATATACACTGCTGACGACATTTTTCGCAGACAGATACCGTATGGAAAGCTATTCACTCGCACTTGTGATACCCGGTATCGGAGAGAATTGGGAGGTCCTGCTGAACGGTGACAGGATCGACTCCCATCTTTACTACGACGGTTACATGCTCGCACAGCCGGCGTATTACCACACGCGCGTCGTTGAGATACCGCACCGTCTTCTGCGCGACGGATACAACGTCGTGGCGTTCAGGATCATCGGCAGGGTCGACTCGCCGTATTGTACGGTCGCCGTTTTTGATCCCGGTTGTACCGTAGAGTATTATTCGGACTCCCGTAACACGGAGAAAGCCGCCGCCGCGCTTTCATACAGCACTGGTACGCTTCTGGCGGCTGTTCTCTTGCTCCTTGCGGTTTTCTGTCTGTTGAACATCACACGGACAGAGTCATGCTATCTGTTGCTTGTCGGAATGACCGCGCTTGTTTACCATCCGCTCGTTTCCGGAGCACTTCTTCGCATCAGGACGGATGCGTACCTGTATGGTCAGTCGCTCCTCATTCCGCTCTCGATTACCGGCATGGTCCTTTTCCTGTTTTCGACACTCACTAACCGGAGGTCTCTCCTGTTCTGGACGACGGCAGGGGGAGTTTTTGCCGCCGGTGCCGCCGGTTCTCTTCTCTTGCCGCTCCAATGTGACCGCTCCTGTCTGTACGCGTTCCTTCTGCAGTCTGCAATCGTGGCTGTTCTTGTCTGCCGCGGCAGAATACGGGACGCCGACGGTACGGGTACATTCCGGGAACGCTTTACCATACTATCCGTACTCGTATTGGCGGAACTTATGGCCGTCGTTCTGGTGGCTGCACCGGTATATGATCTGAGATGGCAGTTTCATTTTGTCTACTTCATGACAGCGTTTACCTGGTATGCTGTTTTTCACAGTCTGCTCCATGTGGTTGAGACACGGCAGGAAAAACGGATGCGGGTATCCCGAATTGACATACTTGAAAGAAACGAACAGATGCAGGAGGATCTTGCGGCGGCCCGCGATACGGTACAAAAACTAACGGACGAAAACGCCTCGCTCGCGTTACGTCTGCACACCGATGAGAGTATCCGGTCGTCCGATGCCGACATCGCGTCAGTCGTTCAGCGGTATATCTTTCCAAAGAACCCACCTCAGACGAAAAATTTCGATATTGGACTGCACTTTAACGCTGCAGGAACCGTATCGGGTGACATGTACGACTTCTACCTTGACCGGGGTTATTTGCTGGGATTATCCCTCTTCGAATCGACGTCAGACGGTCTTGCGCCCGCACTTGTATCAATACTGTCGAGGTCGATCATATACCGGCGTTTTACCCAGTACCGTGATAGACGGCTCTCGTACATCTTTGACCTCGTAAAGCAGGACCTCCAGACGGAGCTGTCTGGACGGAACATCTACCTGTCCGGTCAGATCCTCAAGTGCGACGGGCCTGTTATCGAATATGTCAACGCCGGACATACGGACATGATCTACCGCAACGGACGGAGCAAACAGGTAAAGCTCGTCTCTCCGCGAGGGATGCAGTACAAGTCACCGAAGCTGGGCGGTGTTGACGGATTTGACTACTCCACACTGACATTTACGTTAAACAGCGGCGATATGCTCATCGTCTACAGCGATGGTTTTGAGCAGGGCGGTCGAAATGCCAGGATACACGGCAGTGTCAGACGGATAAATGAAACCGTTGAAAATATACCGGAAAATCTGGACGCAAGCGGAACCGCGGAATACCTGATGAAGAACTACTATACGTCTTTGCCGTCAGGAAGCCCGCGCGACGATGCTACGCTTGTGGTCCGTGTTAAACGGTAGTACAGCACACGGCGGCACCTTACAGAACGAGGCAGGGGCTTTGTTTCCTGAATTCGGCAGGAGTAGTTCCTGTTATGCGTTTGAATATATTAAAAAAATGAGGTGGGTCGTTAAATCCGGTTTTGTACAGTACATCGGAAACAGGCAGATCCGTTTCGCATAGAAGGGTGCAGGCTTCCCGTATGCGGAGACGGTGGACATATTCGATCAACGTGTATCCTGTTTCTTCAAGAAACCGTTTTGAAAGACTGGTGCGGTTGGTGCAGAAAAGCTTTGCAATGTCCGAAATCGATATTTTTTCCATGAAATGGCTGGCAATGTAGAGAATAATCCGCTCAATGTCACTGCTGTAAAGCGATGTCTCCGAATTGTCGGTATGTGAGTACACTCGCTGTATTATGTTGAGGATTTCTATAAGGTAGGCGCGTGTGTTGCACGGCCAGTATTGTCTCAACGGTTCCGTCGTTTCCTGTGCAAGGTATAGAAACAGTTCCGTCATCTTCCGTTCCGTTGCAGGTCCCAGCGGTATCGGTAACGGCATGTGGGCGGCTTCAATAAACGGACGAAGCAGGAAAAGGTCCTGCCGTTCGCTTCCGTAAAAATCCTCCCTGCTTCTTCTGACTGTCTCAAAGGAAAACGCGTTGTTGACCACCGTGGGATGAAAAAATACTGTTGAGGCTTCTACCGTCTTGTCTTCCCGGATCGTCATGCGCTCCCTCTCAGACAGGCACAGAAGAGAGGGAGCAATGAGAATAACGCTTGCGTTTCCAATGCGGATAACGGCGTTTCCCTTGCGGAGATAGATGATACGGAACCGTTCATCGGCGCCCGTGTTTGACAGACGCCTGACGTCGATCTCGCAGAAAAGCGGGATACAGTATTCGCCTTCTTTTGCATCAGTTGGTGTAACGAGTCTGTGTGCCATATACAGTCCACAAAGCAGAAAATAGCTTCCTGGTGAGTGATTATCTCCGTACACACGGTACTGATGCAAGTACATTTTCGCAAGCCGCCAAAAGTATATTCACCGCCTTGTCTACAGTGATTCCGTACGGATCTCATACTGTCTGGATATGATAACCGCTATATCGTCGTACGCGTCCGTGACCAGTTTGGCAAGGGTCTCGTCCTGTCGGGGCAGACCATGAAACGGAACGGCGACACTCGGCTGCAGGTCGGAAATCATCCGGAATGCTTCGTCCGGGCTGCATGTTGGCGACGGTTCGCCTGTTGGTACAAACGCGATATCCGGTCGGTATCCGTTCGTTTTCACATATCCGGAATCACCGCCGTGAAAGATGGATATTCCGTCAATGACGATCCCGAAAAGAGTAATCGGTACTCCGTGCAATCCGGTAAACGGTATAATCGTAAAACCGTCATGGTTTATCTCGGTACCCGCTTCGGCTACCAGCAGTGTACCGGCATTGATTTC
>CAZAHA010000256.1:0-3955 GCA_964484915.1 uncultured Leptospirales bacterium
GGGAACAATACGAATAACCATACTGGACCGGAAGCGAAGTATGTCTTTCTCTTCATCGGCGACGGCTTCGCCTATGCCCAGAAGATTGCTGCGGAAGAGTACCTGGAAAAAACCGAAAATGGTGAAGGGCTCTCGTTTACGTCGTTTCCGGCCCACGGCATCACGACAACAATGGAGGCGAACCGTCTGATTACCGATTCTGCGGCCGCGGGAACCGCGATTGCGACCGGCGTGAAGACGAACAAGGGAATCGTGGGTATGGACCAAAAGCTGAACAGGCTGGAAACAATAGCCGAACTCGCGAAGGCTGGCGGAAGGAAAGTCGGTATCGTGACGTCAGTGTCTATTGACCATGCCACACCTGCATGTTTCTACGCGCACCAGAAGAGCCGCAGCAACTATTACGAGATTGCCCGGTCTCTCGCGGAATCGGATTTTGACTACTTCGGAGGGGGCGGTGCAAAGGGAAATGCCGCGTCGATACGCAAAGACCGTGAAGACATTCTGGACATCGCGCGACGAAACGGTTTTACGGTTGCCGTCGGCAGGGCGCAGCTTGAGTCGCTGCAACCTGGCGGAAAGGTGTTCGCGTACAACAAACGACTGGACCGCAGCCATGCGCTGCCGTATGCGATGGACTATACGGCAGAGGACGCGACGCTTGCCGACTTCACCCGCAAGGGGATCGAGCTTCTGGACAACAGCGGCGGTTTTTTCATGATGGTTGAAGGGGGCAAGATCGACTGGGCGTGCCACCGTAACGATGCTGCAGCTGCGGTACACGACGTTATTGCGTTTGACGAGGCTGTACGGACGGCTCTTGACTTTTATCGGAAGCACCCAAAAGAGACACTTATCGTCGTTACAGGCGACCATGAGTGCGGCGGCATGACGATTGGATTTGCCGGAACACGAAACGAGACCGACTATTCGCTTCTGTCGCACCAGACGGTGTCGTCCGACATCCTGGACAAAAGACTGACCGAAACGGTCAAAAACGGCGGCTCGTTTGACGACTGCATGGTGCTGCTTGGCGATCTGCTTGGATTCGGAAGGGCAATACCCCTCAACGATTACGAGACCGAACGGCTGAGGAATGCCTACGAGTTTGTCCGGTCCAACGGCAGAAAAAAAGCGTATGACGATACACGGGGCCGCGCCTATCCCTCGTACAGCGAAACAAACTACAACTCCGTCGGACTGGTCGCTACGCACATACTGGACAACCGCGCGGGAATCGGCTGGTCGTCCTACTATCATACCGGTGTGCCTGTGGGCACCTATGCAGTCGGGAGCGGAAGCGCCATGTTCGTCGGGTCGTACGACAATACGGACATTTTCAGGAAGCTGAAGACTGCCATGAAACTGTGATGCGTAGTAAACCAATGATCAGACGGCTTCTCGGCTTTATCGGTGCGGGAGAACAGAAAAAAAGCGACTGTGTCTTTACCGTACTTGTTCTGCTTTTTACGCTCCTGCTGGCATGTGTACCGTCACTGGGCGGTACCGGTTTTTCCGAAAATGACAAGACCGCCAGGGTGCACGTCACATCCGTGAACAACGACGATGTCCGCACAAGCGGCATCGTACAGCAGGGAACACAGCAGGTGTTCGGCACTATCACCTCAGGACGATATAAAGGGGCTTCCGTTGAAGGAAGGAATATCCTCATGGGGTCGCTGCAGGAGGACAAGCTTTTCAGTCCGGGCGATACTGCCTTTATAGCGTTTGATACGGACAGTGATGGTACGGTGCGGTCCGCCTATTTCTACGATTATTACCGCATCGAGGTAATCCTTTTTCTTTTTGGGCTCTTCGTTCTCCTGCTCTTTGTCTTTGCAGGGATCACGGGCATAAAGGCGGTCATCTCTTTTATCTTTAGCGGCATGGTCATCTGGAAGATCATGCTGCCGGGCTTTCTGTACGGTATTCCACCGGTTCCGCTGGCGCTCGTCATTGTGTCGCTTCTGACCTTCGTCATCATCTTTCTCATCGGCGGATTCAACAAAAAGGGCACTGCCGCCTGCCTCGGATCGTTTGCCGGCCTTCTTTTCACCTGTGTCCTGTCTCTCGTGTTCGGGGCTCTCTTCCGGGTTCACGGCGCTGTGCGGCCGTTCGCGGAGACACTTCTCCGTTCGGGATATCCCGACCTTGACCTTACCGGCATCTTCCTTGCCGGAATATTCATATCCGCATCGGGGGCCGTTATGGATATCGCGATGGACATTTCTGCCGCAATGCATGAGGTAACGTCGCGCCATCCGGAGATATCCTACACGGATGCGGTGTTGTCCGGGTTGTCGGTCGGCCGCGCGGTAATCGGAACGATGACCACAACATTGCTTTTGGCATATTCCGGGGGGTTTACCGCAATGTTGATGGTTTTTATCGTGCGCGGCGTGCCGGGGGCGAACATCCTCAACTTTCATCATGTCGCTGCGGAGGTGCTGCAGACGCTCGTCGGCAGCTTCGGACTTGTTTCCGTGGCGCCGTTTACCGCGCTCATTGCGGGGTGGCTGTTTACCGCGCGCAGGTCCTGAAACTGCTGACTGCCCGCGGAAGGGCACATCAGAGCATGAGATACTTCAAAAGTGCAAGACAGACATATGCAAGCAGAAGCACCGAAAAAAGCTGCCGCTTTGCCCTGTCGCCGGTATCGATATCCTTTTCAAGCAGGGTGTAGACCCGTACGGAGGCAATCGCCGTGACGGAAAGCGCAAATGTGTAAAGACCGATGCTGATGGCTGACAGAACCAGCCCGACAAGCGTGCCGCCGGTAGCCGAAGAAAAGGTGCCTCCGCTGAGATAGTAGAGCAGATCACGGTTTTCACCCATAGCGGAAAACTCGGCGATACGGGTAAAGAAGACCGGTATGCCGGAGAGTGCTTCGGTAACCGGTTTTCCCGCCAGTGCATGCGAGACTGTTTTTAACAGAAACAGAGCGCCTCCATGGAGCGCAAGCGAGATGGCGAATACTCCAAACGCAAGCATGAAAAGTGCGGGAATAATATAAAACAGGCGCAGGTTGTATTTCTTCAAAAAACCGGCAAATTCCGGTACCGCGCCAAACAGAGTCCGGTACTGTTCTGCAAAGATCGGCGGCAGAAACCATACACCGGCGACGCCCATAATCACGGTAGCCAGGCTCACCGCGTAGATTGGCAGAAACATCAGCGAAAAGAGCAGCGTTCCAACAGTTGGTATCCGCGCGAGAAAGACCAGAAGAACGTTGATTGCAAAGAGGGCCGGAGCACCGGCGGCAACGGAAACTCCAAGCGTCCGCAGAAAGAGCATGAACCGGTGTGATGTTTTTGCCTTGTAACGCTCTTCCGCGTCCATGACGATACGCGAGATGACGGTTGCACCGGCGATATATATACTGATCAAAAACAGAAACGGGAGAATGCGGATAAATGAGGCCGCATACGTGTTTTGTACCGGCAATTCTCCAAGGAGAAACCTTCCGCTATCGCCGGTAACGGCAAAGACAGCACCTGAAACAAGCAGCGTAACGAGCGATACAAGAAAGACCTGGGGCGTCAGATGACGAGCGAATGAGGAGAAAAGTTCCTTCAGGCCATACTGGCGGTATGCCTTTTGGGCGTAGTACGATTCCTTGTATCCGTCTACGGATCTGCCATACGGTGGTTTCGCGGCGGAATCGGGGGTTTCCGTGCGGCCTTTGGATCCATCATCGTAAGCGTCTTGAGCGGGAATACCGTCTTCAGCCGCGTATCCTGTACTCCTGTGTTCCTCCGTTCTCTCATAACGGTGGCCGGTTTCTCTTTCAGGTGCTGGTTCCGGTGCCGGTGCCAGTGCCGGTGCATGGGGACGCTCTGCTGTTACTCGGTTACGGACCGGTACAGTCACCTTCTCGATAAACGGCGGCCTTGTGTTTCGGGAAGGTGTCAGAGACGGTATGGTGATGGTAAACTGCTCGCCGCACCGCTTGCAC
>CAZAHA010000257.1:0-3880 GCA_964484915.1 uncultured Leptospirales bacterium
TCTCCCGAAATATTCAAGACCTCCAAACACGCGTATGAGACATGTGTAGTGGGCAGCTATAACGGATTTTATTCCCGGTATGCTCCCGCGAAGGAGATGAATAACATACCGTCTGACAGTATCGATTATGCTGTGATGGAGAAAAGCTCCTCCGTTGCGGTTGTTGCTTCCGATTTCGGTTGGAACGACCTGGGCAGCTTTGATTCGCTCTACGATGTGCTCCCGAAGGATTCGGCAGGCAATACGAAGAGCGGAAATATTGTTTCGGTTGATTCGTCCAATAATCTGCTGATTTCGTCAAGCAGGAAGATCGCTGCGGTTGATATCGAGGATTCCATCATCATCGATACAGAGGACGCACTACTCATTTCAAAACGGGGGTCTTCGCAGAAGGTAAAAGACGTAGTCGGATCGCTCAAGGACGGCACGCATCATGATATGGAGCTGACACGAGTGCATACAACCGTCCACCGTCCCTGGGGTTCGTATACAGTCCTTGAGGAGAATCCGTCCTTCAAGATCAAGCGGATCGTCGTTAAACCCGGACACCGGTTATCGCTTCAGAAACACCTCCATCGCAGCGAGCATTGGGTCGTGGTCAGTGGTACGGCTATCGTACAGAAAGAGGATGCAGAGGTCGTCATCAGTACAAACGAGTCGACCTATATCGGCATCGGCGAACTTCACCGTCTTACCAACAGGGGAAGGATACCAGTTGTTATGATAGAGACCCAGGTTGGCGAATATCTGGAAGAAGATGACATTGAGCGGTTCGATGACGATTATCATCGTCTTGATGTTGAGTGATCTGCTGCATATGCCTACATGTTAAGCATGTATTTTTCAAGGTATTCGTTCAGATCCTGTATGTTTTGCCGGATCATCTTCTTGAATTCCTCCGGTATATCCTGCGCAAGTACGGTCTCATAATAGTTGAGTGCATCATTCACCTGTCTGCGTTTGATATGCTCGTTCGCCTTCTCCAGCAGATGCTTGTATCTGTAGAAAGTGCTTTCAATTATATTGCTTTCCTTCGAAAGGGATGACAATTCGGGTAATTTGTCAAATCTGAAACTGACCTGCAGAATGGGGAGCTCGCGTTTCACACGGGGACGGTTACGATCCATAAACTGACTGTAGAATTCCTCGTCGGGTGATTCCTTCTGCGTGTTCGGAGCAAAGAGCCTGGAAATGTCAAACTCGTCGGAGATGTCTCGCGAATCCTCCGTCCCCCGGATTTCGTACTCCTTTTCACTGTTATGGGCCGTCTCTTGTAATATTTTTTCCAGTATTTCATCCTCGGACGGTTCCTCAAACTGCGGTCCGCGGAGATGTTCCTGAAGCGTTTCAAACTCCTCGTGCGTGTCTTCTTCCGTTTTGGGCGTGATATTGAGATTGGTTTCATATCCGGGGTGGATCTCCTCTCCTTCAGCGGGTTGCTGTACGGTTTCCGGCGTTATTTTGCCGGAAACAGCGGGCGGCAGCTTTTCTGGAAAGGCCGGTTCGACCTCCGTCCCCGTTTTTTTCGGTTCTTGAACCACCGTCCCCATTTCTGCTGTTTCAGATCCCTGTTTCCCGGACGGCAGATCAACCTCCGTCCCCGTTTTTTCGGGAGACAAAAACTGTTCTGAAACAACCTCCGTCCCCGTATCAAATGCTGTCCCCGTATCAAACGGTCCTTCAGTTTCGGACGGTTCGACCTCCGTCCCCGTTTTTACCGGTTCTTGAACCACCGTCCCCATATCATGGCCACTTTCCAGCCCGATTTGGCGGCTTTGCAGCCGGAGCAGATCATCCTTGAGGGAATCAATCTGACTGGCGAGATCCTCGATCTGTGCAGAATCCCGCGGTGGAAGGTTGACCAGCCCCTCCTTGATGATTCGGTCGATCTTCTGTTCCATTTCAGAGGAGAGGGCCGCGTCCTTCGCGAGGCTCTGTACCTCACTCCGCAGCCGTTCAAGCTGCTCCGTCCCCAATGTGCGGGAAACCGTCTGCTGTTCAAGCCTGGATATCGCGTCTTTCAGCTTCTCTATGTCCTTGCCGCGTTCGTTTTGCCGGTGAGCAAAGTCCAGCTCCTCTTTCAGGGTTGCTATCTGTTCCTTTAAAGCGTCGGTCTCGGCAGCGGAACGGTCCTTTATGCTCTCAAGACGTTCAGACTCGAGAGAGGCGATCTTCTCTTTAAGGTGGTGTATTTCGTCTGCGCGTGTCCGCTGCCGGTCAAGTTCGCCCTGGAGGTTCTGCATCTGTGTTCGAAGTTCGCTGACCTCTGACGCCTTGTGCTCCTTGTCGGTCAGTTCGCTTCGCAGCTGCTCGATCTGTGTCTGCAGTGCGGTTATGTCGCTTCGCGCATCCTCACGCTCCTGAAGTTTCTCCCCGAGTGAACGTATCTCCTGCTGGATATTGCTGAAACTTGAGTTCTGGGCCGCCCCCTCTGCAAGATGGGCCGTCAACTTCTCGACCTGGGATCGCAGACGTGCGATCTCGCCCTGGCTTTTCATCCCCTCCTGTATGTTTTCCTTCATCGACTCGATCTGGCTGTACAGCGCCTCCGTGTCGACGGTGCCACCCTGTGTCTCTCGTATGTGATCGGAACGCTGTGAGATCTGTTGTGTCAGCGATGTTATGTCGCGTTCTTCCTGTTCGCGGACGTGAAGTTCGTCCCTGAGTGACTGAATTGTTTCCTTTAAACCGTCTATCTCCAGTCCGGCCTGAGAGGACTGGGCAAGCTGCTGCCGCAGAAGGTCCATCTGCGAGCGCATCTGCTGTATCTCACTATCGCGGGACATCTCCTCCATGCGGCCATGTTTCAGCTTTTCGATCTCCTGCCGAAGTATATCGATCTCGGTGTTCTTTGTGCGTTCCAGATTCTCTCGTTGGATCTTTTCTTTCAGCTCCTGAATGCGGGCGAGATCTGTGTCGATGCGCTGCTCACGGATCCTGTTAGACTCCTCCTTGAGGTCATACAGGGACCGGAGTTTTTCGGTGACCCGCTCAAGTTCGCCCCGGTATTCTGACATCTCCGAGAAGGTATCGTTGCTTTCGCGAATCAGGGGAGAAATCTTTGCGACATGACCACTTATCGCTTCAAGGATCTCGTCCATATCAATGGTGGGCTGAATGTGCGGCGGTGTGATGTCGATCTTGATCCTTTCCGGAACAAACTCCTGTCCGCCCATGGTAACCCGGATTTCGTTGTCGCCTGATGCGGCTGTTTTGTTCTTCTTCTCCTGCTCGCGGCTTGCCGCTATCTGCTGGTAGTTATTGAGGTAGTCTATGTTCTCCTCGATTTTCCTGCGGATATTCTTGTCGCTGATCCGCTGCAGAAGTCCGTTATACAGGTCGCGTGCAGTGTCGAAATCGCCGTTTTCCATATAATACTGCGCGTTGTCGAGTGTCCGCCGGTAAATATTGAAGGGTGAGTCCTCGTTGATTATGGATGTGTTGCTGTTTGGGAGGATGAAGTCGTCTCCAACCGGTGTCAGCCTTTCCTGGAGCTCCTTCTCAAACTGACTGCTTCGTGGAGGAATCTCCGCTTCGGGGAGGTCATGCGTGACAGGACGTCCCTCCCGGTCAAGAACCGGTTCGGCCTGTTCTCTCTCTGCTTCCTCGGAAATGCGGCCGGTTTTATCGTCCGACTTTCCGAAGAGGAGCCAGAGTGGTACAAGAAACACGGTAAAAAGGAGTATAACGATCAGAAGATTCATTCCTGCATCCTATGCGGTGAAGAGAATGGCGCTTTGTCTGCGTATCCTGAACTCGAACGATCCGTGTTCGGCGAGTTCCCCGTCCGGGACGACGCTTTCCTCTCGCGCGGTATCGATCTTCATCTTCCACGGGCGGCCGGAGGGCGGATCGGGGAGCGTTATCCAGAGGTTGGACA
>CAZAHA010000258.1:0-3879 GCA_964484915.1 uncultured Leptospirales bacterium
GTCGCTGTTTCACTACAGGGCGGGTACGACGGCGCTGCATATGCATCATCCGCTCTTCAAGACTGCCGAGATGTGTCTGCTGGCCGCCGCCTTCGGAAGTGCTGCGCCCGTCTCGTGCGGCATTCTGGCGCTTCTGACTGCTGTGCTGTTTTACCGCATCGGAATAGGACCTGTGGAGCTTTTGCGGGACCTTTTGCGCTTTTCGTATCTTGTGGGTATGGTGATGTTTGCCGCGTACGTTACACAAAGCGGCGGCATGCACGAACAATGGACGGCCTCGCTTGCAACAGGCCTTCGCTTTACCGGGTATATCCTGACGGGAATGCTTTTTACTGCGCTGACGCCGCCGTCGCAGGTTGCGGGAACGGTGTACGCGCTGCTGCGTCCGGTGCCGTTTGTGAGCGCCGGGTATCCCGCTACGTTTGTACGGATCGTTTTGGCGCTGATTCCGGTTGTCTTTGAGACGATGGGCAGCGTACAAAGCGCAGTCCGCTCCCGGTTTGTCTCCATGTGGAGGCGGCCGCTTCGGTACGCACGGTATGTTTCATATTCCCTGACGGTAAACTCGTTCCTTCATGCGGCGGATTTTTCGGACGCCCTTGAATGGCGGGGATATGATGCGGGATAGTTCCGTTGGCACATGCGTGTACGGAAGGGGGCTATTGGGTTATTCGAGCTTTTGCTGTGCGTTTTCGGAGCGGCGGTGTATGGCGGCATGAGTATTGAGTATATTGTACGGACAGGTATGTAACATGCCGTGCCCGGTTGGAGCCCGTGCGTTTAACGGAGTACATCCCGGGATAAAGCGTGTAAAGCAGTGAGACCATGCGTAAAAAAGGCTTGCCTAATGAAACCCAAATGATGATGCGGTACACATGCTGAAGAAGAAACCATTAAACAGGGATAGATATGTTAAACAAAAAAACAAAGATCGTCGCTACAATATCCGACATACGCTGTGAGGTTGATTTTATACGTCAGCTTTATAACGAAGGGATGAACGTAGTCCGCCTGAACACCGCACACCAGTCCCCCGAGGAGACATTAAAAGCGGTCAATAACATCCGTGAGGTATCAAGCAAGATCGCGATACTGATTGACACCAAGGGTCCTGAAATCCGTACCGCTCCGATGGACGAAGCGCTGGACGTTGAGCAGGGAGAGACCGTTCTTGTGGTAAAGAGGGACGACCTCCGGAAAGATGTTAAATCAATAGCGGTAAACTATGACGGCCTTATCAGGGATGTCTCCACAGGCAGCAGGATCCTGATAGACGACGGAGACATCGAGCTGCGGGTTGACCAGCAGAAGGAAGATTCACTCGTGTGCTCTGTCATGAACAGCGGAAAGATCAAGGGAAAGAAATCGGTCAACGTTCCGGGCGTATCGATGAACCTTCCGTCACTCAGCCAGCGGGACATCGAGTATATCGACTTTGCCATAGAACACGATATAGATTTCATCGCCCATTCGTTTGTAAGGCGCAAGGAAGACATTATTGCCATCCAGTCGATACTCGACAGGAAAAACAGCGAGATCAAGATCATCGCCAAGATTGAGAATCAGGAAGGAGTGGACAAGATCGACGAGATACTTGAGTACGCCTTTGGCGTGATGGTCGCGCGCGGGGACCTCGCGATAGAGATACCGCCGGAGAAGATACCGTTCTATCAGAAGCAGATCATTACAAAGTGCGTTGAGCGGAGGAAGCCCGTTATCATCGCTACACAGATGCTTCACTCGATGATCGACAATCCGCGGCCGACGCGGGCTGAGATTAGCGACGTCGCAAATGCGGTTTACGACCGTACGGATGCGCTGATGCTTTCTGGTGAGACTGCGTATGGTAAATATCCGATAGAATCTGTACAGATGATGAGCCGGATTGCACGCGAGGTGGAGGCCGGACTCGACAGGTATACTTCGATTCACCAGGAAGATATCAAAAACGAGATAACCGCCTTTCTTTCCAAGTCAGCAGTCGGGGCTGCGTCGCAGCTGAACACTCAGGCCATCGTCATCGATACGCTGACAGGCCGTACCGCACGCGCAATATCCGTATACAGGGGCCGCGCGCCGGTGTATGCCGAGTGTTACAAGCGGCGGACCGTACGCGAACTTGCACTTTCATACGGTGTTTACGCCAACTACCTCGACGTGCAGACGACGCACCACGGTTTTATCGACAACGCGCTCGGTTACCTGCTCAAGAAGGGGGAGCTTGACCGCGAGTCTCGCATTGTTATCGTCGCCGGAAACTTTGGAGCATCCCGGGGGGCATCGTATATAGAGATCGGTACGCCGAACGAACTCCTCGCACACGATTAAAACAGGCCGCAAGACCGGACAGATCAATATACCGTCCCAAAAGGCCCTCAGTATACCGTGAGGGCCTTTCGTATATCATTTCGTACATAACCATTTTGTGTTTACGGTTTGTGCCAGACAGATACAGTCCTTTTATTGAGTAATTTTGAAACGGACCTTTCTATGCAGTATCGTTGTTTCACTGATATCGCGGATAGCGCGTACACAAAAACACTGTAAAATGGAGGCTCGCATGAGTAACCGTACGATGAAGGCCGCTGTCTGTCACAGATACGGACCGCCGGAAGTGTTTCGGATTGCGGATGTCCCGAAACCTTCGCCGAAGGATAATGAGGTCCTGGTTTCGGTTCACGCTGCGGGGGTGACCGCAAGCGACATTTTTATCAGGTCGTCAAAAATGCCGCTTCGGTACAAGATACCCATGCGCCTCTTGATGGGTATCTTCAGACCGCGGAACCCGATACTCGGCCTGGTTTTTTCCGGGGTTGTAGAAACAACAGGGAAGAGTGTACAACGCTTCAGCGTGGGAGACGAGGTTTTCGGCATGGCTGGATTGTCCATGGGAGTCTACGCGGAGTATATCTGTATAAAGGAAAAGGAAAGCATGTTCAGCGCTGTTACCAAAAAGCCGTCCAACCTGTCACATGAAGAGGCGACCGCCGCGCTGTATGGCGGTCTTCTGGCGTACCAGTATCTTGCCATGGGCGATATCAAACCTGGCGACAGGGTACTGATCTACGGTGCTTCCGGAACCTCAGGTACGATAGCGCTGCAGCTTGCCAAACAGTACGGCGCCGAGGTTACGGGCGTCTGCAGCGGAAAGCATCTTGATCTTGTCGAGTCGCTTGGTGCTGACCATGTGCTTGACTATACGGATGACGCGTCAATACAGCTGCTTGCCGAGTATGATTTCGTACTGGATTCGGTCGGAAGGATGAAATCATCATCGCTGAAGGACGCAGCCAGCAAGGCGCTGAAGGACGGCGGCCGGTATGTCTCGATTGACGACGGAGACCTCAAGCTGAGCGTCTCGAGGCTGGATACCCTCCGCGGACTATACGAGGAAGGGCAGATCAAACCGGTACTGGACAGGAGCTTTCCGCTTGAACAGATAGTTCAGGCGCACACATACGTGGAAGGCGGCCACAAGAAGGGCGGTGTTGCCGTAAGAATACAGGGATAGACCGTGTTGCGCGAGGCAATGATGGTACCCGATTGCCGCGTGTCAGCTCTGCGCAACGACCGCAAGGGAACCTGGCTTATTGCAGGCTGAATGAACAAACTACCGTAAATCGTTCTCCGGTTTCTGCTGCGGCATGGAAAGGACACTGTATGCTTTTGCCAGCGCCTTCTCCGAATACCGTCCCAGAAGATAAAAGCTCAGCCCGAGGACCGCGAAGAAAAGCGCCTTGTGGGCGACGTTCCAGAAGTACTCAAAATATTTCGTATAGAGGTTTATAAAGAGGAAGGTCAGGCCGAAAGAGCGCATCGTTTTGTCGTCGGTCTTGATTCCGGTGATGATGCAGGTAATTGCGGCCGCCCCGAAGAGAA
>CAZAHA010000259.1:0-3782 GCA_964484915.1 uncultured Leptospirales bacterium
TTCCATCTGTCCGGTATGAACAGGGTATCCGCCGAATAGGGGCCTTCAATATTCAAGCCGCTCTTCTTCATGCGCCGCACCAGCGGAACGGTCACATCACGGTCGAAGGGGCCGATTGCTCCGTTATCTCCGCAATGGGGATCAAGCCCGGCAACGGCAAGACGGGCATCGCGTCCATTAATCCGTTTTAACGCGTGCAATGCCGCCTTAGCGGTATGTTCTATCCGTTCTGCGGTGACACGTACGTGTACAGACTGTATCGGCAGGTGCATGGTTACAAGAATCACGGTATAGTCCGGGGAGTACATCATCATATAGGGGAATCCGCCGGTCCGTTCCGCGATATACTCAGTATGACCGGTAAATGGCGTTCCGCTTTTCTCAATTAATGCCTTGCTGACAGGACCGGTAACCATTCCAGCCACATATTCCCCTTTCCAGAGATCAATTGCATCATCGATACAGCGGAGGGATGAGGCCCCGGTCCGTTCATCTCCCTTGCCGGGTTCAGGAAGATAATCACCTGATGATGTATCGTATACGCAGATCGTGTCGCGAGCTGTGTCATCAAGCAGACGGTCCAATTCGGTGCGGTCGGCAGCGCGGTCAAGGACAAGGCCCTGAGCAAACCGGTCCCGTGTCCTTGACAGAACATCATACCTCCCTACAAGAATGGGATTACTGTTCCAATGCCTGTTTTGAGATACCGCCTTCATGATGACTTCAGGGCCGATCCCGGCGGGATCTCCCATCGTTACCGCAAGATATCTACGTATGTTTCCTCTCATTTTAAAAATTCTTCTGGTACAAACCGGTCTTTGACATATTCCTTATCTATCAGTTCCTTGGCGGACTGCTTGAGATTATTTGCGATAGTACACCGCCCCTCAAGGATGACGCCGTTTTGTATGATGAGCTCCGGAGTCTTGATATCGCCCAACACCTTTGCCGACGGCATGAGGAGTACGCGGTTGGTTGCGTTGATATTGCCGATGATGAGTCCCTCCACGATTACAGAGACCGCCTGTATGTTCGTCTTGACTCTGCCCTTGGGACCGAGATAGAGCTGCTCCGCCTTCAATGATTTTCCCTCGAAGCAGCCGTCGATCCGCAATGATCCATTAATATGAAAATTGCCGGTAAAGTAGGAGCTTTCGCCGATAACATTTCCGGCATTTTCCCCCCCGCTTTTTGCTAAAGCCATAGTCAAACCTCTTTCTGTACTATTTACACTGGTGATTTTTGTATTCTATATACCAAGCCGCCCGCGTCAATTGTAAAAAGCCGCCGGCCGGACGTAATTTTTCTCCGGTTGTTTACTTTTTTCTAAAAATCATGTGCCAACTGCCGACATATGCAATATGATTATGTCCCTTTATAAAACTGCTGTTATTGCTGCCCTTTTCCTGCACATCGGACTTTATGCGCAGGAGCGGACGATTACCCGTCTGACACGGACTGATCCTGTCATCGAACAACTCCGCGCAGATATCAGCAACTCGATCTATATTATCAAGAGCAAACGGAATGTCGATACACTACCCGAACTGACCTTCTATTCCTATACGGTGAAAGACGGTGACAACCTGTGGAACATAATCGCACGGACTTCGCTGGACATGGACACCCTGCTGACTGTTAACCGGCTGGAATCCCCATCAGATCTGACACCGGGAACGGTCATCTACATCCCCAATATGCGCGGTATAGTCGTGGATGTACAAAGCAGCACAACTCTTGACTTCCTTGAGCGCAAATACGATGTGTCCCATGAATACATAACGCGCGTCAACCGGATGGAGTCCCTTTCCAAGCCTCATGTTTTCATCCCGTGCGGAACGCTGACCAGGGAGGAGCGCAGCGCCTTCCTTTCAACCGGTTTCGGACATCCTGTTTCTCCAGTACGCATAACGTCCGGTTTCGGAATGAGGAAAGACCCGTTTCTGAATGTGCCCCGATTTCATTCGGGTATTGATATCGGCTGTAAAACGGGAACCCCTATAAAAGCCTCGAAAGGCGGAGTGGTTTCATTTTCCGGATATATGAAGGACTACGGAAACCTGGTCATAATTGCGCATGATGGTGGATACAAGAGTTATTACGGTCATCTTCATCGGATAACCGTCGCCAAGAGTCAGACGGTAAAGCGCGGCACCATCATTGCGTACTCAGGAAACACGGGAAGATCAACCGGCCCGCATCTGCACTTTGAAATCAGGAAGGATGATAAACCCGTGAACCCGCTCTCCCACATAAACGGGAAGCAATGAACCTGCAGTTTTCGTCACAGAATATTACCTAACAGAAAATCAACCGGAGTACTCTCTTCAGGGTACTCACGAACACGATACGTAACCGAAAATTCCTCGGACAGCTGCTCAAGCCCGTTCTTGATTGATGCCGCCGTCTTCAGGACCTGTTTTCTTTCCTTTCCGGGGAAAACACACGTAATCTCCTGCATGGACAGTCGAAAGGAAAAGTCCGTTTCGGACAGATAGTGGCGAATAATATTTTCAATTCGTTTCAGCAGCACAGGGAGACGCGACACAGGCATCCGACCTGCACGTTCGACATATCCGCTGACAGTCAGCACCGCGACCGACAACGGTATTCCAAGAGAACGGCAGCCGTCATATTCCTTTTTGACCCGTGAAATCAGCGGCTCAAGCATATCAACATGATTGTTTGAATATATGAGATGACGTCTGGTAATGAGCTGTGAAAAGACAAATCTGCTGAACCGCTTTATCTGCGGTACATTGTCGATGAATTTCTCGGTATCGATCCGCAAAATAAGCAGTACTCCCATCAAGTGCCCCTGTATCGTATAGGGCAAAAGCCCGAACACATTAATCCGTATCAGAAAGTCCCTTGGAAAGACCTTTTTCAGAATGTCTGACCCGACCGGGTCTTCGACCTCAACATAATCGTTCTGCTTTTGGCAGAAGGAAATCAGCGCGTTGCTGGAACCGATTGAAAAGCCGTTTTTTTTGAGTTTCAGACGGTCGGTTTTTTCTGTATACCGTACGTCATACCGGCCGGTTACTTCGTTGTAGAGGAAGTACGCATAGCTGTTTACCTGGAGCGACTTCATCTCGTTCTGGATGATGGAATCGATCTCGCTTGAATCGCTTGAACGGACATCAAATTCATAGCGGTCTATCCTGTCGAGGCGTTCCTCCAGTATCTTGAGCTCGGACAGTTCGCTTTGAAGCGAATCGATTGTCCGTATCCTGGAAAAAATGACACCGGTCATATCCGCGACGATTTTAACAAACGCCAGCTCATCCTCCATGTACTCACCACCCTCTATTCTGTTGCCAAGCAGGAGGATGAACTCGGCTGATTCACCGGATGAGACAAGTACCGCTATCCGGGCACCGATAGAAAAAAACTTGTGATATTCGTCGATACTGCCGGCGACATTTTCATATTCCTTGAGGTCAACCGGATTACGTTTCTCCCTTATTGACTGCAGTATCGAACCGTTATTTCTGAATGTAATGTTCCTGTTTCGGAGCCTGCTGCCGTGATGTTCGGCAAGAACCCAACGGTCAGAATATTCCGGCGACGGCTCAATCACCGTTGCCGAGGCAGATCCCAGCTGTCCCATCGTTGTAAAGATGAGCACATCATACAAATCGTGTACGGTTGAGGAGCGGGCAATCTCCTTGGCAATTTCAAGGAGGATCGTGTCTCTGTACCTGCCGACGTGTTTACTGTCCGTATCACGGCTCTTCCGTGGCTTTTCTATGCCCTGTTCATCCTGAAGGTCAAGGTAT
>CAZAHA010000260.1:0-3734 GCA_964484915.1 uncultured Leptospirales bacterium
GACGGGAGGCAAAACGTGCAGAAACGTACAGAACGCTGCTTTGCATTCTGCACGTATCGTCTGCGGAGGACATCGACGACCGTGACAGACTGAAAGAGGCGGTCGACGAATATGTTGCCACACGTTTCGGCGGTCCGTGATCTTGCAGCGTCATGCCGGTTTGACACGGCCCTGCCGTATGCTTATATTGTCAGCGGGAACGGCATCTTTTTTCTGCATACGATCAACAGTGCCGTCAGCCTGCAACTACAGATCAAGGAGGCAACATGATTCTATACGACATTCTGTTTGCAATACTGATCGCGCTGCTGCTTGCCGTGCTCTTTTCGCGCAGCGGCCGTACGGGTCCGTGGATGTGGCCGTGGGGCGGTCTGTGGGCCGGTTTCATTACCTTTTTTCTTGTTATCTTTCTCGCCTCATGGGCCGGCGGACTGTGGATGACGCCGTTTGGACCAGTACTCTTCGGCGTCTACTGGCTGCCGTTTCTCCTGGTCGGCACGTTTGTTGCGCTGATCCTCGGTGCACATCCAAAACAGCCGCCGCGGACACGGTCGGAGGCAGTCCAGCAGGCACGGGACGAGCAAGCCGCCGAACGGACAATCGACATCTTCTTCTGGGGGATCATCCTCATCCTGGTCATCTCGATCATCGTCGGGTACTTCTACTGACGCCCCCGAATCACCGTTAACCGAAATATCCAGAGAAACGGTTGAATATCCGCTCCGGTTGCCGCCGGAGCGGTGATCCGTATACCATCTCGTCAATAGCCCCCACTTCCCATAACCGGGATCGCGAAGGTCCCCGGCTGCTCATGTTCCCAAGACTTCGCCGGGATCTTTTAAAAATGTACGGCAGAACGCCGGGCAACTACCGGAAAGACAATCTCTGCAAGCTGATGGAGCCTTCCGTTCAAAAAATCACCGATGGGAACATGCAAAGCACCCCGGAAAACGCGGCGACGAACTTCTTTCGTATACCGATAGTATCAACGGCACGGTGCCAGGATACGTTTCGCATCACTTTTGATGGTCGTACGGAGAAATGTTCTGTTATTTATGGGTAACACGATCATATGGGGAAAAGAGGTGCATCATGACTATACGAACACTCACGCCGTTGATTGTCCTTGCCTGTCTCACACTGGCCGCAGCGCCGCGCGGTGACGAAATACTGAAGGAGGAGTCTCTTGCGGAACACAACAAGTACCGGAAGGAGCTCAACATCGAGCCGCTCACCTGGAACGAGACGCTCGCAGAACATGCACAGCAGTGGGCCGATAATCTTGCAAAAAGGAGGCGGATGTATCACAGCAGTAACGATTCACGGAAGGGAGAGGGTGAAAACCTGTGGATGGGAACCAGGGGATACTATTCATATACCCAGATGGTTGACAGCTGGGGATCAGAAAAGAAGTATTTCAAGGAAGGAACATTTCCCGACGTCTCAACCTCGGGAAGCTGGCAGGACGTCGGCCACTATACGCAAATGATCTGGGCCAAAACGAAAGAAGTTGGATGCGCAATCGCATCCAGCAGCGAGTATGACTTTTTTGTCTGCCGCTACAGTCCGCCCGGGAATTATGTAAACCAGGAAATCTATTGACAGCACAAAAACGCTGTTGCAAATAAAAACCTGACTCAAGAACCACAGGGAGGTGTGCCGTGACAAGATGAACTTTATTCTAATACGTATATCCATGGTGTATGATGTATCACTCGAGCATATCACATAACAAACCGATGCATTCGGTTATTCAATCTGACACACAATGGAGATACGATGAATACAAAGATTTATACAATTGCATCATCCGGAACTTTCGGAATAACTGGCAAAAGAAGAAGGCAGGACGGGACGTGCAAAAATGGAAACCATGATCATGGCAGTCACAGCCTGGCAGTACTGATACATGGCATTGGCGGCCATAAGGAAGACTGGCTGGAAACAGACGGGTATACCAAAGGCGGAAATCTCACCAAAGCGCTGGAAGAAGACGGCGTGTCCTGGATAGCGTGCGACCTGTATGGTCATGGTGAAAACGCCGCGCGTGAAGACGGATTTGATTCCAACAACATTTCAGACGAGTTGTGGCCCCGTTTTATATCGCAATCTGCCGACTGTATTCTCACACATCTTTCAGCACTGTGTCAAGAACACAGATTTTCTTCGCTCTCTGTTATAACGTATTCTGCCGGATGCCAGGTCGGAATGACGCTGTTGAGGCGAATTCTCCCGATCCCGGTCGAATCGGTTCTTATGGCTGCACTCACACCGGAGAGGAATTACGACGATGAGTATTCGCTGCATAATAACCTGGATGCTCTATCCGGCAAGAACGTCTGTTTTTTTTCAGGCAGTCATGACAGCATTGTTCCGGTCGGCGATGTCCGATGGGTATACGACAGGCTTCAAAATGAGAAAAAAGCACTGTATATCTACGAAACGGACCACTCACTGCCCGTTGAATGGACAAAGGATGCCATGCACGCCCTTCATGCCTCATCAGCCGCATACCAGCAACGTCATCACACATAAAAAGACTGCCGTAAACATCATCTAAACGGTTAACGTATCACCATACTGAACGGCAATCACACTTCAGGCGGCACCGAGCCGCCTTCTTTTTTATCTTCCCTGATTCCGAGAATCTATTGACAGACACTTTCTGTTGATCTTCTCTTTAATGTATAATACCCGTTTCATCAAGCATAATGTACGTACAGGTCGGGCCGACCCATTCCGAATGCAGATACCCCAAAACCGTCACGACTGATACCGTATACGCTTAAAAGGAGGCGCCGCGATGAATCTAACCCGGTTTGATTTTACTCCCGAGATAATCGAGCGCTTTCGGGAAGAGAGCATTATCCCGGTGAACTTCTACAATAAAAACGGTCAGATTCTGATCAACAGGAAGGAACGGGCGTCAATTCATGAAATTAATCAGCTTCTCAAGTTTCAGGCAATCGGCATATATTTCGATCAAAACGACTACCGGAAAATGACCGGCGAGGAAACACCGGCAGATACAGAACCCCCTCCCGCCGGCAGGGTCATCCCAAGAGGACTCACAGACACAAAACTGCTCAGCAGGGAAGCAGCGGATGCTTTGACGGCTCTCGCGGATGAACTGTTTCGGAAACTCAAAAAGGAAACCATAGACTCAGTCCATACCCGGAAAGCAAACAGGGTCCTGACAGATATCTTCGATGATTTTTCCGCACAGCCCGATGCCATGGTTGGTATAATTAATATTCTGGAACTCATGAACACGGCCAATTGTTCATTTGAAGTCGAGCTTGCGGTAAAACGGACGGTTGTGGCCATGGCACTGAAGACCCGGGGAATGCTGGCCCAGACTGACGAGGAGCGCGGACGGATGCGGAACGAGATATCCACAATAATGCTTGCTTCGCTCTTAAGCGATATCGCTTTTCTGCGGATGAATCTCCCTCCCGATAGACAGTTCTCCGACAAGGAATACATGGCGTTGAAACAGCATCCCCTGATTTCGTATCTCATGGTAGTCGGAGAACCGGCCTTAACTCACGAGGTCAAGATGCGCATTCTTTTTCAGCATTATATGCAGAAGGGAAAACCTAACAACGACCCGTCGCTTGCCCTGATAGATCTGGAACTCGAAAACCGTAAATCAAAACGTCAGGATATTGCCTAACAGCGACAGAAGATACGAAGTGATAATACTTATACCCATGTCGCCAACATCATCAGTT
>CAZAHA010000261.1:0-3730 GCA_964484915.1 uncultured Leptospirales bacterium
ATATGAGAGCAGCTAGTCCCTGTTCTCAAGAGCGTTAACCGTTGAACTCCGATCAAGCATGACCGTGATCCCCTGTTCTCTGGCACGGCGGGCGGTATCAAGCGCTGTACCGGGCCAGTATCCGTCAAGATGCAGTATTTTTATGCCGTACAGGTCTATGTCCAGGTCCAGCGAGTCATGAAACTGAACCCCCTTGTAGTGAATGATCGTCCGTGTACCGGTCGACGCGTTGACAAGACAGATGGAACAGGGGGAGGGTTTGTCCTCCATTACACGAATACGAGGACATGAAACCCGGTTTTCTATGAACTTCTTCATGATGAAACCGCCCGCGTCATCGTTCCCGATCGCCCCCACAAACTCGGACTTTATGCCAAGACGCGAACTGGTTGCAAGCGCCGTGGCAACCATGCCGCCCTGCTGCGTACTGTACGCATGCGCATGCAGCACCGTGTCCCAGCCCGGAATATCCGGGATCACCAGACTCCGGTCGATTACTACTCCGCCCAATCCTAATATCATGTGAGAACTCCAGCCGCTGATAGATCTGATACTGTACGGAATTACCCGCGTAACACTATACGCGAAACGACCGTATGGCTACAATTATTTTTCCCGCACAATCCACCCGTATCCGCCCGGCCGCACCGACTCCAGTTTACCCCGTCGGTGTACGATAATATATAGGTAAAGCCATATCGTATTCACCATACGAACATGCATGTTCAGCAAAGTTGACTGACGAGTGACAGGTTCCGTCCAATGCACCTATCCGCCAAAACGATTTTGTACGTAACAAGCGCCGGCGCGGCCTTCCTTGCCGCCGCGACCATCTATCTCCATGGCCAATCCGGAGAACAAACGGTCCCGGAACCGCAGCAGCAGGCAGATGCGGCTCCCGCTGCAGAATTACCGGAAGAGACTACTCCAAAGGAAGAAGAGGATGCAAAGGACAGCACCCAAACGGAATTTCCGGAAGAACTGACCTACCTTCCCGGCGACTGGAGCAGATATATCTGGTACGACAGATATCTGAACGAGTACAACACCCTGCCACCGCGGGATTCTTTCGTCGCCGAGGGGTATGTCCAGTACCAGCTGGGATACGGCCGCTCCCACTTCACGCGGGAATCCTACATAACAAGCGACATAACACAACCGCGCTCACGGATAATTGAACCGGGAATCAGCCAGGAACGGATCATACAGATGCATATGGAAGGCCAGGTCAACGACCGCATGCGCGTATTCATCCACCACGACAGCACCGGTGACATCGACGACAACATCTACATCGTCGAGTACAGGGCCATCGAGGACGACGAAGTACTCCGTGAGGCGCATATTGGTAATATCCTCGTGTCGGTCAATAACTCAAAATACGCTGTCTACGACAGCGGCACCAGACGCGCGCTGGGCTTTGACACGACTTTGCAGAAAGACGACCTCAGACTGAAGATGTTTGGCAGTATCTTTCAGGCGGAAACGGAGGAGGAACACTTCAAGGGTGACCGTTCTGCCGAGAAAACGGTCCTGCGCGAATACCAGTATATGAAAAACCGCTTCTACCAGATCGAGCCCTTCATACGGTATGACAATCTGTCTGCTCCGCCGGCACTCACCTCTTCATCAAGCAGCTACAACCAGTATGTCACCTTCACCTCCTCCCCAGGAGACCCGGACTCCTACAAGCCGTATCCGGTTCAGATCGAACCGGGATCGTTTTCGCTTTACCATGACGACCAGATCATGACGAATAACGCCGGCGCACAGAGACTGGAGCTGGACGGAGGCATGTACACGAGACTCACAAACGGCGAAGACTATACGATCAACTATACGACAGGCCGGATAGAACTGCTTTTCGATCCCCTTCCGGAATCGCGCATCTACGCCGTCTATTCCCTGTCCGGCGGCAGACGAAGCGCGGACCCGTCGGCACGGCAGGATATCGTAGACGGGAAGAACTTTGTCTTTATCAAGTACGGCACGCGCATATCCGAGGACGCCGACAGAAACAGCGTCTGGGACGGCGACCGCAACGGTGACGGCGTAATCAACTACGACATATACGAAATACGGTCGGTTTACCATACCGGATCACGGCGTCTTTCCGAGGACGGCTTCTCTCTCGCCTTCATGAAGGAGCGCGAGCGTTTGAGCGGCGATGAAACCGATGCTCTGGGCCGGTATACCGTAGAGTACGGGGCAGGACGTATCGTCTTTGACCTTCGCGAACCGTTCAGGGCCCTGCTCACGTCACGGGCCGCTGACAAACTCTATGCCGAAAACATACCGTCAGACTCTTACCGCTATTCGGTCTATTCCATTTTTCTCGATTATTATTCCTCACGGCGTGCATATCAGCTGTCCCACACGAACATCGTCGGCGAGAGCGTTACCGTCAGGGTAAACGGCAAGAAGACCGACCCATCCCTGTACACGGTTGATACGGAGAACGGCATCCTCGAGTTCGTGAGTCCGGAAAACCCCTATATCGGCGAGAATACCGATATCGAGGTCCGGTATGAGTACGCACCTTTTTCCGGAGGCGCAAACGCCTTTCTGGGCGGCTTCCGTACAGATTACTATGTAAACCGCAACCTTTCGGTCGGCGGTACACTGCTCTACTCATCAAGCCCGATGATAGAGTCGATACCGGCCGTCGGGAATGAACCCGAGGCAAACATTGTGCTTGAGGCGGATTCAACCGTTTACCTTGGGCCGGCCAAGCTGAAGCGCCTTGCTTCCGCCATCGTCGGACAGCCGGTGACAAATCTCCCGCTGGATTTTAACGGGTATTACGAGGTCGCGCACAGCCGTCTGGTGACGAACACGTTCGGCAAGGCGATGGTTGAGGACATGGAAGAACGGGAGGAGATTATCGCCGTCCCCCTTTCGGAAAAGGAGTGGATCCTTTCCTCCCTGCCGCCGGGCTGTTCCCAGTCACAGCGGGGACGTCTGAACTATAAATACTACCGCAGCCTCTCCGACCTCAATAATCTCCGCGGACAGGAATTTTCCGCACACGAGATCGGATACGAGACCAAACCGGGCCCGTATAACATCGCAGAATCACACCGAAAGGAGGCTGATCTTGATGACGGACGCTCGCTCGTCCTTGACTTTGACTTTTCGCAGGGCGACAGATGCGCCTCCGTTGCAACAAGACGTCTGAGCGACACTCCCCTTGATTTTTCGGGTGTACAGTATGTTGAAGTATACTATAAGGCGGCAGAGGGGACGGGAACTGTATCTCTCTCCCTCGATGTGGGAAGGATAAACGAGGATTCTGATGGAGACTCGCAGCTTGACACGGAGGACCAAAACGGAAACAACCTGTTAGATTATGATCCGGACCGCGGCGTCTTCGAGGACAGGGGCTATCTCTTCGACCCGGCAGGAGAAGATGTGACCAGAGTTGGCTCCGGACCGCGCCTCTCGCCGCAGACAAAGGGCGACGGCGTTCTCACCAGCGAAGACCTGAACCGCAACGGAACCCTCGACACGTTTGAAAATACCGTATCGTTTCCAGGAACAACCGGAAGTGCATCCGCCTATGTCGACGGAAACCCTGCGCTATCGCAGCTCAGGATCAACCTCGCTGACAGCGGCTGGAAGAAAGCCGTCATCTATCTCGACAGGAAGGATGAAGCGTGAAGCGAAAAGGCGCTCAGCACACTGAGTACGGTTAACGCGGGCAGACTGAATGTCCGTTCGGACACGGCGG
>CAZAHA010000262.1:0-3707 GCA_964484915.1 uncultured Leptospirales bacterium
TACTACATTTTTCATCGTTTCACAATCCGCTTTCTCCGTCCGATATCCGTCCTGTTCTGTTTGCCGTCAAACAGAATCTTGCCCGCCTCAGTGTATACCTTCTGAATCGCGCCCTCCAGTGTGTCGTCGTGTGCGACAACGTTCAGGACGCGCCCACCGTCTGTCTGAAGGATATCGTCCTGCAGTTTCGTTCCGGCATGAAAGAGAAGCGTCGTATCAAGAAGGTTTTCGATACCGGTTATCCGCTTTCCCTTCTCATATGAACCGGGATACCCGCCGGACGCGAGGACAACATCAACGAAGTACCCAGGATGAAACTCGGGACTCTTTTGGTCAAGCGTACCGTCAAAACACGACAGTATAAGCTCCAGAAGATCGCTCTTGAGGGCGGGAATGATGACCTCCGTCTCCGGATCACCCAAGCGGACATTATACTCAAGCAGTTTCGGACCGTCGGCTGTCACCATGATACCGAAATATATGACACCGGTAAACGGATACGGTTCGCTTTTGAGGCCGTTCATGGTCGGTTGTACAATCCGTTCTTCGATTAGCGTCAACAAAGCCTTATCGGCAAACGGTACGGGTGTAAACGCTCCCATGCCGCCTGTGTTTGGCCCTTCGTCGTTGTCATACGCCTGTTTGTGGTCCTGCGACGGAGAGAGCAGCCGTATGGATTCACCATCAGTGATTCCGATAATCGATATCTCATCCCCGACAAGGAGTTCCTCTATGACCATCGGTGTGTTTTGACCGTAGTGCGCTTCGATCTGGTCAACGGCATCGTACGCTTCTGCTTTACTGCTGCAGACGAAGACGCCCTTTCCGGCAGCGAGACCATCGTATTTGATGACGCACTCTTCCATTTCTTCAAGTGCCAGGACGGCTTCATGCTTACCGGTGCATTTCGTATAGGGTGCGGTCGCGACACCGTACTTGACCATAAACTCCTTGGCGTAGGTCTTGCTGCCCTCAAGCTGCGCCGCCTCCTTTACCGGACCAAAGATACTGATATTGGTCCCGGAAAAAAAGTCCCCAATGCCGTCTGCAAGCGGTACCTCGGGACCGACAATAATCAGTGATATGCCGTTTTCTATACAAAATGCCTTTATAGAGCCGAAATCGGTCACACTAATCGACACACTGTTTTCTATTCCGCCGTTTCCGGGAAGGACGTACACGTTACCCGCCAGCTTCGACTGTTTCACCTTCCAGTACAGTGCATGTTCCCTTCCACCAGAACCGATGATAGCAATGTTTATCATACTCATCTGTTGATGTCCCTGTCGTCCTGGATCAGATCTTCCTTCATCTTTTTGATGTCATCGTTCAGAATCTCACGGACACGTGTCATGCCGAGCGAACGCAAAGCAGCGTGAGCCGCGTTATCGGGGTAGACGACAGTCAGCGCCGGAGTCTTCGACGGCATCATGAGCGATGAGTGTACGTTTACCATAATATCGGCAGAATCCTTGAACGGCGGGCAGCTGATCACCGGAACACTCAGATTTGCCGCGAGCGCCCCGCCGAGACCGTTTGACCGCCCCGCAACAGCGATGACGACGCCCGGTTCGATGCTGTTGTTCACGGTATCGGCAAACTCTGGAATACGTTCGCCGTTCTTATGGGCCGATATGACACGGTAAAAGCAGTGTACCGAATACAGATCTATGATATCCTTCATCTTCTGGGCATGTTTTACATCTGCCGCAGATCCCATGACGATCGCGACATAGCCGTCCTTCATGAGACCTGCGCTTACAAGCGATGCCGTTATGCGTTCCCGTAGAAAGTTGAATGCCGTTCGGTCAAAGCGCTGCCCGGTAACGATCTCATAGATGTCTACATACCGGTTGCTTGTCTCATACACGACCATATCGGCCAGCCTCGTCGGGTAACCCGTCTCCGTTTTGTTGGAGATCAGCCACTGGCGGACAAACTCCTTGTCCATCTGCTCGACCGTGTCCGGGTTTTTCTCGTAGTCTTCGCGCTTCCAGAACCGTGACGAGTCCGGTGTATGGATCTCGTCGATCAGGATGAGTCTGCCGTCGAGGAGACCAAACTCGTACTTCGTATCAACAAGGATGATTCCCTTCTCACGCAGGTGTGTCTCACCGCGCTCGAAGAGCTTCAGCGCCACGGACTCCATCTGCGCATACAGGTCTTTTCCCACAAGGCCTTCCGCAACGATTTCGTCCGGTGTAATTTCACGGTCTGAATCTTCCTTAGTGGTCGGCGTTACAATCGGAGACGGAAACTTCTCATTCTTCTTTAGTCCGTCTGAAACCGAAACACCCGAAAATGTCCGCTTGCCGCTCTGATAGCCACGCCACATGGACCCGGTCAGATATCCGCGCACGATAACCTCAACCCGAATCGGCTGCGCCTCGTGGACGATGTTTATGTTCGGATCTACCGATTCGATAATATGGTTGTCGATAATATCCTTCGTTTTCTCAAACCAGTAGTTGGATATTCCGTTCAGGACTGCGCCCTTAAACGGAACCGCATTCTCAAGGACGCTGTCAAAAGCCGAGATACGGTCCGTAACAACAATCATTCTCCGTTTGTCATCGATGCGGTAACTGTCGCGCACCTTCCCGCGGTGTATACACTCAAGCTGCGGTGTCGCAAATGTCTTCAGATAGTTCATGTCCGTGTCTCCTTGATATGGTTTACAATATTTTTAAAAATCGCAAGGCCGTCGCCGTCGTGTGATCTGTCAGGATTTTCACGCAGCATCTTGCCCCATTGAGGATCGTTGTAAACGGTCAGCGCTGCTTCCGGGTGCGGCATCATCCCGAATACCTGACCCGTTATGTCCGTCAGGGCGGCGACATTATACTGAGAACCGTTCGGGTTTTCCGGATATCCTGATGCAGGATTTCCGTTTTCATTCGCATATGCCATCACGTCGAGCCCGCCGTTCAGAACAGCCGCTGCCACGATATCGTTCCGGAAAACAAGCTTCCCCTCGCCGTGTCGAACAGGAAGATGCATGTCAGAGATGCCGCTTAGAAAAGGCGTCCGTTCACCGTGTTGCACAACAAGACGGCACCAGCGGTCTTCAAAGCGCGATGAATCGTTTCTTGTAAGCGTCGCGTCCTGGACGGCACCCCCGCTGATTCCGGGAAGAAGGCCGAGCTTAACCAGGACCTGAAAACCGTTGCATACGCCGAAGATATACTTGCCATTTTCTATAAACGTACGTATCTCATCAATAAACGGTCTGCCGTTCGGGAGCTTTCTGTACTTGATCTTGTTGGCAAGCACACGGCCTGAAGCAATATCATCTCCAAAGGAAAAACCGCCTGGAAAATTGATAATATCAAAATCGTGTATCGAGAAACCCTCTACAAGAATGTCGTTCAGATGAACGACCACTGCTTCTGCTCCGGAAAGCAGGTAGGCGGCCGCCATCTCCTCCTCGCAGTTGATCCCGAAACCGGTAATTACAAGCGAACGGACTATCTTCATTCCATTATCTCCAGTCTCTTTTTCCAGGATGCGCACAAGCTCGCGACCGGGGCGGAAATCACTTCCCTGCCGCTGTACAATATGGTAAACTGTCCGTCTCCGCTTACGGTGCCCAGATGGAAAGCACGGTCTTCCATAATCGATTCAAATGCCGACGCGTTTTCATTCCTGACAGTCACGATAAAACGCGAGTGAGACTCCGAAAAGAGTGCTGAAAACGCGCAACTGCA
>CAZAHA010000263.1:0-3683 GCA_964484915.1 uncultured Leptospirales bacterium
GAGAAGTGCGCTTGCAGTCAAGAAGGAGCTGTTGCCGCCGCTTAGCGGCATGCGATGAACCGTCCGTCAGGGTCTTGTCACATCCGGACAGAAAAAGCTGCTGGTCCTGTTTTACAACCGATCCTGCAAGCGGCGCTCGGGCCTGTTCCAATACGGCCCCGTTCTCGGAAAGCGCAAGCCGGGTGCTCCTGTCTGCTGCGTCCGTATTTTCAGCCGATGTCTCGATTACCAGACAGCCGCACGAGTTCCGCAGAACCATCTCCGTCGGAAAGACGATCGAATCTTCAACCCGTTCACCGTGGCACTGTCTGACAAGCTCGGTTACCGCACGGCGGCCCACATCGTACATCGGCTGTCTGACAGTCGTCAACGGCGGAGCGGAAACGTTTGCGTACTCAACGTTGTCGAAACCGGTCACGGCAACATCGCTCGGCACGGACATGTCCCTGTTCTCCAGCTCGCGCATCACCTCAAACGCCATCGAGTCGGTCGCACAGACGACCACATCAAACGAAACCCGGCGAACGTCCAGCAGCTCCTTTATTCCGCGCACGGCAGACGGCGGTGTAAAGTCTCCCTCAAAATAGAGCTGCGGGTCCTCCGGCGCGCCGCTGTCCTGCAGCGCCTTCTGGTAGGCGGAATACCTGGCAACGGCCTCGGTATTAGACGACGGCCCGCCGATAAACGCGACCTTTTTGTATCCGTGCTGCCTGACAAGATGGGCGACCACCTGATACATGCCGTCAAAATTGTTCACGGTTATCGACTGGTGGCCGGGAAACTCGACGCCGATACTGACCGCAGGCAGGCCTTTCGTGATTCTGTCAAAGTACGCGCCCTTTTCGGCCGGCCCAAGAAAAGAAAGGAGAGATGCGTTCAGCGAGAGAACGCCGTCTACACGGTGAGAATCGAGAAACTCGTAGATCTGGTTTGCATGTTTGGCAGGCTCTACCGGGGCATTGATGCTGTAGCCCGGATAGACGATGATGTTGACCCCCATATCACGTGCCTGGTCCACGATCCCGTGGAGGACCTGCGCATGATATTCATACACGATCTCGTCAGAAAGAAACGCCAGTGTCTTTCTTTTATTCATCTTTATTCGACCTCAAAATTACGAACAGTTTTCAAGCGCAGCGCCGCCGTGATAATTATTTGCATACTATTATTTACTGAAAAAATATCGCCATAACGGACCTTTTTCAACAACATGTTCGGAATTTGACCGGTTTATCGGCTCTTTCTCCAGGAAAAGAAAACAATTACCAATCATGTACATTGAAAAACATGGCCCAGGACACCTGTGGAAACCGGCCCGTTACCGGTTGCTGTGCACCAGTGCATCATCGTGGCCTGCCTGTATGTTTCCTGCAGAAACATATACTTCTGTTATACATTTCCCTGCTATTGACAAGTATCTTTTGTCTTTTATGCCCGGAAAAAGTATCGGTGTACGGCGTTTTCCCAAGACATGTATACCCATGAAAACCGCCCCCTGTGTGTACATGTACTTGATCCTCCCGTGAAACATGCCTGAAGATACCCTGACCGGAGTAATCCCGAAACATCATGCCCTCATCCAATTTTCCGGCATGGAGCCTTTACACCGGTGGTAAAACAGCTATGAACGATGCGTTATTCGTACCGGACGCCTGCTGCACCTCATGCCCGTGCTCCCTGTATCCGTGCGCAAACCGGGAAAGATTCTAAAACGCGCCCGGCTGTCCCTGCCATGTTGAAGTCTGTGACTACATGCAGACCATCAGCAATAAGGGGAAAGAAGCCTGGCTCGCGGATATGATAATGCGGTGAAACGTTTTTATGCGGAAAGGCCTGCGGCTGGTGAACGGTAGCCCGTCCCGGGCGCGGATCACAGACAAACGGATACACAAATCCAAACCAGGACGGCTGAGTGCCGCACTGGATGAATGCTGATCTGAATTCAACCACCATGTCAAGCTCGCCGTCCGCAGTCAGGAGCGTCTCATCTTTGTCGGACTGATTGTCTTTCTGGTTATCGGAGTGAACACCGTCGCATTTTAATTTACATTCTCTGGCAAACCGGTAACGCCTGACTGTATGTTAAACAGTAGCAGGTGGTCAAATGCCCCTCCGGGCGCATCGGGATCGTCCACAACCAGCACGAAGCTTTGTACCCCTCCGGGTACTCCCGACCTCGACAGCGCAGGCGAAACGTCATCTCCATTGCAGGTATACCTGTCAGGTATAACACCTTCATGCGTAAACGCGTCGCTCGCAAGATTCATGATGCTTCCTGCCAGCACTATTGACAGGAAGATATAAAAAACTCCGGCGAAAATTAACATGTTCCATTTTACGGCGTTCTGCCTTTACGTTCCTGTAAGCGGAGAAAAGGTACTATATGTTTCTTTCCCTGACAACCCTGCCTTCGGCGATGACTCTCTTCGGCATCGCGCCCAGGTGAAACGGATCCCTGTCCCATACGATGAGGCTCGCAAGCCTTCCCGGCTCGACACTGCCCAGCACGTCGTCAAGGCCAAGTATCTTCGCGTTCTGATACGTAATCAGTGAAATCGCGTCGGCCTCGCTCATTCCCTGGATAAGAAAATACTTGAGGCTGTCCCTGAGATGATGTGTCAGTATGACCGGATGGTCTGTCATGAGTCCAAACTGCACGCCCGACTCCATGAGCTGGCGCGTGTTCTGATAGTAGGCGTGTTTCAGTTCTACCTTATAGTCAAGCGAGCCGACCGGACCGTATACGACGGGTACATTCATCCGCGCACACTCCTCGAATATCTCCCGGTGATGGACGTCGCACGCGTGGTCGACGGTTATGCGGAGGCCGTACTTTTCCACCAACCCGAGAAGGTAGAGTATGTCGTCCTCCTTGTGGACATGAACCTTGCAGATCACGTTTCCGTCGAGGATGTCCAGAAGCGCGAGGTCCTCCTTGGTAAACTCAAGCTCAAATTCCTCCCGCGCCAGACGGAGACGCTCGTCCTTCTCCGACTTGTTAATCTTTCGTCCCGAAAACTTCTCCTCGATGTCATTCATGTTGTCTTCGAGGTTGTACCGTTCCTTCTTCCGCTTCTGAAGCACCTCGTCAAAGGTATCCTCGAGGTGTGCGTAGATTCCCATGCGGGTCGTCGGACGTGTCCCCTTCCAGGATGTTGTTGAACGTGGATTGTACCCCAGCGCCATCTTGTAGCCGTAGGGCCGCACGAGAGCCTCTTTCCTGTTTGCGGCATAATTCCGTATGATCATTGCCTGACCGCCGAGGAGATTTCCGCTTCCCGGAACGATACAGCTGTACAAAACACCGAAATCCACCGCGTCGGTAAATGCGCGGTCATCCATGTAGACGCTGTTGAGCGGATTGTTCAGAGGGGTTATCTGGTCGATCTCGTCATTGGCCTCGCCTTCATCTGACGGCTCACCCTGCCGTTCCATGCCGATATGTGAGTGGGGATCTATAAACGCCGGCGTTACGATGCCTTCAACATCATGGGGACGCTCTTCCGGCGATACCGAAACGATCGTGTCGCCCTCCGTTTCGATATATACATTTTCCAGCACACTTGTGCCGGTATACAGAACATCTGCCTTAATTACCATGTAATCCATCCATATTTTTTTATTACAACAGATGAGATACCTATCAAAGCCGTGTTTAAAATCAAGATTTTTAACGAACCACG
>CAZAHA010000264.1:0-3666 GCA_964484915.1 uncultured Leptospirales bacterium
CTCTTCAAGGGAATCGTCGGTCTGAGTGACAGCGGTAAGGAGGGAGCGTTCAGATTTAACCTGCTGGGCGAGTACAACATAGGCGGCGATGCGTTCGAATTGGACAGGATATTCGAGAGTGTCGGCATGACGCAGGTCGCGACATTCAGCGGAAACTCAACCTATGACCAGTTTGCGTCATCTCATACGGCCGACTTAAATGTCGTTATGTGTCACCGTTCTATCAATTACATGGCCGAGATGATGGAGACCAAGTACGGCATTCCCTGGTTCAAGGTCAATTTTATCGGAGCGGAATCGTCTGCGAAGTCTATCATGAAAATGGCAAAATTTTTCGGTGACGATGAGCTTGTACAAAAGACCGATGAATTCATCTCGTCCGAGATGAAGGAAGTCCTCAGGGTGCAGGCTGACGTACGTTCGCGCTGCGAAGGCAAGCTGGCGATGCTGTTTGTCGGAGGGTCGCGTGCTCATCACTACCAGGACCTTTTTAAGGAAATCGGAATGCGTGTCGTTTCAGCAGGGTATGAGTTTGCACACCGTGACGACTATGAAGGCCGGAAGGTGCTTCCGTCCATCAAGGTTGACGCAGACAGCAGAAACATAGAGGAGCTTACGGTAGAGAAGGATCCGGAAAAATACAAACCGCGTACGTCCGAAGAGACGCTTGAAAAGCTGAAGTCAGAAGGATACGAGATCCGGGACTATGAAGGGATGATGCCGGAAATGGACGAGAACACCCTGGTAATCGACGACATCACTCATTTCGAAACCGAAAAGCTGATCGAACTCTACAAACCGGCGATTTTCTGTGCGGGTATCAAGGAAAAGTACGCGGTACAAAAGCTTGGAATACCGCTCAAACAGCTACACAGCTACGACTACGGCGGGCCGTACGCAGGGTTCAGGGGGGCGATAAACTTCTACAGGGAAATCGACCGTATGGTGAACTCCAGGATATGGAGTTATATGAAAGCGCCGTGGGAAGAAAAGACAGAACTTCAGGCAACCTACGGCTGGGATGAAAAAATGGAAAAAGGAGCATGATATGTTACTGAGACATACTCCCAAAGAGGTAACCGAAAGAAAGGCGCTCACCGTCAATCCCGCGAAAACATGTCAGCCGGTTGGAGCGATGTATGCCGCGCTTGGCATAAACCGGTGTCTGCCGCACAGCCACGGGTCACAGGGCTGCTGTGCGTATCACCGGAGCATGCTTACCAGGCATTACAAGGAGCCTGTTTTCGCGGCAACAAGTTCGTTCACAGAAGGATCGTCAGTGTTCGGCGGACAGGCCAACATGCTTCAGGCGATAAACAACATATTCACGGTCTATGATCCGGATGTTATCGCGGTGCATACAACGTGTCTTTCTGAGACGATTGGTGACGACCTTGTACAGATCTCCGCGAAGGCACGGGAAGAGGGCAAGGTACCGGAAGGCAAGTTCATCATCCACGCAAGCACGCCGAGTTATGTGGGTTCGCATGTAACGGGATTTGCAAACATGACCAAGGCCATGGTGGATTACTTTTCGGAGAATACCGGACAGAAGGAGAAGTATATCAACATTATTCCCGGATATGTTGAACCGTCGGACATGGTTGAGATACGCAGGATAGCGACTGAGCTTGGCATAAAAACAATCATGTTCCCTGACACCTCGGGCATACTCAACGGTCCCCTTACCGGCAAGACGGGGATGTTCCCGGACGGCGGAGTGACCGTCGATGATCTGATGTATACGGGTGACGCGAAGGTGACAGTTGCGCTGGGTGAAATATCGTCCGGTCCTGCGGCGAAGGCTCTGGACACCAAGTGCAAGGTTCCGTGCATGATTTCAGAAGTGCCGGTCGGGCTTCTGGCAACAGACAGGTACGTCTCGATACTGAGTGAGGTGTCCGGCAAATCGGTACCGGATTCAATTACCTATGAGCGGGGACAGCTGGTAGACATCATAAGCGACATGCATCAGTACTTTTACGGCAAAAAGGTCGCGATATCCGGTGATCCGGACATCATCATTCCGCTAACCGAGTTTCTCATCTCTCTGGATATGCAGCCGGTACACATTGTCACCGGAACACCGGGCAAGCGGATAGAGAAGCGCCTGAGGGAACTGACGGATGGTTTGCCGTATACCGTGAACATCTCTGTTCCCGGCGACATGTTCCAGCTGCATCAGTGGATAAAGAACGAGCCGGTAGACCTGCTAATCGGGAACAGCTACATGAAATATATCGCCCGCGATGAGGACACGCCGCTTGTGAGGCTTGGTTTTCCGATCGTTGACCGTGTCGGGCACTCCTATTTTCCGGTAACCGGATACCGCGGCGGCATGAGACTTCTTGAGAAGATGCTGGACTGTCTTCTTGACCGTCAGGACAGGGATGCGCCGGAGAAGAGCTTCGAACTCGTACTGTAGGACAGGAGGTTTCAGATGATAGACATACTCGACGAAAGACGGAAACAGGTTCTTGAAACGGGGAAGGATACGGCAATCAGCTGTGAACGTCACAGCACGGCCGGTTCTGTCAGTCAGCGTGCGTGTGTATTCTGCGGATCCCGTGTAGTCCTGTACCCGGTAGCGGACGCGCTTCACCTCATTCACGGACCGATAGGATGCGCTGCCTATACGTGGGACATACGCGGAGCGGTATCTTCGGGTCCCGAGCTGCACCGGATGAGTTTTTCGACTGACATGAGGGAACGTGACGTGATCTTCGGCGGAGAACAGAAACTGTATGCCGCGTTGACAGAACTTATCGACGCCTACAAGCCGGGCGCTGCGTTTGTCTACTCGACATGCATCGTTGGAATCATCGGCGATGACGTAGATGCCGTCTGCCGTCGGGTATCTCTGGAAAAGGGACTAATGGTTATACCTGTCCATTCGGAAGGTTTCAAGGGAACAAAAAAGGACGGATACCGCGCGGCGTGCACCGCCCTCTCGAAAATAATCGGAACGGGCGAAACTGCGGGTATTTCTGCGAACAGCATAAACATACTGGGCGAATTCAATCTTGCAGGAGAGGCGTGGATCATCAGGGAGTACTACGAACGTCTCGGCATAGAGGTTGTCTCAACCATGACGGGCGATGGCCGTGTAGGAGACATTGCCCGATCGCACGGTGCGTCGCTCAACGTTGTACAGTGCTCCGGTTCGATGACCAGTCTCGCGCAGATAATGAAGGAGAAGTACGGTATTCCGTTTCTGCGGGTATCATATTTCGGTACAGACGACATGTCAGATTCACTCTACAGGGTCGCGGAATTTTTTGAAGACCGGAAGATGATGGAATCATGCAGGAACCTGGTGCGTGATGAAGTGACGAGTCTGTACGGAGAACTCAAAAAGTACAGGAGGGATCTGGCAGGAAAAAAAGCAGCGATCTATGTCGGCGGTGCGTTCAAGGCATTTTCACTTATAAAGTCTCTCCGGAACCTCGGCATGTCGGTAGTCGTTGCGGGGTCTCAGACAGGAAACCGGGATGATTACGAGTATCTTCAAGAGTTGTGCGACGAGGGGACCATTATCGTCGACGATTCGAATCCGGTTGAACTCTCCCGGTTTATTGTCGAAAAGGGCGCTGATCTTCTTGTTGGCGGCGTCAAGGAAAGGCCGATGGCATACAAAATCGGTATAGCATTCTGCGACCACAACCA
>CAZAHA010000265.1:0-3624 GCA_964484915.1 uncultured Leptospirales bacterium
ACGTTCAGCAGTCTGCGTATCCGCACCCCGCGCTCACCACGGTCTCGCAGAACATTCCGGAAAAGGGAAGAACCGCCGCTGCACTGCTTCTCTCGATTTTAGACAGGAAAAACGTGCCCCTTCACCGGACCGTACCCACACATACCGTCATCCGGCAGACGCTGTCCCGTACAAAACATACCGTCTAACGCTTCTGGTCTTTTGTTCTCCTCATTTTTTCCGACATTTTGCCTTTGACTCCGTATATCGTTGACGCAGAATCCTTTACGGAGTATTCTGCAAGTCAATGCGCATCACGTATGTACAGAAAGCTGCGGGGGAAACGGATGAAGGAAACGATGTCACGGGCTGAAGCCCACAGAATACTGGAAAAACATGTTACCACGCCGCACATTATCCTCCATTCACGGGAGACGGAGGTCATCATGCGGCGGGTGGCGAAGCTGCTCGGCGAAGATGAGGATATGTGGGGCAATACCGGTCTTCTGCACGACCTCGACATGGACCTTATCGACGGAGACTTCGCCGAACATGGCTACAAAACGGTTGAAGTCCTGAAAGAAGAAGGATACGACATTCCTGTCATGTTCGAGGCGATCCTCTCGCACCGGGAGGCGCTGGATGACGCGCGTGAAAAACGGACCACCCGTTTGGACTATGTTCTTTCAGCGGCGGAGCAACTGACGGGCATCATCTCGGCATACGTAAAGATGCGGCCGGAAAAGACGATCGTCGGGGCGAAGGTCTCGTCTGTGGTAAAGAAGATGAAGGACAAGTCATTCGCCGCAAACGTAAACCGCTCGTTTATCAACGATGTCGATGTACGGTGCGGGATCGAGCGGTCGGTCTTCATACAGTGCGCGATAGACGCGTTAACGGACATACGGGAGGAGATCGGGATGTGATTACCGTCTGTGGTAGATAAACCGTGACAGGAGCACCGAAAATTCAAAGAGAACCATGAGCGGTATTGCGATCATCATCTGTGTCAGAACGTCGGGCGGCGTCAAAAGCGCCGCAATAATCCATACGGCTACGATCACATATTTGCGGTAAATCGAGAGCAGCTTCGGCGTTACGATGCCGAGCCGTGTTAAAAGCAGGACTGCGACGGGCAGCTCAAAGATGACCCCGAATATGAACACAAGCGTCACCAGAAATTGCAGGTAGTTTGTCACATTGATGTTGTTTGGAATGTCTGCGTGGGCAAACTGCTCCACAATCCGTACGGTCATCGGCGCGATAAAACGGTAACAGAAGAACGCACCGGCATAAAAAAAGAGTATCGCAAACAGAAGAAGCACCCGGATAAAGATGCGATGTCGCTTCTCGACCGCCGGTTTCACAAACGCCCATATCTGATGTACGGCAAGGGGCAGTGCGATACCGGCCGCAGCAAGGAACGCCGCCTTCAGCTGTACCATGATGCTTTCCCCCATGTAGTCGTACTTCAGCGTAATTCCCGGGCCGTACATCTCAAGGGGAGCGAGAATCAGAGAGATGATATGCGAACGCATGAAGATTCCGCCGCCGAAGAGAAGCAGGAGGACGCACATGACCAGAATAAGCCTGCGGCGAAGCTCCTCCAGGTGCGCGGTATAGTCCATCGGCAAGTCGCCCCGACTGACGGCTTCGGCCTCTTCATACGGGACGGTGTCGTACCGGTTGTTCTCTCCCGTCATGGCATTTCCCCTGTGGCTGTATTCATGCTTTGCTTGAAATATCGATACCGTATTGTACGTTAGGTCTATGAAACGGATCATTCGTCAAATTGTTTTTTCGAGGCTCCGCCGGCCGGTTATTATCGTAGACCGTGAGCTCAGGGTCCTCTTCGTTTCCGGCGAGGTGTACCGTACGCTGCCGGCAACCTTTATACACAGGAAGGCCCGGTGGAACAGGGACCAGCTGGACGACATCATTCAGCTGACCTCATCCGACAGCTACAAGCTGAAGACCTATGTGTCAAAACACGGACCGGGCGGACCGCTGCACATCGTTTCGCTTCCGCATGGGATCTTCTATACGGTATCTCCCGTATTCCTGCATGAGTACCTGATAGAATTTTTCCGCTTTGACGATTATATCGAAATGTTCGAGGAGTATATGTACCATACTGGCAGCGTTATACGAACCCATGATGCGCCGTCGGAGGTTCACTCATCGATAGAGAATAACAGCACTGTACAGTCACTTTCCAGTCTCATCCTGGACGCAGCTGACGAGTTCATCGCCGCCCCCTCAGAGGACGAACTCCTCGATTCGCTCAACACGATCATCTCCCGGATATTTACCTACGATTCCATCGACATACTGCTTCTGCATGAGAACCGGTATCACCTTATCTATTCCCGGAATAGCGTTACGGGCGACACATACGAGTATCCGGTCGAAGACTTCGCATTTTACCACGACATCTTTAAAAAGAACGGGGATCCCCTTATGATCATGGAGATGGAACTCGAGGAATATGCAAGCAGTTTGCATCCGTTCCCCGGGCTGTCCGCCATGAAGAGCGCGCTGATCATGCCCGTTATCCGTTCGGGGAAGCTTGTCGGACTGACGGTTATCGGTTTCAGGGATAACAAGCCGGTCTCGCCGTTTTATGCTGATATCGTGAACGGCATTACCTGTCTTGCGTACATGTCGTATGACAATTTCATCTCGCAAAAGAGAAGGCGCAAGCTGGAATCGGAAGTGCTTCGCCATGAAAAACTGATTGCTCTGGGAAGTATCGTGGCGGGTGTGGCGCATGAGATTAATAATCCGCTTTCCATAATGCAGCTCGATCTTGAGGAGCTTGCGCAGATAACGCCCTCTACCTTTCAGGAGCAGCTGCCTGAAATTGCGGAATCCCTCTCGCAGGAGATGGCTCGCATCAAGGCGATCCTCCAGCAGCTCAAGGATTACGTAAAGCCGGAGAGCATAACCGATGGATCCAAACTCGAGAGCGTCGAGATATGCGAGCTTTTCCGCAAGTACCCGCTCAAGATTATGGTTAAATCATACCGCAAGAAGGGCATACGTGTGGAGGTGAACTGCAGGCAGCGGATATATGCGCATATCAGCAGGAACAACATCGAGCAGGTTCTTATGAACCTGATCAGCAACGCGGGTTCAGCGGTGTCGGAAAACGACGGCGTCAGAGAGATCGAGATAGAAGCGTATATCGGCATGCGGGAACAAAACAGGCTTGCGGTTATCGAAATCCGTGACAACGGTTGCGGAATCGCACCCAAACACATTGACCGAATATTCGATCCGTTCTTTACGACCAAGCAGGCAGAAGGTACGGGACTTGGTCTTTCGATCTGTTATTCGATTATCCGCAGGTACAACGGAAACATTCATGTCTCATCGGTTGAAGGAGAGGGGACGGTCATGACGATTGAACTACCCGTCATACAGGACGCATAGGCGTGTGTCTGGAACGCCCTTTCATTTTACCGCGGACGGTGAAGTTGGCTTGACACTCCGGAGTGCTGATCATAGTAGTAGAGGTGGGTTCAGCAGATATCATTATGGAAGACGCATGAAAAAGGGGTTTAATATGAATACCGAACTGAAGGAAAGGTATCCAGGTGATACCGTCGTAGAGACGTTCTGGCTCCAGGTTGAAAAACTCAG
>CAZAHA010000266.1:0-3624 GCA_964484915.1 uncultured Leptospirales bacterium
TTATGATGTGCGCCTGGAGAGTTTCATGCCGGCATGGGGATTCCAGGTTACGGGAGTCGCGCATCTGTGTGCATCACCTTGAAAGCATGGTCTCTGGCGGGGACTGCGGTTCCGCCTTTACCTGGAAAGGTATACATACCGGGTAAGGTGGTAAAGGATTTTTTAAGGATGCCCGTTTTTCACTGCAGGGGCGGAACGGGTTCCATATCAGTTCCAGACTTGGGGTAATGTACGGGCATACACACTACTGACGACCGTTGTACAGCTTCTTTAACCACCGGATCCTCTGCGCGCAGGTCTCGGTTCCAGCCGTATCGCCACCGGTTGTTGAGCGTACATGAATGGTGCTGTTTGCCGTATCGAAGCTGAACATCACGTCGCTTGAGTAACCGAATGTCCCATATGAAAATCGTGCGAGAATGTACGCGTCCGTATTGACAAGAATGAGACACTCGCTTATTCCATGGAGGATGTCTACAAGCAGATCCCTGCTGTGTCCGCAGGATCCGAGAAACGGGAAAGAGTCCGTCAGGATTTGTGACTCTGTTGTGTTCGATGAGAAGACGCGATGAGCTTCCTTCCGGTCAACTGATTCTGTTTTCATGGGGATATCCTTCGTTTAAAAGATTCCGGCAGTAAACCGGCAGCTGAGGCTTCGTGTAACAGGGGTAAAAGCGAAACCCCTCTCGCGGGGGAGGATCGTCCCGCAGGGAGGGGCTGCTGTTGTATACAAAAACGCCGGACTGACCGGTGTTCCTTCATCATGATCATGCGTTTCACATGCCAAGGACAGGATTAATCCCGGCCTGAGTTTACTGTTTTTTATGTGCCTGCATCGCGTGTCCGGAGAAACAATATATGTCCGGGACACGGTGACTGCCCGAAAATACGTGTGCGTCTGCATATTCCTCCCCTGACCCGGCAAAACACATTGTTTAATCTGCGGGTCACCATAAATGCCGTCAGCGATGGATATTCTTGCCGGATTATATAACGGTATACTTTTTAAATGCAGTGGAAAAAGTTGTTATGTAGATCAGAATATCATACATATTATCGGCTGCAACGTCGACTCAATATGTATACTGAGACCCATTTTTAGTGAGGGGTATCTCATATAATGAAAGCAAATTTCTGATTTATAACGTTTGTACCCGGAAACTTTTACAATACCGAATCATTCGGTATTGTAAAAGTCAGTCGCGGTGTGCCATGCATTCGCTTCTGGTAAACAGTGTTCTTTTGTAAAGAACCAGATGCATCCCGCTTTTGATGGCAAAAGCACGGCAAAACCACCCAGGGGCTCGCCGCCCCTGGGAACCCCGCTAAGGGCTATATCTTTCGTAAGACTCTTCTTTTAAAAGTAAGTATAAAATACCTTCTTGTCATTCAGTCAGATGCAGCCGCCATCGTGGCGGAGCATCTGACAACGCGGACATCCTGTCCGCTATTCCTGCTATCATGCAGAACGGCGGCTCATGTATTCAAACCGCCGGTTTCCGGAAAGATGGCCACTATCAGAATACGTAGGTAAATCCTGTTGTGAACATCTGCTCTGCCCCGATCGGGTCTCCGTTTGCGTATTCGATAAATAAGGACATCGGTTCACTGAACGAGTAGCCTCCGCCAATACCGAAGTACACTTCTTCTTCCCAGTTTCGTCCGACAGATCCGTATACGCTGCCAGAACCGTAGTTGTAGATGAGGCCGTATACGGCGTGTGTTTTATTAAAGTCCCGATCCGTATCGTATTCAAACATGACGCGCATGTCGATATTTTCCAGCAGGGTGTACCGAACGGTTGCGCCGATGATTGAACCAGGAAAGACCGGTTCTGTTGTGACAGTGCCGTCTTCTTCCTCGTTGAAACGGGCTTCGGCTTCATCGTTTTCAAATATTGCAGCCAGGCCGATATAAAGGTTTTCCATAGTGTAGGTACCGTTTGCCTGAAAGATAATCTCTTCTTCGCCGGAAACGGTCTGATCGGAAGTGTAGAGACGGCCTTGTCCGCTGAATGTCATGTTCATGAATTCGGGCGTCTTATAGGCAATGGAATCTGCGTTTGCGGCGGTGGAGACGCTGCCGAGTGCGATGTAGCCGTAGTTGTGGTAGATATCAAACAAACTTGATACGGCGTCGTAATAGATTGAATTAAAGTTACCCGCCTTTAACTGGCCGTATGTACTGTCTATTCCTACATAGGTGTTGCGCTTGTCGTTGAAAACCTGATCACTTGATCTTTCACTTGCGTCGTAGCGGAATTCCGCGCTTGCAAAAACACTCAGGTCATGGTTGACTTCAGATGAAGACCGCAGGCCAACGCGTGAGGAGTTGCCGGATATCTGCTGCTCTTCCGAGTCGTTCATGTAGATTACATAGAGCCGTGCGTAAAGATCAATTTTAGCCTCTGCGTCGTCCTTTATTGTAACTGCTGAAAGCGGTGCGCATAATGCAAAAACAACGAATGCGGCTGTTAATACAAATAGAGTTTTTTTTCATGCTTACCTCGCATGGTAGTAGTGATGTCTTGGAACACAACGTCTTATAATTTCATGATAATCCTCGTGATGCTTGTGCTTGAAGACGGAAAGAAAGGTAACGGTATTGCGGTCCCCTGAGGTGACATTCTCTACGAACGTATTACTGTGTCAAAATAAAACAAATATATATGTTACTTTTCCGCTGGTTTAACTAAAAAAGTGTTTTTGTATGACATTATTGTGTTTTTTCCCGATTCAGATCACCTTGGTGTTGTCCTTTGATACGACAGGATAGAGGAGCGTCCGTAGGAACGTGCGCGGGCGTACCGTCTAGGTGTCTGCCTGGCGGAAGGCATACACAGGAAGCGGCGGTATCCCTTTCAGAAGCTGCCCGGACGTATCCTGAACATGCTTGTCGTCAGGCTCATGATGCTGACGCATATCCGTTCCCACAGACTCGGAGAGATGAAGGCGGTGTACGACGACCTTGCGGCCAGGGGACTTATAAAACCGTAGCCGGATTCCCGGCGCGATTGCGGTATCATGTATGCCGTCGATACGGTCTAAACGTTTCTGATCAGCAGCATGGATGAAACACCAAAAACGATGAGCTTGATGCCAAGGATGATCCCGAGTATCATGACGGACAGGACCGGAAACCCGAATACCATAAACAGAAACAGCGCAAACGACAACATTCCCGAAAAAACCAGGAAGTACGAATGGTGGACCTGCCAGAACTCATAGGCCAGGACCAGTTCAAATGTACCATCAACAAGAAAATAGACCGCAAGCAGGACGGAAAGCGCGGCCGCGCCGGAAAACGGCCGGAACAGCATAATGACGCCCAGAAGGACGATGATCCCGGCGGGAATCAGCTGCTTCCAGCTGCGGCCCCTGTGTGTGTAGGCGATATAGAGGCCGCCGCCGGCAATGAGGACCAGCGCCACCAGTATGTTCAGGCTGATCGCTGCAAATGACGGCGCAATGAGCGCAATAACTCCAAGCAGAATGATGAGTCCGCTCTGGAGATAGTACGCAGGCTTGTTGTGTCTCATGTGCCCAGTCAGGTTCATGGTTATCATGGTATCGCTCCGTGTTTTCTTGCTCAGGATTTTTCAGAAACAATATACGTACATATCAT
>CAZAHA010000267.1:0-3555 GCA_964484915.1 uncultured Leptospirales bacterium
CAAACGTTCGCGGGTAATTTGTCAAGGGGACGTTTCCGTTCCATGTGCAGTTTTAAAAATGGTCAAGCCACGTATGGTCATCGGCAATGCCCCAGAACGATACCGATGATATTTTCGTTGAATTTTCCCGAAAGAGGGTAAAGATTTCATCGTATCGGTCCGCAAGCCTCTGCTTGAGCTCATCGTCGAACGATCTGCCCTCTGTGTTTCCAGTACCGTTAAAACAGTCGATATCGAGTTCGGTAATGTGTATGACAAGTCCCATATCATGAAAGGTGTCGATAGTGCTCTGGATGTCGTCGATACCAGGCCAGTCAAGATTCCAGTGGGCCTGAATCCCGATACCGTCAAGACCGTGCTCTTTCAGGTTCAGATCGTTTATCATGGTCACAATTCGGTCGCGCTTGTCTTTATTTACAACCGAATAGTCATTGTAAAAGAGGAGGGCATCCGGATCTGCACTGCGTGCCAGGTCAAATGCGTCTTGTATGTAATCCGCGTTTCCGTATGCAGTATACCATAGAGAGTCCTCACGGTACACGTCATGGTCGCCGTCAGATACCGCTTCGTTTACGACATCCCAGCAGTATATCGAGTCCTTGTATCTGTTCATAACCGTCTCGATATGGGTTTTCATCCTCCGGAATGCGTCCGAACGCCCGCCTTCAGTCATCCAGCTGTCCGTCTGGTTGTGCCAGACGAGTACATGTCCCCTGACCTTCATCGAATGCTCTGACGCGTATTCAACGATACGGTCGGTCGCACTCCAGGAGAAGTTTCCCTCTGACGGCTGTATAACTGACGGCTTCATCGAATTTTCAGGTGTCAGAGATGTGAACTGGGGCAGCAGATCTTCGTATACGGTGTCAAAAGACTGTCCCCCGTACTCGGTTGACTGTACGGCAGCACCGATGTCGAACATGGAGCTGTATACGTCGGAGAGAAGGGGAATGTCCAATCCGGATTCGTCCGAATTACCACCGGAGTGTTCTGTGTCGTTACTTCCTGATAAACCGCTGCCGGTGCCCTCCGAGGTGCTGCATGCTGCAAGCGCCGCAAGGAGGATAATCAGAAATGCCATGGCTGATTTTTTCATATTGTTTCCTTTTGTTTCAATAAATATTCAACAGCGAAGAGCATAGCTCAATCATAGACGGATTTCTTACACTATTGCCGATAATGTTTGTTGTTTTTTGGGTTTTTTGGGAATTAGCCGATCAAAATAGTGGCGAGAATACCGAGTAGTAGTGGATATGCCCGAGATACTCCTGTATCGCAAGCGATGCGTTTGTCATCGAATACCGGACAGAGCCGGTAACTCCTTAACGGTACCGCCCCCGAGAACGATGATGACATCGCATGCGGCATAGCGCCGGTAGTCGCACGGTTCCTCCTCCAGGGACGGGATCAGTCTGTTGGCCGCAAACGGACACGACACCGTAAAGCTTGCGAGTGCAGCCAGGATGATCCCCGGAAACTGCAGCAGCGCTGTCAGCACCTTCTTTATGACAAACCAGACCGATTACATTACGGCTGCTGCTTCTGTTCGGCCTTGGCCCAGGAGTCCTTGAGCCCGACGGTTTTGTTAAACACCGGTCTTTCTGATGTATGGAGTCTGCTGTCGGCTATGTAGTAGCCGGTCCGCTCAAACTGGCATATCTCACCCGGACGCATCATCGCGCATGACGGTTCTACCAGGGCCGTGAAGTTGACCGTCAGCGATTCCGGATTGAGATTGTCAAGAAACGTGTCCCCCTCCGTTGTTTTGTCCGGGTTGTCCGCCTGAAAGAGACGGTCATAGTCACGGACTTGTGCCTCTACGGCGTCGGATGCCGCCACCCAGTGTATGGTTCCCTTCACCTTGCGGCCGTCCTGTGACCAGCCGCCGATCGTCTCCGGGTCGTATGTGCAGCGGATCTCGGTAACAGTGCCGTTATCATCCACGGTAAAAGAAGTGCAGATGACATAGCATGCGAACTTCAGCCGTACTTCCTTTCCCGGAGCAAGGCGGTGGTACTTTTTCGGTGCCTCCACCCTGAAATCGTTTCGGTCAATATAGATCTCACGCCGCAGTGCAAGCTGCCTCGTGCCGGCTTTCTCGTTCTCCGGGTTGTTTACCGCGCTGAGAAGTATCGTTTCATCCTCCGGAAGGTTCTCTATCACAAGCCGTACGGGATTGAGCACCGCCATTTTCCGTACGGAGCGCTTGTTGAGGTCTTCCCGTAGGCAGTGTTCCAGAAACGCGATATCGACGATGTTGTCGGCCTTGGCCACACCGATCCTTGAGGCAAAATCGCGTATCGCCTCCGGCGTGTAGCCCCGGCGCCGAAGTCCTGAGATCGTCGGCATACGGGGGTCGTCCCAGCCGTCAACGTGGTTTTCCTTGACCAGTTTTAAAAGTTTCCGCTTGCTCATGACGGTATAGTTCAGGTTCAGGCGTGCAAACTCGATCTGCTGGGGACGGTTTGGCGTATCGCACTTTTCAAGGACCCAGTTGTACAGTTCCCGGTTATTTTCAAACTCAAGCGTACAGATCGAGTGGGTAACGCCTTCAATCGCATCGCTGAGGCAGTGTGTAAAGTCGTACATGGGATAGATGCACCAGGCGTCACCGGTCCGGTGGTGGTGAGCGTACTGTATCCGGTAGAGAACAGGGTCGCGCATACAGATGTTGCCGGAGGCCATGTCGATTTTCGCCCTGAGGACCTTCTCTCCTTCACCGAATTCGCCGCTGCGCATGCGGGTAAAAAGGTCGAGGTTCTCATCCGGCGGACGGTTTCGGCAGGGGCTTTCCTTCCCGGGTTCCTTCAGTGTTCCGCGGTAGGCACGGATCTCCTCCGGCGAAAGGTCGCAGACGTATGCGTTGCCGTCGCGTATCAGCTTGACGGCATATCCGTACAGCGTCTCGAAGTAGTCCGAGGCGAAGTACATGTGCTCTCCCCAGTCGAATCCGAGCCACCGCACATCCTCCTGGATAGATTCTATGTATTCCGTTTCCTCTTTGGACGGATTGGTGTCGTCAAAGCGCAGATGGCATCTGCCGCCGTATTTCCGGGCAAGGCCGAAGTTCAGGCAGATTGACTTTGCGTGTCCGATGTGCAGGTATCCGTTTGGTTCCGGCGGAAACCGTGTCACGACACGGCCGTCGTTTTTGCCCTCGGCCAGGTCCTTGTTGATTCGCTCTTCGATGAAGTTAGTTGCCTGTATGTCCATGGCAGCCTCTGTGTGATTATATTCATTGCGATTGTGCCATACTCTAAAAATACATCTGCTCATTGCAAGCGGATTGTACACAGCGCGGCTATTTTTACGCGGCGGTGTTCATCGTGCCGATAATTTCATAAAAGATTTATTTGTTTTGCCGGAAGTGATGATATTCTGGCTGGACGAAATGACGCTTTATTAGCGTACTGCAGCTAATCGGTGATGTAAAATAGAGCAAAAAACGGGAGTGTGCGTCCATATGATTCAACATCAGAAAATACGACTTGTAATGGGTATACTGGCCTTCGTTACGGTAATCCTGCTGTCCTGTGCCGGAAACAGCGGCACCAG
>CAZAHA010000268.1:0-3466 GCA_964484915.1 uncultured Leptospirales bacterium
GTGGTTCGCGACAGAAATAAGCCCGCCTGGAAACAGGAGTTGGTCTGCACTGCGGGCACCGTCTACGAAATCGACCGACGCGATGGTTCCAGCAGCTTCAAGGAGGGAGCGGAGCGGCGCCGTACCGCACCCGCCACCGATCATGAGTACACGCTTGCCGTACAGAGACCCCGTGTCGAATCCGTTCCCGTACGGTCCGCGGACCGTTATGGTTTGGCCGGGTTCCAGTTTGCACAGCCGTTTGCTGAAAGGGCCCGTCTTCTTAATGGTAAAGTGTACCGACTCATCCGTTATGCGCGACACAGAAAACGGTTTTTCACCGCTTTCATAGTCGGTCAGCATGAAGAACTGACCCGGAACGGCGTCTGTTTTCAGCGCCAGTTCGATTGTTGTGTGCGCCGGGTTCTCCTGTTTAACGCTTATCACCCGTACGGTGTTCCGTATGTCCATTCGTGTATGTCCTGTTGCCGTTCATTTTATATTCGTGTGGTTTCTGATCATTACCGTCTTACTCTATTGTCCGGATATCACGGACAGACGCAAGGCCCTTCGACTCGCAGTAGTGCATAATCTCGGCGCCTATTTTTTTAAACACATCTATACCCCGATAGTAGATGGCGCTCCCCACGCCCACGAGTGATGCCCCCGCCATTATCAACTCCACCGCATCGGCGCCGCAGGTCACCCCGCCCATACCGATGATCGGTATGGATACCGCCTGGCGGCACTGGTAGATCAGTTTAACGGCGACAGGCTTTATCGCCGGGCCCGAAAGTCCTCCGAAAGAAGCGGAGAGCACCTTCCGTTCGGCATGAATGTCTATCGCCATACCCGGACCCAGCGTATTGATGAGGACGAGTGCGTCAGCCCCGCCCGCTTCCGCGGCTGATGCGATCTCTGGCACGTTATATGTATTTGGAGAAAGCTTTGCGAGGACCGGCTTGGAACTGACAGCCGCAACGGCAGAGACCATCTCCCGTACGCTCTCCTTCGAGGCTGCGATCGGAACGCCGAACTCGGCGGATACGTTGGGGCACGAGAGGTTAAGCTCTATAAAATCGGCATCCGATGAGTTGACTGTTTCCGCAAGCGTAACGAAGTCGTCCGATTCGGTCGCGAAGACACTTGCGATGACCGGTACGGTATCGCAGCGCATCTTGAACTGTGTAATCTCTTCAAGCCCCGCGTCGATACCGGGATTGCAAAGCCCCATCGAGTTCAAGAGAACACCGTCGGCCTCATGCACAACCGGCCCGGGGTGGCCGGGGCGCGGCGTAAGGGTCAGCGATTTCATGGTAACAATACCCGCGCCGTTTTCGGCAGCGTACAGCATAGAGCCGTATGAGACATCCATAAGCCCCGCAGGAAGAACCAGCGGATTTGACAGGTGTATACCGAGTATTTCGGTTGTGAGCGGATTCATTGCAGATTTCACCGTTTACAGGGAGATATACTTGTTCAGTTCTGTATCAAATACCCGTTCGCAGTAGCAGCACCGTACCTTCAGGGGGCTCCGCGACTCCACGGCAAACCGTGTGGGAACCTCCTCGTGGTTGGTGATACAGTGCCGGTTTGGGCACGATATGATCGACCGGATTTCGTCCGGTATCCGTACGTTACTTTTCTTTACCGGTATGAAGTCCTCGATGATCGAGATGGTCACCGTCGGACCGACAAGCGAGATCGAGTTCAGTTCGTCCTCGGACAGGATCCGGTTCTCAATCTTGATGACGTCCTTGCGTCCATGCTTGGCGCTCGCGAGGTTTGTTCCGATCATGACCTGGTCGTCCTTTCCGATACCCAGCAGTTCGACAATCTTGAAGACCGTCCCGGCCGGAATATGGTCGATCACGGTGCCTCGCCGTATGGCGTCTACCTTCAGTTCCTTCATGATACCGCTCCAAGCAGTTTCGCGATAATCGCTTCCCGCATGTATACGCCGTTTTTTGCCTGCTGAAAGTAATAGGCGCAGGGCATATCGTCGACATCTGTAGTAATCTCGTTTACACGGGGAAGCGGATGCATCAGCTTGAACGACGGTTTGAGCCGTTTCGACTCGATCATGGCGCGGGAAATCTGATACGAGTCCTTTACCTTTTCATATTCGTACTGGCCGCTGAACCGTTCGCGCTGAATGCGGGTCACATACATCACATCAGACTCTTCCAGAACGGAGGGAATACTGTCGGTTTCGTGAAACGAAACATTCATCTGTGTAAGGTCATGCTTGATGTATTCACGGATGCGCAGGTGTTCGGGTGAGACAAAGTGGAAGACCGGATTAAACGGCGCGAGGCCGTAGACAAGCGAATAGACCGCGCGGCCGTACCGCAGGTCGCCCACAATGGATATCGTCAGGTTTTCAAGCGTCCCCTGCGTCTTCTGTATGGAATACAGATCAAGCAGCGTCTGGGTGGGATGCTGGTTTGCGCCGTCACCGGCATTGATGACCGGTATGTCGACCAGTTCCGACGCGTATGCTGCAGCCCCCTCAATGGCAGAACGGACGACAATGAGATCGGCATACTGGCTGACCGTACTGATGGTATCGGCGTACGATTCGCCCTTCTGGACCGACGAGGATTTCGTCTCCTGCATGAGCATCGTCTGACCGCCGAGACGTTTGACCGCGGTGTCAAAGGAGAGCGCCGTACGAGTAGACGGCTCAAAAAACAAAAGAGCGGCCAGGCGGCCGCGTATATCCACATGAATCTGCTGCGTTTCAATCTTTTCAGCAAGCGATATGAGGCCGAGGGTCTCTTCCCGTGTTACCGCCCGCATTGAGATAATATGCTTCATTACGCATCCGCTCCGGATTGTTTACTGACTCTATCGCAGGATACGGCAATTTTGTCAAAGACATTATCCATCGATCTTCGGCAGTGTTTTCCTCAATTCATTACATCGGTCACTTTGCATTTTACCAAAAAAAACATTCAACCCGTCAATCAATTAATCCGAACATGAGAGTACGCCCCACTTTATGCAGTATCAACAGGCGTCATCCGGCAGCCATATCTTCGACCCATCGGAGAATGGCAGATAATCGGGAGTGCCCTGTGTATCGCACGAAGGAGCTGAGATATTCACATGCAGCCATCACCTCTCACAACAATAATCCGCTCCCTTCTTGGTATGACGATATTGATATGCACGTCTGCAAACACATACTGCGCCGGAAACAGCGTCACTATGGCAAACAATCGCCCGTCCGGCATCCGGGAGTCATACAATTCCGTCACACACCGGAATTCTCAGGGGAGCGCTTCTTCATTTGTGTACCATACGATACAAAAAGGCGAAAACCTTACCGTGATTGCACGGAAATACGGCACATCGGTGTCCGTCATTAAGCAGAACAATACCATAAAGAACCCGGGAAAACTGTACGTTGGCACCAGACTGAAGATACCGTCACAGGCCCCCCCCCGGAAAACGGTATACCATACGGTACAGCGCGGTGAAA
>CAZAHA010000269.1:0-3448 GCA_964484915.1 uncultured Leptospirales bacterium
GAAGAACTTTGCAGGAGAGCTTTCGCTCATACTGCAGGACGCGGAAAACCAGGTTCACCGCCTCTCGTTCGGCAAGCTTAACTTCCTGGGCTGGAGAAAGTTGACCGTAAAGCTCAACAAGAATATCCGCCAGGAGGACAAGTATCTCGCACAGCCGCGTTCGCTCAAGATTCTGAAAATGGTGTACAACCCGAGTTCAGAAAAGCGCCTGCCGACGTGGAACTACTTCTACATCGACAACATTTCGGCAAAGGTACGCGAGAAATATCAGGACCGCCAGTCGGACGCCTGGTAGAAACACCCCGTTCCGGTTCAAAAAAAGGCGTGCATATTTCATCTGCACGCCTTTTTGTACAATGATACACATAAAACTATTTCCGTAAAAACCAGTGCCCCATGAAATATGAAACCGAACACAGATGCGCACTTTCCGCCGCCTATACGGCATCACGGCTCTGCCGCGATGTACGGCACAACACATTCAGCCGCCTTGTTAAATCCGACGACACGCCGGTAACCATCGCCGATTTCGGCTCCCAGGCGCTTATCTGCGATACCCTGGCACGTTGCTTCCCCCAAGATCAGATTGTGGCAGAGGAGGAAAGCGAGACGTTGCGTGATGAATCGATGCACGGCTTTACTCAATCGGTAACCGCATACATACACAGATATCAGCCCGGATTTACAATCGATGACGTGATTGATCGCGTCTCCCTTGGAAACGGTACTCCTTCTCAACGCTTCTGGACCGTTGACCCGCTGGACGGAACCAAGGGCTTTATACGCGGCGCACACTATTCGGTCGCTGTCGCACTCATCGAGGAGGGCACAGTCATGACGGCCGCGCTCGGCTGTCCCACATGGGATCCGTTGACCGTTGTATCGGCTGTACGTGGTGAGGGTGTATTCATAACGACGGAGGAGGACACCGTACGGGTGCAGAGTGCGGACCTTTCGCCGTTCCCGCCGCGGAAGTTCGTACAGAGCGTCGAACATGCCACCGGCTGCAGCACCCTCCACCGCACAATTGCCGGTAAACTGTCCATTACGGATGAACCTGTCCTGCTTGATTCACAGCTGAAATATCTGACGCTCGCCCGGCGCGAGGCGATGGTGTACCTCCGTATTCCCGGCGTTACAAACAGCCGCTACCGCGAAAAGATCTGGGACCATGCCGCCGGAAGCCTGATTCTGGAGGAATACGGCGGAACGGTTACCAACAGATACGGCGACACACTCGACTTCAGCGGACGAACACTGAAGCCCGGGGCCGGCATCTGTGCGAGTATCGGCATTGACCATATTGATGTCATCCGTGCGATCACCGGATCATAATCGTCACGTATCTCCCTCCTGAAAGTGACGGCATCCAAAGAATACCGTCAAATATCGCTCAATCTTCTTGACATTCCTGATTTTAGTGACACTTTATTTTTACATGAGCATATTTACAAGCTCACACTATTGGCCGTACGTTATCTTCAACCATAAGAATAAATCTTTATCAGAGGACCCCATGTTATGTTTCTTAAACAACAGATGATGCGCAGGGTGCTCTATGCACTCGCACCGATTTATCTTTTCACGCTGTATCTGTACGGTCTTCCACTCATCCTACTGTCGCTCATCGTCTTTCCGGCAGGAATCCTGACGGAGTATATCGTCGAAAAACAGCGAAACAAGAAGGTCTCGGAGGCAGTACTGGTAACCTGCACCCTGTTTACGCTGTCGCTGCCACCCCGCACCCCCTGGTGGATGGCGCTTATCGGGATCGTCTTTGCGGTATTGTTTGCCAAGATGGCGTTCGGCGGCTTCGGACGAAACCCGTTCAATCCCGCGATAAGCGGCCGTCTGTTCATCTACATCTCATTCCCCCAGAAAATGACATACGGATGGACGGAACCCGGAAACTTCGGCCTGCAGGCGGACGCATTTACCGGTGCAACCCCGATTGAGGTCCTCCGCGGCGGCGATGAGATTAACATCATTGACCATCTTCTCGGTCTCCGTACGGGCTCTCTCGGTGAGGGGATGATCATCCTCATCGCACTGGGAGCGGCATATCTGATTCTTACGAAGACCGCGAGCTACGCAATTATACTTTCCACTATCATCAGCTTTACGGTATTGACATTCATCCTTGATGCCGCCGGCATCCCCAATGCGCTTCCGACAGTCGGCTCCCGGATCTCCGGCAGCATCATCTTCGTGGCCGTCTTCTTTGCGACTGACCCGATATCCGCACCCAAAAAGGAGCCATCAAAATGGATCTACGGGTGCCTCGTGGGTTGCACGACGGTTCTGGTGCGTACCTTTTCCCTCTTTCCTGAAGGTACAAGCTTCGGCGTCCTCTTCGGCAATACCTTTGCGCCGCTTCTGGATGAGATCTTTACCCCCAAAAAGAAGGAAGGTAAGAAATGAACACAGAAAGCAGACTATACGGCATCGTATTTACCTTCGTGTACACGTTCGTCTTTATGGTCTTTCTGACTGTTGTATACCTGTTTGCCAGGGACAAGATCGAGCTGAATGAGCAGCTCTTCCGCCAGAAGGCGCTGCTGAACGCGATGGGCATCGAATACACCACAGACACTGACGCCGCGAAGAAATACGAGGAGATGATCAGTCGGGAGGATGTCGACGATACGACACTCTATACGGCAACCGTCGACGAAACAAACGTCAACCTTATCACGTTTGCCGGGCAGGGACTGTGGGGCACTATCCACGGCGCACTCAGCGTGAACGACGAAGTCACCCGGATCATCGGACTCGACATCATAAGCCACTCCGAAACTCCGGGTCTCGGCGGACGGATAGCCGAGGAGTGGTTCCTGCGGCAGTTCCGCGGAGAAAAGATTGAAAACGGTTCGATCACCTTTACGCAGGGAGACGGCAATTATCAGAATGACGACGCAGAAGTCGACGCGATTACCGGTGCAACGCGGACGTCAGAGGCCCTTGAGGACATGATAAACAAGGCCCTCTCAACACTGCAAGAGCTTGAACAGGAGGGAGAGCTATGAGCGACGTAACGAAACTATTCAAGGACAACCTCTGGACCAATAATCCGGTTATCATACAGATACTCGGGATCTGTTCAACGCTGGCGGTAACCAACAACTTCAAGAATACCTTCATCATGTGCGTCGCGCTCCTTTTTGTTACAAGCTTTTCAAACCTGACGATATCGCTGACCAAGTCTCTGATCCCCCGGAGGGTGCGGATGCTTATCCAGACGCTTGTCATCGCGTCATACGTTATCATCGTGGACACCGTTCTGCGCGGCTATATGCCGGCGGTGAGCAAGGCGCTTGGACCGTATGTCGGACTCATCATCACAAACTGCATCATCATGGGCCGCGCCGAGGCGTTCGCCCAATCCAATCCGCCTGGTATTTCATTTATTGACGGCTTCACATCGGGTCTGGGGTACATGTTCGTGCTG
>CAZAHA010000270.1:0-3426 GCA_964484915.1 uncultured Leptospirales bacterium
GGAAGGATCCGGAAAACTGGTTCAGGCCGATCTTCATTAACAAGGGACCCTGGGAGGGGCTCAAGTTGACCAGGCCCGGGGTCGCGTTCTCAGGCGGAAAAAAAGCCGTAGTCGGTAAAGTGATCGGGGTGCGGGGAACCATTTCTCGCGTGCAGCCTCTGATATCTCCCAGCATGAAGGTCGGCGTACGGCTTCAGTCTTCCCGCTTTCCCGGACTGATGGAAGGATATTCAACAACATCGTCGCTGGGCGTCATCGACTATGTTTCAAAGTCTGCCCGTATCGCAAAGGGCGATGTCATTGTAACGTCAGGACAGGGCGGCATTTTTCCGCAGGGGCTGCTGGTCGGTACAGTCGAGGAGCAGGTTCCCTCCAGTTCAAGCGCGTTCCAGAAGGCAACCGTTAAGCCGGTAATCGATTATAATCAGGTTGAAGAGGTTTTTGTTATTGTCAAGATACCGGACATAGAGCTGATTGAACTCATAGAACGTCACTGAGCGTGTCTGACTGTGAATACTTTTCGGTAATAGAAGGGCTCAATATATATGTTATCCATCATATCTCATATTGTTACTGCGATTATCGTAGTCGTTTCCCTGCTCATACAGGGGCATTCATCGTTCGATGCTCTGAGGATCGGCGGTGTCAAGCCGGACCTGCTTTTCATTGCAATTATTTATTTCTCATATACCTTCGGTTCTTTTTACGGAGAGGCTACTGCTTTCCTGGGCGGCCTGATTCATGATGCCGTTTCTAACGCTCCGCTTGGATTTCTGACCCTTCCGAAGGTAATCGTTGCGTTTACCGTTGGTCTCATCGGCCGTTCTGTCATAAAATCAAACATACTAACCATTGCGATGCTGATGTTCCTTTCCTCGATCTTCAAGGGAATTATCACGCTGCTTCTCGCCATTGTATTTCATGAAGCGGTCATCGGTGACATCGCCAGAGTAATCATGCCCGAGTCCTTTTACAATGCGCTGCTTGCGCCGCCGCTTTTCTTCCTGTTTGACAGGATATATGAAAATGAATTACCGGCAGAAGGAAGCGAAGGAAGGTACTAAACCGTGAATACCTCTTTCCGCAACAGGATGTTTGAGGCCTTCAGAAGGAGGGTCTTTGTATTTATCGGCATGGTGTCGGTCTCGCTTATAGCGATTCTCCTTCAGCTTGTCCGTCTGCAGCTTCTTTCTGGTGAGGAATATGCGCTGAAAGCCCGGATGAACATGGAGGACTACATACCGATCGCCGCCTCCAGGGGTGAGATATATGACAGAAACTACCATTCCGATACACGGGACAATGTGGTTCTTGTATCAAATCGTCCCTCCTTTAATATCTCAACGGTGCCGGCAAAGTATGAGACCAGAAAGCAGATGCGCAACACGCTGGTCCGCCTCTCGGATATTACGCCTATTGATGTAGATTCTATCATGGCCGAATATACCAATAAGAACCCGTGGCAGCGGCTTCTCATCAAGGAGGACATAGCGTTTGAGAAGCTCGTCAAGATCGCGTCCCACAAGGAGCTTTACTCAAATATAGACTGGGAGGTCGCTCCGATACGGGTCTATAATTACGGGCCGATGTTTTTCCACATAATCGGTTATATCGGAAGCATATCGAAGGAAGAATATAGAAACCTCAGGACAGAAGGATATAAGTATTACCAGAAGATTGGAAAATCAGGCGTCGAAAAGGAATATGACAGCATGCTTCGTGGCGTCGACGGCAATGTTCGCAGGATCGTCGATGTAAAGAACCGCACAGAAGGAGAGGAGATCGGACAGCAGCCGGTTGCCGGAAACAACATGGTGTTGACGCTCGATTATCAGATCCAGAAACGTGCGTATGAGGCCTTTGAGGGAATGGCTGGTTCCTGCATTGTTTTGAAACCGTCAACGGGAGACGTAATCGCGCTTGTGAGCAAGCCGGATTTTGATCCCAACATGATCATATCCAAGAACAACAGCGACCTTCTTGATCGTCTTAACAATGATCCGCGGCGGCCGTTCATTAACAGGGCGATCCAGTCAAAATATCCACCCGCATCGACATTCAAGCTGATTACCGCGATCTCCGCCCTTGAAGAGGAGAAATGGCAGCCTGACCGGTATGTCAATTGTCCGGGATACTTCGTGCTTCAGGGATACAGGGACACCATCATATATGACTACGCGGTCCATGGACGGATCAATCTCTATCAGGCGATCGGAAAGTCAGCATCGGTCTACTTCTACACTATGGGCCACAAGATCGGCCCAAGCGTCATAATCAACTACGCCAACCATTTCGGTTTAAGCGACAGGACACGAATCGACCTGCCAGGCGAGGTGTTGGGTTTTGTGCCGTCCAAGAAGTGGAAACGCAAGCATTACGGACAGTCCTGGTACGACGGAGACACGATTAACCTGTCCATCGGCCAGGGGTTTCTCAATGTTACTCCCATCGGTGTGGCTAATTTTGTTTCGGGGATCGTCAACAACGGCATCATCTACCGACCGCATGTTGTCAGCGAGATACGATCGCCGGACAACAGCCGTCTCGTCAAGAAGATCGAACCGGAGAAGATCAAGGAGATACCGCTCTCCCCGAAGACGCTTGAGGTCATCAAGACGGGTATGCGTCTTGCGGTGACGGAGGGTACCGCGCGTCGACTCTCATATCTTGACGTACCGTTTGCCGGAAAGACCGGAACGGCACAGACCCGTTCCAACCGCGATGCGAAGTATACACAGCACGCGTGGTTTGTGGGATACGGACCGTACGGAGCCGATCCCGAGGATTCATACGTCATCATGGTTATGGTAGAGTACGGTATCGGGGGCGCGGCGACTGCGGTACCGATCGCGGAAAAGGTCTTTGCCGAGATGATAAAACAGGGGTACTTTGATGGCGAACAAAAGCGCTCTTAATAACTATGATTTTCTCCTGATCTTGTCGGTTATCATTATCGCCGCGATCGGTATTGTAACCGTTTACAGCGCAGGATATGATCCCATAACTGACCTTAATAATAATATTTACAGGCGGCAGATGCTGTGGTTTATCATCGGTTTCTTCACCATGCTGGCGATGACATTTGTCGACTACAAGATTCTCGGAGACTATTCCCTGCACATTTACGGCGTCCTTCTCTTGATACTGGTGCTGACCACGTACTTCGGAACGCCGATACGGAACACGCGCGCATGGATCAGCTTCGGTTCCTTTTCGATTCAGCCGTCCGAATTTATGAAACTCGGGCTCATCCTGGTGCTTGCCAAGTATATCGAGATACGCGAGCGTGATATCAAACACTTCCGTGAACTTCTCATCCCGTCACTCCTGACGATTATTCCGGTCATATTCATCGTGCAGCAGCCGGATTTCGGTACGGCGATGATCTACATACCGCTTTTATTCGCCATTCTGTTTGTCGGCGGT
>CAZAHA010000271.1:0-3416 GCA_964484915.1 uncultured Leptospirales bacterium
GGAACCCAGGAGCGAGTCGCATGCCCCTTGTCGTATACCAGTCAAACACCCTTGAAAGGCTCATGGAGCCGTTTACCGGGATAATATCTTCCGGGAACCGTCCTGTACTCTCCCCCGACCACATACTGGTACAGAGTATCGGAATGGGCCGTTATTTTGTGACCGGTGCCGCACGGTTAACGGGTGTGTGCGCCAACTTCACCTTCATCTATCCCCAGCAGTTCTTTACCATGCTCTGCTCCCGCTACGGCATACCGTGTGAAACCACTGACAAACAGACGCTCGCATGGAGCGTTTACCGGCTGATTCGAGCAGCACCCGACAGCCTCTCGCCGGAGATGGCGGAGTATGCCCGGAATGCCGACGAGCTGAAGCTTTACAAGCTCTCCCTGGCCATAGCCGATACATTTGACCAGTATACGATGTACCGGAGCGACATGACGCTGCGCTGGGATCAGGGTGACCCGGTTCTTGTTTCGGGCGGGCAGATTTCAGATCTTGACACGAGCTTCCGCTGGCAGTATGAGTTATGGAACGTCCTGAAGGAAGAGGGTGTCTCGCACCGGGCGATGATCCGTACACGGCTGCTTGCTGCCGTAAGGGAGTCATCTGCCGTGCCGTTTCCCCACCTGTGCGCGATCGGCCTGTCAAACCTGCCGCCGTTTTACATGGAGCTGCTGTCGGCCCTGGCTGAAAAAACAGATATCTTTCTCCTGCTTCTGAATCCATCGCCCCGGTACTGGTACGATATCGTCAGTGAAAGAACTGTCATTCAGCAGGAGATTATCAAGGAATACAACAGTCAGGGGGGCGATCTCTACTATTACCTGGGAAATCCCCTTCTTTCACTGTTTGGCATGCAGGGACGTGACTTCTATACGCTGCTTATCGAAAGCGGTACCGATGTATCCGATGACACATACTTCCATGAACCGTCTCCGTCGACGCTCCTTGGACAGATCCAGCATGATATCTATTCGCTGACCGACCGGACAGAGTTCTCTTCCGGAGACGTTCCCCGGTTTTCCTGTGCCGGGGGTGATCTTTCACTGACCATTCATGGATGCCACAACCGGATGCGGCAGCTCGAGGTTGTGCACGACCAGATCCTGGCGCTCTTCGATGAACTGCCCGGACTCGTTCCGGGAGAGATCCTCGTGATGACACCGAAGATCGCGGAATATGAGCCGTACATCACCGCGGTATTTTCAAACAGAAACGCCGATGGCTCGCCCCTTCCGTTTACCATCGCCGACCTTGCCGTCACCACGTACAACCACATTGCTGAGACCCTGCTTTCGATTCTGTCCCTGGAAAGCGAACGGCTGACCGTATCCATGGCGCTTGACATTCTTGAATGCGACGAGGTTTGCGCGGCATTCTCGATACCCGTATCTGAACGGAGTGAGGTAGTCGAGTGGCTCAAATCGTCATCATTCCGGTGGGGAATCGATGAGCATGACCGTGAAACACACAGCGGTGTCAGTTTCGACACCTATTCGCTGAAACGGTCGCTGTTGCGAATCTGTGCCGGAGTGTCCTTCGGGGAGGATGAAACGTACGAGGGCGTTTCACCTGCGGTTGACCTCGGTACAGGAATGCTGGAAACTGCCGGTGCGCTTATGGAATACCTTGATGCGCTTTCGCGGTATGCCCGTCTCTTCCGCCAGGAGCGGACGGTGGCCGGGTGGATCACGCTCCTCTACGATTGTATTCAAACATTCTTTAATCCAGCGGGAGTGTCATCGGACGACCAAGCCCTGCTTGAACTGTATGACGCGGTGGCACAGGTCTCGCTGCCGGATAACGACGGCATGACCGTCCCCTTTTCTATCATCCGGCACATGATGACTACCGAACTGTCACGAGTGAAGAAGGAGTTCGGCTTTATTGACGGCCGCATAACGTTCTGCGAGATGCTTCCCATGCGGAGCATTCCGTTCAGGGTCATCATCATGGTCGGCATGGACGAAGGCGCGTTTCCGCGCAGTATGACACCGCTGTCGTTTGACCTTATCGCTGAATTCCCGCAGAAGGGCGACCGCTCAATAACCGGTGACGACAGATACCTGTTTCTGGAAACCGTGCTGAGTGCGCGTGAACGCTTGATTATTACGTATACCGCGTTTAACGAGAAGGACAACACAGACAGGCCGCCGTCTCCGCTTGTATCGGAACTCACGGACTATATCCGGCACAACTGTGCGGACGATACCGTTATCGACAGCATCATCATAAAGCACCGCCTCCAGCCGTTTTCACCGGAATACTTTGACGGCAGCCCGCCTCTCTTCTCGTATGCGGCGGAGTATCTTGACGGCGCCAGGTCGCTCTTTCGGGAACGTACACGCCATCGGTCTGCAGATGAGAGTATCGATTTGCCGGTAGGAAAAGACCTTCGCGTCATACAGCTGCGGACGCTCATCGGTTTTTTTGCCAACCCGTACCGGTTTTTCCTGAAAAACCGCTGCGGAATCGACTTCCCCCGACACAATGATGTACCGGATGATAATGAACCGGTATCGATAGACCCGTATGTCGAGAAGGACATGATCATGGAGATGGTTCTGCGCGGGAGCGCTGATTATACGGGGCAATCGGCGCTGGAGAAACGTGGTCAACTGCCGCCGCTGTCTCCGGGGGAGTATGAGCTGTCACGGATTCGGGTAAGCGTAGAAACTGTCCTGGCGCGGATGCGTGACCGGTTTGCCGCTGATGCCAGGATGACGGAGCTTGCCGTTACGGAGGAGATCGGCGGTTTCGAGTTTACCGTTCATGACCGGGTACGGATTGTTTCTGACCGGGAATACCAATCCTTTTCGCCCTCATGGAAAGAGTATGATGAAATGTGCGCATGGATTTCCCACATCTTTGTTCAGGCAGCAAAGGGACCGCTACGTGGACGGATCTTCACCGATGAGAAGATGATAATCCTGAAGCCGGTAGAGGAAGAGACGGCACGCCGAAGATTTTCCGGCTTTCTCAAGCTGTACCGTTCCGGTCTGTTCAGGCCGCTGCCGTTTTTCAGGAAGTATTCGCATGAAGCCTACAAGAAATGCGTCAAGAATCACGACCAGTCTGATACGGAGATCGCAAACACTGTTCGCGGACGGATTAATCCGGATTATGCCGTATCGGAGATGACAAACGAGTACGTAACCTTCTTCACGGACAATGCACTCGATCTTCTCGATGAACGGTTCGTCCAGTGCGCGCGAATATTCTACGACGGATACAGCGAGACGACGGAATATGAATACTATACATGAACTCAGGTTAACGGAAAAACCGGAATGCGGCACATTTCTGGTGGAGTCCGGCGCGGGTACCGGAAAGACCTATTCGATCGCCGTTCTTTTCTGCTGGTACATCGTCGGCATGATGGAAGAGGTTGACAGAGTCCTTGTCGTCACCTT
>CAZAHA010000272.1:0-3384 GCA_964484915.1 uncultured Leptospirales bacterium
GTCGAGAAACGGCAGCAGCTTCTCAATCTTTTCACGGGCATCGGCAATCTCGATTATGACGGGTAAATCATCGGAGAGCGTCAAAAGCTTTGCCGCATGCATTTTACTGTCCGCTCCAAATCCGAGGACTCCGCGCAGCACCGTTGCGCCGGCCAGGCCCTGCGAACGGGCTTCCTTTACGATTGATTCATAAAGCGGCCTGGTTCCGTCCCGGTCGCTCTCGCCGATAAAGATCCTGAGAAGTACAGCCGTGCCGGATTCTTTCATTGTCGGACCTGCTTCACAAACGAAAGATACAGCATAAAAAGCTTCATGCCGACCAATACCATGACAAGCGACAGAACAACGTTGAGGCAGATGTTGAGAATTGCCGCCGGATAATCCCCCTGGCGCATGAGAGAGACTGTTTCGATCGAGAACGTTGAAAATGTTGTAAACGCCCCGAGAAATCCTACGGTTAAAAAGTCCCTGACCGGACGCGGAGCCGGCAGGTACTCGAAGAGTGAAAAGAGAAAACCGATAACGACTGCTCCCAGTATGTTGACGCACAGCGTCCCGTACGGAAACGTGCCGCCGAAAAGGACGTTAACATGTCTGGACACAAGGTAGCGGACGACGGCTCCGAACGCTCCGCCGACGCCCACAGCCGCGATCTGACTCATCCTCCCTCCCGAAACTCGGCTGCTGCCGTTGCAAACAGTGGCAGCGCGCGGCGGATAACATCATCGTCTACACAGTACGCGAGCCGAATATATCCCGGCCCGGCAAAACCGGAGCCCGGTACAGTCAGGATATTGTACTTCTTAAGGTGCGCAGCAAACGCGACATCATCTCCGCCGGGAGCCTTTACAAAGAGGTAAAAGGCGCCTTCCGGCGGCGCGTAGGAAAGACCCGCTGCATCAAGACCATCGGTAAAGATTTTCCGGCGTCTTGCGTAAACGTCAACAGCCACCTGTTCCTCAAGCAGCTCGGCTACCGTACGCTGCATAAGAGCGGGTGCATTAACAAACCCCAAGGTCCGGTTACACATAACGAGTCCGTTCATGACTTCATCAGCCCCTTCCATTGCGGGATGCTGCACAATGTAGCCGATACGCTCGCCCGGCAGCGACAGCGTCTTGGAGAATGAGGTGACGACGAACGTTTCTGTGTATATCGGCAGCAGCGGCGGTACTTCTACCCCGTCATAGACAACATCACGGTATGGCTCGTCCGAAACAAGATACATTGTCTGTCCCTGCTGCTTCATTCTGTTTAGCAACGCACCGAGCTTTTCGAGGATTTCGCGCGAATAGACGCGTCCCGTCGGGTTATTTGGTGTGTTTATCAGTATTACTTTTGTTGATGGCGTTATGGCATCCTCAATATCAGGAATGGAGAGCGAGAAGTCCTCAGTTGACGGCACACCAATCAGAACACCGTTATGGTTTGACACATAGGCGCCGTATTCGGCGAAGTACGGCCGCGGCACGATCACCTCATCGCCGGGATTGAGCAGCGTACGGAGAATGACATTGAGCGCACCGGCAGCACCGACCGTCATGACGATATTATCCGCGGTGCATTCTGTTTCCTGCTGCCGGGAAGCGAACGCTGCAACCTTGCGGCGTACGTCGGGATAGCCGGCATTGGGCATGTATCCGTGAACACCCGGGGATCTGTCTGCAGCAAGCGAGACGACCGTCTCGTAAAACTTTTCCGGCGGATTGAGATCCGGATTACCGATTGTAAAATCGTAGACCCTGTCGGCACCGAACTTCTGCTTCAGTTCCAGACCCTCCTCAAACATCCTGCGGATCATCGATGATTTTTCTATAGCGTTCCTGATTGTTTCGGCTACTGGCATAACGCCTCCTTCCGGCATGATAATATTATTGAGAATGACACCACATACGGTCGCTTCCGGCGTCGAAGCAGCAGACGGCTGATCCTGCCGGTATCACGGTATGTTCAGGTAAACGGATTGTATCCCGGTTTCCGGTACAGCGTAGATCCTTTTTCAATTATGTCCGGCTTGTAGACCTTTTCGGCCCACTCTTCCTTCGGCGTTTCCTCAACGGAAACAGAGACAGACGATTCGTTACATCCGGCGACTTCGGCAACGGTCTCAGCAATTCTTTCTGCCAGCCGAAGTTTTGTCTCTTCCGTGCGGCCAGGATACATCTTTATGATTACGTGCGGCATGGTTAACCTCCCCCCCTGTTGCTGCAGTGTACGGTGCATTATTCTTGTGGCAGTCATATCAATACCGCTGCGTGAAAGAGCGTCAAGACTTAAATGGCTTGAACGTACAGTGATCTCCCGATTATAAAATCTGATTGAATTTTCATCAAAATAATGCTATACTGAATTTGTACAATATACAGTCTGTATGACCAGGCATTGGTGCGCGGACAATTCGGCCGGCAGAGCCGGTACACTTACAGCAGACGGATACATCAATGGAAAAGAGCCTTCTCTCCCTTCTGGCCGAATCATACAGTTATCTGCCAGGATACTCCGGTTTAAAGTATTTTGCCATCCTGTCGAACAATACCGGAAGCACCGAAATCATATATATGACAAAAAACGATAATTTCGATCCAGTACAGCCAAAACTGAAGGAATTGTTAAAGGAAAACGAAGAGGAGAACAAGGTCCTTGACGGAAGCTTCAAGGACTCAGGAATCAACTTCCATCTGCTCCGGTTCAAGGATAGCACATCGTTCTATCTGATGATACAGGACGATTCAGACATTACCGCTGACAAGAAAGAACTGCTTGTTTTTATCCGTGAAAATATCCATACGATGCTCTCGGCCAGCTTTTCGGCAAGCAACGAGCGGTACAAGGAACAGCTCAGCAAGCTGCGAGAATTTCAGGCCAGGCTCTTTCCAAAGTTTAACGACGTCAAGAGTCTGGACATATCGTCAGTCTACCTGCCCGCGGACCTTATGTCGGGAAACTTTATCGATGCGTTTTTCCTCAATGACAATGTCTACCAGATCGCATTGTGCAGCGTCGATGGATACGACGCGTCCTCTTCCTTCACGGCCGCGACCATACGCACGCTCATCAGAACCAACGCAAAACGAATGTCCCCGTCCGGGCAGCTACACTTCGTAATGGGAAAGATCGAGAAGGTCATCGCGGGCCTTCATTCGCTGATTTATCTCACCGTTATTCAGATTAATACAAAGAGCGGGGACTGCAGGCTTTCATCGCTTGGTCCGCCGAACGTCCTCCACATTTCTGCCAAGAACCGGAAGATGACAAGTACCAATGACTCACCGTCGGGGAAGATCCTGACCAGACGGAAAGACTATCAGGACATACTGTTTCATATGGACCAGGGAGACACGCTGCTCTACTACTCTAACGGTGTCATGAAGGCGGCGTCGCCGT
>CAZAHA010000273.1:0-3349 GCA_964484915.1 uncultured Leptospirales bacterium
CGCTTCGCCAAATTCGATACCCTTGAGGATCGTCAGTTCGGGAAACTGCCTTTGTGCCCTGGTTATGGTGTCGGAGTACCGTTCATAGTTGAAGAAGCCGTGTTGAGGATGGCAATAATCTCCGTCAACATGTTCGGTTATGGAAAGATGCGTGATGCCCTTTTGTACTGCATACCCGCAAATCCTTTCTACCGGATCATGGCCGTCCGGTGAATGAGTAGAATGTGAATGTGTGTCTAATGGTATCATGACGCCTCTATGCCCGCCTTCATATCTGAGCGGTTAGGGTTGTCAAGGGCGTTCCAAAAAAACGTTCACAATTCACATTCTTTATATTGCAGGGCGGGGACGGTACAAAACCCTGCGCTTTCAAGGATGGAAGACAGTACCGGATGTGCATGGCGGTGCCAGTTGCGGTACGCGGAACGCCGACGGTGGAAACGGTTCCCGGCTGTCAAAATCATCTTGCCCGTACGGTACGGCAGGTTATTGTTGCCGGCAGAACATTCAGCGGTATCCTGAGTATGAAGAAGAAAAAGATAATAATCGCAGGCGGCGGTGCCTCCGGCCTTGCCGCCGCAATAACGGCGGCAAGGCTTGGTGCGGAAGTCCATGTATATGAGAAGCAGAAGAGTGCCGGACGGAAACTTGGGGCGAGCGGGAACGGACAGTGCAACCTCTCAAACCGCCAGGCTTCCTGCGAGCGCTACCACGGCGAGAATCCGTACTTCGTTCGGAGTGTCCTTTCACGCTTTACCGTTGACGATACCATCGCTTTCTTCGGGTCGATCGGCATTCCGGTACGTGAACGCGCCGATGGACGCATCTATCCGTGGTCGCTGCAGGCAAGAAGCGTCGTCCAGGCCCTGCTGTCAGAAATTGGGCGTCTGGGAGTTTCGCTGTGGCTGCACCGCAGGATTGATTCTGTGTATCCAGAAAGAGGCGGCTTTTCCGTAATAACGGCAGGGAAGGAGCGTTACCGCGGTGACTCGGTCATACTCTCCATGGGAGGGAGAAGCTTCTCAACTCTGGGCGGTTCGACAAGGCCGTATGAGCTTGCACAGTCGCTGGGGCACCGTATCGTTCCCCAGCTTCCGTCAATCCTCGCCATTAATGTTCCTTATAAGCGGTTACACACGCTTCAGGGACTCCGCTGGGACTGTACGCTGACCGTTCTTGCCGACGGACATCCTGTCACACAGAGTACCGATGAAGTTCTCTTTACGAAAAACGGTCTGTCAGGTCCGGCGTCATTTGATGTTTCGGGTCAGGTGAACCGTGCGCTGTACCGCGGATGCGAGGTGTCGATAGTTATGGATTTCCTTCCCGAAATGGATTATGAGACAGCCCGGGCCTTTATCGACGGTTACTCTGACACCAGAAGCATCAAGGCGGTCCTTGATGGAATTTTCAAGTACCGTATGGGAGACCTTTTCCTCCACAGGTCGGGCATCGATCCGGAAGCCGCAGCCTGTGATCTCACAGCCGGTTCAAGGCAAAAGCTTGTAGAAACCGTGAAGGAATTTACCGTTTCGCCCGGAGAGGCGGGACCGTTTGAGGAAGCGGCCGTTTCTACCGGCGGCGTCTCGGTTGACGAAGTCAATCAGCGGACGCTGGAATCGAAACTGGCCAGGGGACTGTACATTACCGGTGAGATGCTGGACATAGACGGTGACTGCGGCGGTTTCAACCTTCAGTTTGCCTGGGCAACGGGGGTACTCGCGGCCCGTGACGCTGTTACACCATCATCATGAAGCCGTCAATCGATGTGATACCGTCGCATACGCTGTTCAGCTGCTCCTCCGACTCGTAGTGCCCGCTGATTGTATAGGATATGAAGCTGCTCTTGCTGCTCGATTTCTCAGAGAGCGTGTAATCAATCTCGTGTGCCGTGAGGCAAGATTTGATAGTGTCGAGCGCCTCAATCCTGGTACGAAATACCGCCTTGAAGGTGATTTCGCGCGGAAACTCGTCCTTTGCATCGGTATTCTTTATGATGACATTGCTCATTCTTCCTCCTTTTCGTTGCCGTTCTATCGGTTCTTCTGCTGTACCGCCAAAGAATCATCGTTTTGGCCGTAACGCCTGACTGGCACTGTTTGCCTGTCTTGCACTGTCAGCGGCACGTCTGTGTGTGCATGGCAAGATGTGCCGTGTGCGCAGTTTTGGAATAAGTGCGCAGTTTCCAGCTTTCTCAGATACAGCGGTATTCCGTCAAGAAGTTTCATACCGAATCTGCCGTGTCATGGAGTCCGCTTCGTGTCAGGTACTTCTGGGCTTTCGTTTCTCCGCCCCCTTGCAGGAGAAGCAGAAGCGCCTCATGCGGGAATATGAGAGGTTTCGATGTTAAGATAAAATAAATTGTTGAAAATTATTATTGACCTTATCCTTGACTGTAGCGCATCTTAGAGGGGAGGATATTATGGATTTACTTCATGATCCGGCTTTGTCAAACGGTAAAACAGGCTTTTGTGTTACAATATGTCATCTGACGGATTAATCCTCTATCATTCATAATGGAAGTACCGCATGGATCATCCGCACGATTCACATCCTGTTTTCATATGTTCGACCGGCCGGACGGGTACACAGTTTCTTGCTGACAGTCTTGCATCAATGGTTTCACATTCGAAAGCTTACCATGAACCCGGTGTCCTGTGGGCAACACGGCCTCTGGATATTCTGCGGAAGGTGCTGAAGTTTGGCCCATACCATATGAGCTTCGGTCAGCTGGACATAAACCGCAGCATGTACGTTCTCAGCAACAGCCGCGCCGCCGGCAGGGTAACCGATGCCGAAGCGGTCGCATACCTCAGGAAGATGAGGGGAAATCTTGTCGGCTCCGAAAACGGCCAGATATACATAGAATCAAGCGGTCACCTGTTCGGTGTACTCGATCTCATCCCGGAGGTCTTTCCCAACGCCAAGATAATTTACATCGTACGGGATCCGCGGACATGGATCGCGTCAGCTCTTCGAACGATCGAGTTTATCCTGTACGGACCGATAGATCACGGTATCAGCGTTCGGGCGAGTGATCTTCCCGAGGACCCATTTGCCATATACTGGAAACAGATGCCCAAGTTTGAGCGGTACGCGTGGTGGTACGAATTTGTGAATTCCTATGTCCTGCAGCGGTGCAAATCAATGGACAATTTCAGGGTTTACCGCTTCGAAGATCTGTTTGGCGGAGAGCAGAGAGACGAATACTTCACCAGCATGCTGGATTTTGTCAGTACGTTTCCTGACGGATATACGGTGCCGTATGAATTCAAGCCTGAGCTTCTCAAGAAGCCGAAGCATTCACAGAAAAAGTCGAAGGGTTACTTCCCGTGGAGGATGGTGCGTC
>CAZAHA010000274.1:0-3302 GCA_964484915.1 uncultured Leptospirales bacterium
TGAAATGTGTTTGAGTATGTGTTTGCTTCCTTTGGCGGTGTGACAACAGTACCGTTCCTGTATGCGTAGATGACACTTGCGGTTCCGTTTGACTCAACGGGCGGGTTGAATCTCGATATGGAACAGAACGATGTTTCGATTGTTTTCAACAAACTGCAGAATGTTCCCTGGCTGTCGTCGAAGTATGTTTTTGCGGCCGTTGTATGAAAGATATTTTCTACAAAAAGTGTTATGTAATGTTGAAAGTCGTTCTCGATCAGATTGGAGATGATTTCAGACTGGCGGTAAATCTCTGATGCGACGGTTGCCATTTCCTTTGGATCGAAGTCTGTTCCCGTCAGGTCAAATCCTTCATCCTTTAATTCAAGCTGTATGAGTTCAGGCAATGCCTGGACATTTCGTATCTTGATACGGTGCTCAAACGAGCGTATAACGAACTTCCGCCAGAGGGTGGAAAAGGGGGGATGAACAGTGTCAGTTTCAATCGTCTTGATAGCCATAGCCCGCTTCAGAATGTCCTTCTGTTCCATCACAAACCGGTAATCATCATCGGTGATGCGTCTTGGAATCTCCATCTCATGGGTGATACATCCGCACGATTCACGGAACACAGCGTAAGTCGGCAGAATGCGGTCAGAAACGGAAGCAGGCCCTTTGTTTTCCGTTATCAACTCATTCAGCATGGAAGCCGATATGTATCCCATCTCATACAGCGGCTGGTTGACGGTAGTTAACTGGAAGTCGAACCCGCCACGGATGTTTCGGTTGTCGAAACCGGTAACGGCAATATCATCAGGTATTGAAACACCGCGCCTGAGCAGTTCCTCCCATACGCCGATAGCGATATCATCATTTGCGCAAACGATCGCATCAAGTGTGAGTCTGCGCCGGTCAAAGAAGTCTCTTACGGCGTATCTGCCTTCACGCATCAGAAAATCGCCCTCATATATATGCGAATCCGGAACGGGAAGTCCATACCGCTGCACCATGTTGATGAATATCTGTTTCCGTTCCATGGAGTCCGGATTTTTCATCGATCCGGTGATGAATGCGATCTTCGTATATTTGTGGTCCTCGATTAAATGTCTGATGACATCTTCCAGGCCTGTGTGATTATCCAGGAGTACCGAGGTGTGCTCTCTCAACTTCGCTCCCATGCTGACAGTCGGGATCGAGATGAGCCGGCTTATCTGTTTTTCAAACGTCTCAACCGATGAAAAGTTACCGATCGACGCGGTGTACACGAGCATGCCGTCGTAGGCGTCGGTGTTTACAAAATCGATCAACCGGTTCCTGCTTTGTTCCGAGTGGTCCGAACCGTACAGCTGTCCAATAACGAGCGCATTCAGATTGAGGTCATGCTCTGCGGCGAAGTGCCGTATGCCGCTCATGATTTCGGTGTGATAATTGCTGTTTGTGTCAATCCAGTCTGTCAGAATGCCGATTGTTCTGCGAGTATGTCTCGATTCTGTTGCCATATGCGTTTTGTCTCTTTATACCGCACTCTGTATGTGTGTCGTGCCGTTTTTTGTATTATACACAATCATATGTGTGGTACCTCAGGAAACGGTAGATCAGAAATTCCGTTCCCATTGTTACCAAAACCGATGCCGGTAGCGGCAATTGTCAGCGTCATTCAAGATACAACGAAGTCCTGAAGAATCAACTAGATGATATAAAAAGAAACTGTATAAAGCCATAAAAAGTAACTAATCCGCACGTCTGCATGTGACTGAAAATCATGAATGCTATCATGTGCGGTTTACCCGTTCATTTCTGAAACAGTCGTCCCACAACAGCCAACGGGAAACGGGTACGGTTGCGAACTCTTCATTCGGCTTCTGTATACTGTGCACGGAGAAGGTTTGCATAGCGGCCGTTTTTCTTGATCAGTTCCTCATGGGTTCCGCTTTCCTGTATGCGCCCGTTTTCGATAACGAGTATCTTGTGGGCGTTCCGGATGGTGGACAGGCGGTGGGCTATGACAAACGATGTCCGTCCCCTGTTGAGGCGTTCCATTGCCGTCTGTACGAGGGCCTCGCTTCGTGAGTCAAGGTAGGCGCTTGCCTCGTCGAGGATAAGTATCCGAGGGTTCCGTATCAGCGCCCGAGCGAAGGCGACAAGCTGCCGCTGGCCGAGTGACAGATGTGAACCGCGCTCGCCGATGAAGGTTTTATAGCCATCGGGCAGAGCCATAATACTCTGGTGAAATCCCATACCGGTAACGATCTCCTCAATTTCCGCATCGGTCGCTTCCGGCTTGCCGTACCGCACGGCGTCATAAATCGTCCCGGAAAACAGGCCCGCGTCCTGCATGACAAGCGCGATATTTTGCCGGTACTCGGTCTGGCTGTACGTCCTGATGTCGCGTCCGTCAACCCTGACGGATCCGGAAATCGGATCATAGAAACGCGCCAGAAGGTTGATGATCGTCGTCTTTCCGGATCCGGTTGGGCCGACGATTGCCACGGTCTGTCCGGGCTCGGCCGTAAACGATACGTCCTCAAGCACGGTCTCCTCGGCGTTATATGCGAAGGTGACCGAGTCGAACTGGACGTGGCCGTTAATGGAAAAATCATGCAGCGCGCCGGGAGTATCCGTTACCGTTTCCCTGATGTCGAGCATGGCGAAGATCCGCTCGGCCGAGGCCATCGCCCGTCCCATCTGGTTGACCATGTTGCTGATCTTCATGAGCGGCTGAAAGAACCGGTGGATATACGACAAAAACGCGGCGATAACGCCGATGGTGATCATATTCATCGACAGAAGCAGCCCCCCGCCAAGGATGACAAGCGCGGTACCCGCAACATCAACGGTGGAGACGCTCTGCCAGAAGTAGGCGAGGAGGGGATAAAACCGTTTGGTCTCCTGATAGTATTCCAGGTTAACGGATTTGAACGCCCGGATGTTCTCCTCCTCGCGGGAAAAGGAGCGGATCACCTTGATTCCTGAAATCGATTCGTTCAGGAACGCGTTGAGATATGAGAGAGTGCGTTGGATGGCACGGCCTGCATTGATAATATGCTTTTGCAGGACAAAGAGGATGAGTATCAGAAGCGGAAGCGTGATGAAAACGATGAGCCCAAGCAGCGGCGAAAGCACAAACATGACACTCGTAATGCCGATGAGTATCATCGTGTCGACCACGATCGTATCCAGTCCTGCGCCGAGAAGTTCCTCTATGACCTGGACGTCATTGGTAAGGCGGCTCATCGTCTCTCCTGCGCGGTGGGTGTCGAAGTACCGGAACGACATGTGCTGGAGATGTGCAAAAAGGTCTTTTCGCATGTCGTAAAGCATGC
>CAZAHA010000275.1:0-3263 GCA_964484915.1 uncultured Leptospirales bacterium
TGGGAGGATTAGGGCGACGCGGCGTGTATTGGACCTGGGCGGCTCGATTATCTTGAATGACGTACCGGGCGCTTCGTCTATGATGATGAGTCCGGGGTCCGGAGACTGCATGAAAGCGGCTGAGCGTGTACCCACGACGAAACGAGCGTCACCGTTGTAGAAACGCTTCCAGTGGTCGGCCTTCTGATTGGAGGAGAGTCCTCTGTGATAGACGACGAGCAGCCCGCCGAAGACGCTGTGGAGTCTGCGGTAAAGCTGGGAACTCAGGGTGATCTCGGGTACAAGGAAGATGACGGACCGGCCGCACTTGATCGTGTCCAGTGCAAGCTGCATATATACTTCTGTCTTGCCGCTGCCTGTGACGCCGTACAGCAGATGGACCTTTCCCAGGTTTTCGAGAATCGATTCATGGATGAGTCTTTGTCTGCCGGTAAGTTCGAACGGACGGGGGACAGTTTGAAACTGTTTCTCGTAGCGGGAGGTGCCGTTGGCGCTTCCGGGAAGAGCGCAGTGTATGGCCTCTCCATGAGAGCAGAGATAGACATCCGCGATCTGTCGTGACAGTGCAACCAGCCGGCTGTCGAATACCGGATTGTCATCGATGACCGAATCCACGGGTTTGGCCCCGAAGGAATCCGGCGTATCGTCATGACAGCGTATAACGGCTCCGGTCACCGTACGCGACCTGAACGGAACGCGGACACGCATGCCCTCCCGGATATGAGTATGTCCCTCTGTGGAATAGGTAAAGGGGCCCGGTACAGGAACGGATATCAGCACATCGGCAAACTTCATCTGCTCTCCAGGATTTCTCGTTCCGCTCACATCGTTTCCAGCAGTGATATGACGAGCTTCAGCGTCCGCCATGCGTCGCGCTTTATGTCTGGATTCTTGAGCATGGTAATCGGGTGCGGGATTTCGTACCAGTTGGAGTGTTCAAACTGCTTCCTGAGCTTCCGCATCGGGGTGAGATCACCCATGACGAGGACAACACGCGGATCGACTCGGATAAGCTCCTGTTCAAGCAGCAGAGAACAGTGCTTAAAGAATGTACTCGGCCGGTCCACACTGTCTATCTCGCATTTGATCATGTTCGTAATATAGCATTCGGTTATGTCCAGGCCGAGCGAACCGATGATCTTTCTTATCATGTCGACGGACTCGGCGCGGAGGTCGTTCTTTTCAAACGAGGTCATCATCGCCGGAGCGTTGAGTATAACCATGAAGCCGTTCGTCCCGCTTCCGCTCGGCTGTTTCTGCTTGCCGGTACCCGGACATGCTGCGCACGACAGGTTTGCCGGCAGCTGTTTTTGTTTGGTCACCTGCGCCGGATGTTCGGCAACAGCCTGCGGCATGGAAAGCCATCTAATGAGACGTTCCCGCTCCTCAGACGAGCGAGTCAAAAGGAGGCGGTCACGGCGCGTGTATGTTTGTAGAATCTGTGCGAGTACCGGTTTCATCCGATCAGCACCCTACTGTCTGTTCATATCGATATTGTACTGTTTGATCTTGCGGTGGAGATTGGTCCGTTCGATGCCGAGCTCCCGCGCGGCCGCACTTACGTTCAGGTTATGATCGCGGAGCATCTTTTCTATAAACTCCTTCTCAAACTGCTCCTTCGCCTGTTTCAGGCTGGACTTTTCCGCGACGGGAAAATCTGAAAACGAGTCGGCCGATTCAATATACTTTTGAATATCCGTGTCCGTTATGACGTCCTTCGGAACCATGATGAGGACGCGTTCAATGATGTTCTTGAGCTGACGGACGTTGCCAGGCCACGGATACTGTCTGAGAAAGACCATACCCTTCTCGTCGATCGCCTTTTCGCCGATTCCGTGCTCGCTGGAAAAGTGTGTTATAAAATGCTCGACTAAAAGCGGAATGTCCTGCGTCCGCTCCGACAGACGCGGTACATGGATCGGAATAACGTTCAGCCTGTAAAAAAGGTCCTCGCGAAACTCCTTACGGGCGATCGCCTCCTCTACGTTGACGTTTGTAGCGGCAATAATCCGTACATCCACGTGAACCTGCTCGTTTCCTCCGACACGTTCAAACTCCTGTTCCTGGAGTACCCGCAGTACCTTTGCCTGTGCAGGAAGACTCATGTCGCATATCTCGTCGAGAAAGATCGTTCCGCCGTCGGCGGCCTCAAACTTCCCCTCACGCCGGTTGACGGCCCCGGTAAAGGCGCCCTTCTCGTGGCCGAAGAGTTCGCTCTCTATGAGTTCATGGGGTATTGCAGCGCAGTTGACCTTCACAAACGGCTTGTCAAAGCGGAGTGACCCCTTGTAAATCGCACGGGCAACGACTTCCTTACCGGTACCGTTGTCGCCGGTTATGAAGACACGGGCGTTGGTACCGGCCGCCCGACCTATGGTTTCACGTATTTCCATAATCTCGGGAGAAACGCCGATCATACCGTTCTCATCGAAATCCTTTTTCAGGCTCCTGTTCTCCCTGCGGAGCCGGGTAGCCTCGAGCGCGTTGCGGGAAACTGTAGCGATTCGGTCAATCGTAGGCGGTTTTTCGATAAAATCATAGGCACCGACCTTTGTCGCCCGGACCGCCACGTCGATAGAACCGTGTCCGGAGATCATAACGACTTCGATATCATCAAATGTTTCCTTGATTTTCTTCAAAAGCTCGATACCGTCCATGTCTGGAAGCCACAGGTCGACGATCGCAAAATCGATGTCGTTCCGTGTAATAATCTCAAGAGCGGCGGTTGCCGACGTGGCCTCATAGACGATATGCTCCTCGTCCTGGAGTATCTGGCTCAGTACCTTCAGTATGTTTGTCTCATCGTCAACTATCAGAACCCGTGCCATTATCTCTCCCTTGCGCCGGCAGGCGTATTATAAATTCGGCTCCACGTCCCGGAACACTCGAGCATTCGATCGTCCCTCCGTGCTTCACAACCGTCCTTTCGACAATCGCAAGACCGAGTCCCGTTCCGTCGCTTTTTCGTGAAAATGTCGTGTCAAACAGATGGTCTATGTCCTCGCGGCTGATGCCCGGTCCGGTATCTGCAATCCGTATCTCAACCATGTCGCCGTCAAGACGGCTTCGAATAAATACGGTGCCCGCCCCGCTCATGGCCTCGATCGCGTTCTTGATGATATTATGCATCATCTGGCGGATCAGGATCCTGTCAACAAATATGTCCGGGATGTCGTCGTCAAGGTGGAGTGAAAAGGTGATGTTCTCGTGCCCCTGAAACGTGTTGCAGCTGTTTTGTATGATCTGGTTGATGCTGTTATACT
>CAZAHA010000276.1:0-3262 GCA_964484915.1 uncultured Leptospirales bacterium
CCCTGTTTCGCGATCGGTTTCCGGTTTCGGAACGGCTTCAGCCCCTGTTCGAGATCAAAGGTAAAGAAATGGTGCATCGTTATACATTATTTTATATATGTATCAAAGCCTGCCTTGTAAAAATGCAGTGCCCGTTTCCCGCTGTAATCAGAAGCGTTGACAGAGAAGCTGATCACATTATCCTTCTGTTGCGGCAAACTGTAGTTTGTTTTTTCCAACAGGTACCATCTTTCTGCTACTGGTATCTTCCGTACTGCTGACTGACTGCTCAAGAATAGCAGGAGCATCCTGCGGTATGATAATTTTTTCAATAAAGTGAAATCGGGGTTTGACGAACAGTAACTCAAGGAACAATATTATTTGTTGCATAATGTGCACGGCTGCGGAATCCATGAACAGTACAGTCAGAAACCGGAAGGGAGCATATGACAAAATCAGCCAAACTGCAAATCTTGTTCCTGGTCCATGTATGCCTGTTCGTTGCAACAGGATGTACGCGTGAGTCAACATCAGACTCAGACGTTCCGCCGGAATACAGGAACACGTTTTTATTGAATGCCATCGTCGACCACGATCTCGATACCGTGCGGGAGCTCCTTCCGGAAAGCGGTGTAAAACCCGAAGATGTCAATTTTGAAACGATGTACTACTATCAGGAGCATGGAGCAGAAATCCCGCTGACCCCGCTTATCCTTGCCGTCATCGAGGCTGATCCGCGTATCGTCAGCTACCTGATTACACGCGGGGCCGACGTAAACCTTCCCCTGAAGGAATCAGGCGCTACCCCCGTCATGTTCGCCGCAACATCGGACAACGAGGAGGCCCTCAGGATACTGATAGACAACGGTGCCGACATAGACTATTCTGCGGTACATAACACTTCCGTACTGCAGTGGGCCGTCAGGAGTGATAAACCGAAAAACGCCGAAATCCTGATTACGGAAGGCGCACAGAAGGAGACAAGAGACGAAAACGGCATGACTCCGCTCCACCACGCCCTCCAGATGAACGCGGAAGAGACGATCATGAGCCTCCTTGACGACGGCGCAGACGTCAATGCCGAAGACAAGAACGGATACACACCTCTTTTTTATGCCGTTGTACGGTACGATGATACTGTTGTCAGAAAACTGCTCAAACTCGGCGCAGATCCCCTCCATACAAGCAACAAGGGAGAGACCCTGCTGCACATCGACGCGCGTGATGACTGGCCGCATCACACAAAGCTCCTAACAGGACTGGGAATAAGCATAGACGCCAGAAACTCCAACCGGCAAACTGCCCTGATGGTCGCAGCGGCGCATAACAACTATGGCGCGGCGAAGATGCTTATTGAATCGGGTGCCGATATATCCCTGACCGACAATGAGAACAGGACGGCTTATGATCTGTCCATGGAAAAGGGATCTGACAAACTCAAAAACCTCCTTTTTGTAAAACAATCGCTTAAACCCGGTGAATCAACGGAGGAGAGGGCAAAACTTATACTGCAGGAGGGCAAGGACCTCTACTCCGCGGGGAAGTACCTTGACGCTGCGGCCATGTTCGAGAAAGCACTTCTGTATGATGATTTTAACGGCGATGTGCACTATTTCCTGGCCTGTACGCTTGCACAGATTCGCAAGGAGGGGGACACATGCCGATATAAACCGAACATACAGAAACAGACGCTGCTGAGCCATCTCGAAAAAGCCGTTGAAATAGATCCGAAACTGAAAGACAAATTACAATCAGACCCGTTATTTTCCGAACTGCACGATACCTTCGCCTGGCTTTGTTTCTGGTATTCCCGATACGATCCAAAAGAACAAAGGGAGATACTGATACGAACCCGCTTGATTAACAATAGAATTGACACGAAAGGGTACTATACACAGCTCACGTTTGACAAAGACGGAACGGTCATACTGCACAGGGAGGGCGATCGTTCCGCCGTTCTGATGCAGGGGTACTATGCACTCGGTGATTTCGGTATATCCGTTCAACTGGACGACTACCTGTTTATGCCTACGTTCGACCACAACGGCTTTCTCGAATGTGGCGATATCGGGACATTTACAGATGAAACAAAATACGAGTGCAGATAGCACCGTCCTGTTTCAAGCGGCACTGCTCCTGACTGTTAATGGTTTTCACAACCGTATTTGTATGTTTTGGTCTCCGTACGGTTGAAGACGATACTGCCGGTTTTGATTTCCTCCAGCCCGGCAATTTCCAGTAAATGCATATCGGCAAGGATTGATCTCAGTTCCTTTCCGTCCTGAACAACGGAAACGCCGATGGAATTTGCCGAGATGATCTCTGCCTGTATCCGTACAGGCGGATCAAAGGATGAGTAGTAATCGCTCCCGTCGTCGGAAGACACAGAATCGACAACAAGGGTGATGGTATTTCCCTTGATCGTATACTTTCCCGATAAATCCTTTGGACAGTACATATGGTCGGTTATCCCCATCCGGAAACTTGAGTCAGGCATCAGCGTCAGAGACGAGGAAAGAGATCTTCTTTCCTTTTCTTCGTAGGTAATAAATATCTGCCCCTCCGGCAGTTGGTACACAAACTCATAGTATCCGGCAAGCGTCGTAAAATTGTATTTGTTTGGAAGCGGCTTCTCCTCGGTTAAAAAGGCACCGAACGCCCAACCGGTCTTGCCGTTCCATTTGATCTTGTACCATATGCCGTACCGTCCGCCGATCTCTTCGCCTTTCCCCTGCGAAAGGTACACCACTTCCGTTCCGTAGGGTATGACGGTGACGACCTTGCCGGTCTGTCCTTCCTTGTCACGCATACGAAGGCCGCTGGGCGCAACGACATACATTTTCTTTTGTGAAAAAAACTGTGCGTATCCAGCGGCCGATCCGAAAAGAAGCAGCAGGCACACCGGCACAATAACGCAGCGTAAGTTCATCTTGAAGGCCTCTTTATTCAGGATACAATGCGAACATTCTCAGAAACAAGAAGATGGAAAATCAGGAAACTTAAGTTATCAGAGAGTCCATTAGTCAAACCCTTTTCACAACAGGCGATACCGGAAAACAGCCAGACGCGCGATAACGGCAATTGGAGCTTCTCATCGGGCGTTTTTGGCCTTGTTCCTCCAAACGGATACCGCCCGTATGCACGCATGATTGCACCGTACACAAGCGGATCAGGACAAATGCCCCTTGCAGTGTCGAACCTGGGCACAACCGCATCACCTTCGGTGTTTCAGGAACCACCGGTACAGCTTTGGAGCGTCCTAGGTCTGCGTCCACGCATCATG
>CAZAHA010000277.1:0-3258 GCA_964484915.1 uncultured Leptospirales bacterium
GCGTTCAGGGCGGATGAAGTCCGGATTCTGCTTCAGATAGTCCACAAGCCACGAGTGGTACTTCTTCATCCTGGAAAAGTAGGTCTTCTCCTGCGTCCCCGGTGGCTTGGTATTGTGCTCCGGGCACTTGCCGTCAACCAGGTCCTTCTCCGGCAGAAAGCGCTCGCAGCCGACGCAGTACTGCCCGCCGTAGCTTCCAAAGTAGATGTCGCCTGTATCATACACCTTCTGCAGTACGTACTGTACGACATCCATATGCCGCTTCTCGGTTGTTCTGATGAAGTCGTCGTTCTGTATGTTCATCCGCTTCCAGGTGTCGCTGAAAAGCGAGCTGATGCGGTCGGTATACTCCTGCGGTGTGCTCCCGTTCTCCTCGGCTGCCTTCTGAATCTTGTCGCCGTGTTCGTCCGTCCCGGTAAGAAAATAGGATTCGTACCCGCGAAGCATATAGAGACGCTTCACATAATCGGCAACGATCGTCGTATAGGCATGCCCGATATGCGGTTCGGCATTGACGTAGTAAATAGGCGTGGTAACGTAGTATCTCTTCTCCATTATCGTCATCCTTTATCAGTATGTATCAGTATCCGAACGAGTTATCAGTTTCATCATCATGGTGTGTGATCCTGTCAATGACTTCACACAGCACATGGTATACATTGTTCCTCAGCTCGAGCTCGCTTCCCTTTATCTCTACGTAGCTTCCCTTGTAGGTGATACGGACCGATTCGCCAAGCGTGTCCAGCGACTCCACATAGCACACCTGGTCCTGTACGATGATCCGCGTCCCGATCTGCGGTATCTTCTGGTTCATCTCGTGGTAGACCTCGTACTCGTAATCCAGGCAGCAGAGCAGCCTGCCGCATGTCCCGGATATCTTGAGCGAGTTCAGGTTGAGGTTCTGCTCCTTGGCCATCTTTATCGAGACCGGAGCGAAGTTTCCCTGAAACTTCGTACAGCACAGCGAACGGCCGCACGGCCCAAACCCTCCCAGCATGCGCGACTCGTCCCGGACGCCGATCTGCCGCATCTCTATACGTGTCCTGAATATTGCGGCCAGATCCCGTACCAGTTCCCGGAAATCCACCCGGTTCTCGGCGACGAAATAGAAGATAATCTTGGTGCGGTCGAAGATGGACTTCACATTGATAAGCTTCATGTCCAGCTTCTTTTCGATCGCCTTCTGGCGGCAGGCCTCAAATGCCCTGTCCTCTATTTCCTCTATACGGGGGACCTCCTTCAGGTCATCACGGCTCGCCTTTCGCAGTATCCTGCCCTTCACATTTTCCCTCTGCATGCTGCACCGCTTCTTTATCTGCAGGACCGATCCAAGGTCCGTGCCGTGCTCGGTCTCAGCAATACAGAAGCTGCCGGGCTTCAGAAAAATGTCGTTTGTGTCCACAAACTGGATGACATCGTTCTTACGAAGCTTAATACATGTATATTCCATTGTTCTTACCTTCAGTAATTGTATACACGGCGCTTCTAAGCGCGTGTATGATATTAACGCTAAACCGCGCATCCTCTCTGATACGCATAAGATGTTTTATCAGGCTATGAAGAATCTGTATATCGTCAATATATAATTTTTCGAGATATCTGTTATACCGGACGTCACCCCGCGCCGCGTGGCCCAGGACATTCCTGAAAAGGTGGATAAGCGTCAGTACCAGCGGAAGTTCTTTCAGCTCTTTGTCTGTTGACACACCCTCCAGGCGGAGGTCCGCTCCCTTCGTAACCGACTCCCTGATCTCACCGGCGACCCCGATGACCTTCCGGATAACATCGTTTTCTGCAAGAGCGCGCGCCAGCGTGACCGAGCCGCCTGAGGCGATAACGGCGGCCTCTTCCAGGGAGTTTGACTCGACGGTCCACGACAGTATACTGTACATTTGTGCCGCAGGCAGCGGATAAAAGTCGATGACGAGTGACCGCGACCGTATTGTCTGCAAAACGGACGCTTTTGACGGAGCGGTCATGATGATATGGGTTCCCGGCGAAGGTTCCTCCAGAGACTTCAACAGCGCGTTCTTGCCACTGTCAGATACGCGGTCAATCCCCCGTAGCAGCACAACATATCCGCCGGATATCGACCGCTCCGAAAGCCGGGCAATCAAATGACGGATGGTACCCGGCTCATCAGCTTTGCCGACCCCGATCGTTTTACCGGCCGGCATATCAAGCTCGATCACGTCCAGTAGACGGTTGCGCTAATATGACATGCACCGCGGACAGGTGCCGCACGGTTTTGACAGCGTGTCGGCCTGGCAGACAAGGATTTGACCGAAATACCGCGCCGCAGTATACTTGCCGATACCATCCGGTCCCGTGAACAGCAGGGAATGGGGTATTCTTCCTGACTGGACAAGCCGTTTCAGATAGGAGATCTGTGATTCGTGTCCGATGATGCGTGTCATTTTACCAGATCAAAGATCAGTCCGCGTATCTCTTCGCACTGTTTCAGCACATTGAATGGCCGTGATGCCGGCGAGGTTACCGCAAGTGCAAGGTCTCTGAGTGCCTCATCGATTCTATTGACGAGAAAGTACTCCCTGGGGTTCAACGCCCTCCGGCTTGTTACCGTCTTCGTCTCGAACCCCTCCTGTACGACAAGCTCCAGGATTTTTTTAACGATACGCTTGTATTCATTCAGATCCGCGAGGGTCTGCTGGTCCAGAAAGCGGCGCTCCTTTTCTTCGAGGTCTGACAACAGGCTTTCCACGGTCTGGTTATAGGCACCGCTGACCTCGCTGTCGAGGGCGTCTGCAAACGACATCCTTCCGGTTTCCCGCGCATGTTTTTTCTCTTTGCGTGAATGTATCCTGTTTTTGTCCGGCGTAAACGACGGATATATCTTCATGTGTATCCTGTTTCTGCTAATTCTTCGTGTTTATGGTGCATTTACCGTCCAGAGTCACACCGTCTTCCATCAGCAGGCTCGGTGTGATGATGCTTCCCTTTACATTTCCGCTTGATAGCAGAACGACTTTTTCCGTTGCGTATATGTTTCCGCGGACAGTCCCGCCGACAACAACCGTCCTGGCCTCAATATCGGTAATGGCTTCGCCTCCCTTGCCGATGAGGACCTTTCCATCCGTTTCTATCGTTCCGGTAAACTTGCCATCTATTCTGAGCAGTCCGTTTATCTTGAATTCACCCTTGAACTCGGCACCTTCGCCGATAATCGAGTTGACAATGGTATCTTCCTGCTGATTGGTTCGAGCCATATTTCCTCTTTTCACATGTACCGATTATATA
>CAZAHA010000278.1:0-3238 GCA_964484915.1 uncultured Leptospirales bacterium
GAACTTCAGGCAACGCGCGAACAGATCAAGAACGAGATGGAAAAGCTCAAACAGGAGTCCGACCGCGAGGTAGAGCGAGGCAAGTTTGAGGCTGAAAAGATGATCAAGGAGGCCGAACTCAAGGTCTCTGAAATAGAGCATGAAGCGTACAAGAAGGGATACGATTCCGGCCGCGAGGAAGGGTACAAGGAAGGGCAGTCGGAGGTGATGCGCCTCATCGACAGACTCGGGACAATCGTGTCGACGGCGGTCGATATACGCGACGATATCATCAAGTCGTCCGAGAAGATGATGACAGAGATGATTCTCATGATTGCGCAGAAGGTCATCAAGGACGAGATCGTCGAACGCCGTGAGGTTGTCATCAACAATATTAAAGAAGCAATCAAGCGCGTCAAGGACCGTGACCGTATAGACATCCGTGTTAACTTCGCGGACCTGGATATGACGACAGCCCACAAGGACGAACTTATCAAGATGATGGAATCGCTCAAGAAGGTCAACATCTACGAGGACTCACGGGTAGACCGGGGCGGCTGTCTCATAGAGACGGATGTCGGAACGATCGACTCGAGAATCTGGACGCAGCTTGATACCATTGAAGAAGCCATCAGCAACACGAGTAACATGTAATGATACGTGTACTGCCGCACGAAAAGGTCGACATACTCTCCAAATACCTGAAGGTCGTCGAGGAGGTGGACTGCGTCCGCTTTACGGGATTTGTCGACCGCATACGGGGGCTCTCGATCGAGAGCGTCGGCCCGGAGGTACGATACGGCGACGTCTGCAAGATCATGACCGATAACAAAAATTTCATCTACGCCGAGGTTGTCGGTTTCAAGGAAAAAAACCGTCCGCTGCTCATGCCGATCGGTGACATGCACGGCGTTATTCCCGGTGCAGAGGTCATATCTCTGGGGACATCGCTGATGGCCCCTGTCGGCGATGATATTCTCGGACGGGTAATCGATGGAATCGGTATCCCGATAGACGGAAAAGGCGCGATCAACTCATCACAAAAATATCCGGTAGACCGAGATCCGATCAATCCGCTCATAAGAAAACCGATAACTGAACCGCTGGCAACGGGTATCCGCGCGATAGATGGGCTCATAACCGTCGGCAGAGGGCAGCGGATCGGCATCTTCTCGGGTTCCGGCGTCGGCAAGTCAACGGTCCTCGGCATGATTTCAAAGTACACGAACGCCGACATCAACGTGATCGCCCTTATCGGAGAGCGAGGCCGCGAGGTAAACGACTTCATACACAAGGAGCTCGGAGAGGAGGGGTTGAAACGCTCGGTCATCGTTGTAGCGACATCCGACCAGCCGCCGATGATGCGCATTCGCGGAGCATATCTTGCCCACGCGATAGCGGAGTTCTTCCGCGATCAGGGAAAGGACGTTAACCTGCTTCTTGACTCGGTCACGCGCTTTGCGATGGCCCAGCGAGAGAAGGGCCTTGCTGCCGGAGAACCGTCGGCCTCAAAGGGGTATCCGCCATCGGTCTTCAACATGCTCGCGCGCATGCTTGAACGGGCGGGAGCCGGCGCAACGGGGTCTGTCTCTGCATTTTATACCGTACTGGTCGAGGCAGACGACATGAACGATCCGATAGCAGACGCGGTACGCGGCATACTCGACGGTCACATCGTTCTGGACCGGTCAATCGCAAACCGGGGCCATTATCCGGCGATTAACGTGCTCCAGTCCCTTTCACGATGCATGAAGGACGTCGTTACAGACGAACACCGTCACATGGCAATGCAGCTTCGCGAACTGATCACGGCATATGAGGACGTTGAGGACATGGTCATGCTCAACACCTATGTCCGCGGATCGAATCCGGTCGCCGACCGGGCGATTGACATGACAGGAGAGATTAACAACTTTCTCAAACAGGACATTCACGAGAAGAGTACATATGAGGCAACAGTCGCCCAGATGAAGCAGTTACTGGAACATGGAACGCTTTCTCAGGCCCGGCGGCCGCGTTATGTCGCATCGGGACAGTAGGATTACAGTAGGATTAATGAAAGATGAAAAAATTCTCGTTTCGTCTTGAGAAACTCCTTGATATACGGAAGGCCCAGGAACGCGAGATACAGCATGAGCTTGCGCATGAAGTTGCAAAGGAAAACGTCCTGATCAGGAAGCAGACATCACTGCGGGAGAACGTCGCCCGTCAACAGGCGATCTTTCACGATGAGATGAAAAACCACCGGGATACGGTATCAGTGCTTCAAAGCCTCCACCGGTATATGTCGTATGCAGACAGCGTCATCGCGGACTCACAGCGCAAGATCGACAGCATGCAGCCGAAGATAAACGAGATACGCGCACGCCTGGCCGATGCGGTGAAAGAGCGCCGGAAGATCGAAAAACTGAAAGAAAGAAAACTCGAAGAATGGAAATATATGGTAAAGCGTGAAGAGGAGAAGGAACTCGACGAGATGAACATGAAAATATTCAATGCCCGTCATAAGGAGGAGTACCTGTAATGACAGACAACATGCACCAGATACTAAACAGAATAGAAACCCTGCGAAAACGCTTTGGACTTGTCCGTCCTGACACTGCCGCCGGGAAACGTTCTCAGCCGTCCAGTACAGAACAGTTTACTCCGGAGATTCACGCGGCCGCGCAGACGGCTGATACGCCACAACAGCGGACGGTTTCCGACATGACCAGACAGCAGAACGCATCCTCCATCATCAACACCATCACATCACAAAACCCGGGATCTGCGGCGGGACCTGTAGAGGACGATACGGCCGTGTCGGCACTGTCGGAACTGAACGGGGTGATCGTAAAGTCGGCTCTCGATCAGTATAAAAAGCAGCAAGACGAGGAAAAGACCCCGTCCCCAACAGTAGACTCCGTACGGTAGGCGGTAATGTATGAAAGTATCCGAAAAATCAAAGGTGTTCTATCTTCTCATCATGATCATCTTTCTTGTATCGGCGGGACTCTTCTGGCTTGATTTTCTGGGATTGGTCAATCTCAAACGATACTACAGGCCGTATGTCAGCGGTGAGGAGGAGCGTGTCCTGTATGCAAGTGGAGACGAACCGTCGCTCATAGAGCGGGAGGAGGTTTAGAAGGAGCAGGAGCGGCTGAAGGAACGGATCGCGGGGCGGGACAGACGCGAGGCGCGCCGTCTTGAAATGCAGAAGGAGATCGAACGGGGACAGGGAAAGAAAGAGGAGAAGAGGCAAGGGCTGGAACTTGAACGC
>CAZAHA010000279.1:0-3226 GCA_964484915.1 uncultured Leptospirales bacterium
GCGGCGATGGGTATCTCCCAGATCACACGCCTCAAGGATTTCAGCAGGCGCCGCCAGGAGATCGCAAAAGTATACTACGACCGGGTCCGTCTTACTCCCCATACGGTACTCTTTCCGTTTAACGATGCATGTGTATACCAGTCGTTTCCGGTGATTTTTGACGCTGCAAGCGACAAGATACTGAAGTATTTCAAGAAAAACGGTATCGAGCTGTACCCACCCGTACAGTATCCGCTCCATTCCATACTGGGTTTGAAGAGGCTCGATTATCCAAACTCCGACCGAATGACCAAGAAGATGTTTTCTCTGCCGATCTATCCAACGCTTACCGGCAAGGAGATAGAGAAGATCGGACGTGTTGTGGCCAAGTTTGTTTGAAAAGTACCGCAACCCTTCGGTATGTGGATGCACCATTGGGATATTCGTCACTTCTCAAACATTGAACGTCATTTGCTGTCTCCATCACCGTCCTCGTATCATCCCGACAAGGAACCTTCGCGCTTTCGGCAATGAAAAATACTGGTCTCCCGCCCCAAAGCCTGATACACTAAAAGAAGATCCGCGCATGCGGAAATTATTTGGAGATAACCATGTACTATCTTACAGTCGAAGACCATTTTTCATCAGCGCATCAGCTGAGAGGATACAAGGGTAAATGCGAGAACCTGCACGGTCACAACTTCAAGGTACAGTTAACCGTCCGCGGCATCATCCTGAACGATACCGGCCTGCTTATTGACTTCCATGACCTGAAGGCCGCCGTAAAGGAGGTCATGACGCATATCGACCACAAGAATCTGAACGAACTGCCGGAATTTACCAAACAGAATCCGAGTTCCGAAAATCTGGCGCGGTTTATTTTTGAGAACGTTGCAGAAAGGATAAAAGACCATCGCCATGTTGAGGTTTATGAAGCGACCGTTTTTGAATCGGATACATCACAGTGTTCATACAGAGGACAAGAGACATCGTAAATTCTGGTTTGCACACATCGCATTTTTTATGAGTGACTTGGCGGGAGGTAGGTTTCACCCGCGCAACACGGGTGAAACAGGAAATAATCAGACCGAGCTTCTGCTTCCGAGGATTTCGGATATCTTTGATTTCAGTTCGTCAAGGTTTGCAGATTTTGTGACATAGGCGTCAGCCGTCCATGTCATGAAGTTGCTTTTATAATTGGAATATGCAGTATGTATAATGATAGGTATCTTCTTGTCGCGCGAGAGGATTTTCCCAAGTGCCTCTATTCCGTCCATCTCCGGCATGCGGATGTCCAGTATAACGAGGTCATACTTGTCCGCCTTCACCTTTTCCACGGCCTCCTTTCCGTCAGCCGCTTCAACCACCTCATACCCTTCATCCGTAAGTTCAGCGGCATACAGTTCGCGCTGGTGTTTTTCATCTTCTACCAGAAGAATCTTGCTCATAACTCCTCCATTATGTTAAACCGCCCGTTCGGTACAATCACCGGTCATTACACAGGCTCATCTTTATTTTAGACTGGGATAAATATATCACGTCAGTGCGGGAAGTTCAACACAAAATTCGGCGCCGCCCTCTTTTCTGTTTTGTACGGTGATCTTTCCGTTGTGGTCATTGATGATCTTCTTTACCACAGCCAGCCCCAGGCCGACACCCGTCACCTTCGTGGTATAGAACGGGTCAAATATCTTTTCTATGTTCTCTTCTGCAATGCCGGCTCCCGTGTCCATGACGCGTATACGTATAGCCTTGTTTTTAATCTCCGTTCTTACCGTGATTTCTCCGTTGGCGGGAGTCGCATCCATGGCATTCTGGATGAGGTTGAGAACGACCTGCTTAAGTTGATTATAGTCCGACTTAACGAGCGGAAGGTTGTCGGCAAGTTCCAGCTGCGGATGAATCTTGCGTTCCTGAAAGACGTTTTTCAATAGAGAGAATGTGTCTTGTACCACATCGTTAATGTTGTTGTATTCCCTGATAAGCGGTGACGGCCTGGAAAAGTCCATGACGTTGGACAATATTTTCTCAAGCCTGTCGGACTCATGTATGATGATATCGGCTGATTTTTCTATCATCTCGGCGGGACATGGCGTCTTGTGAACGTTTTGCAGAATCCGTCTGGCATACCCCCCAACGGTCACGAGGGGATTGCGAATCTCATGGGCAATATGCGCTGCAATCCGACCAACGGCGGCCATCTTCTCCGATTCGACAATAGCGTCTTGCCTGGCTTGTATCCGTTCCATCCGTTCCTTTGCAAGCGTTAGGGAGTTGAAACTGTCGAGCGTGAGTGCAGCCTGAACTGCGAATATGGAGAGGAGTTCAACATGATCCTCATAAATCGGCGCACCGTTGAACTTGTTGTCAACAATAATGACACCGAGCCCCTTGTTGCTCGAGCATAGCGGTACGATAACAAACTCGGAGACGTCCATGAACTTGCGTGTTTCCTCATCTACCCGTTCGTCGCTTGATGAATCATAGATATGGATGCTGATCCTGTTGTTGTACGCCTCCACCATAGGGTTGCCGTGATTCTCAACGGGGAAGCACGCCGATATGACATGATTATAGAAGTTAACACCGCTGCTCAGCGCATTCTCGTGCGCGTACGTCAGCTCGGAATAATCAACTGGTTCCTCGTTCTGTATCGCACCCCATATTTTTACTGCCTCCTCCAACGAGTCCGGACCGACGGCCATTTTTCCGCATAATGCTTTCTTGTCGTCATTGTACAGAAAAAGCATTGCACGGTTAAAACCGAGTCCCGATCCCGATGTTACCGCGGTCAGTATACCGAAGAGAATACGGTCGACCTCGTCGTCCCGCTGGATAGATTCCGATATCTGACTGATAAGGGATATCTGGTAGTCCTTCCTCCACTGCGACGTGATATCGTCCAGTACGATGACAAATTGCTTCTCTCCCTGCTCTGTTATGCGCGATATCTTTATGTCCGCGATTATCGAAACTTTTTTTCGGGAAAGCAGCTTGATCTTCTGAAGCACGGTGGATTCGCCGGACTTCTTCACGGCCTTGTACGATTCGACAAAGCGGCCAGGCGGAATAAAAAAAACCTCACCAAGTTTCATGCCGATGATCTCGTCGCTACCGTATCTGAAGTTTGTGCAGAAACTCTTATTGGCAAAGATAATCTCGTCCTTCTGGTTTGTCACAATAAAATAGGAGTTAGCTGAAAGAACGATGTTGTTGTAAAGCTCCCTGTACTTTTCAAGATCGTCCC
>CAZAHA010000280.1:0-3217 GCA_964484915.1 uncultured Leptospirales bacterium
AAATAGCGCCAAGCGCGGGCCGTATCATATCGATAATGTCTCCCGATCTGAACGAGAACGGGTTGTTCTCACGGTAGATGTCCGCGGCGGTCCCGTGAACATGCACGGCAACAGCAAGCGCACGGAGCGGATCCGCATACCGGCAGAGAGCCGATGCTGCGATACCGCAGAGGACGTCGCCGGAACCGGCCGTCGCAAGGAGCGGATTTCCAGCAGTCGCGATGATCGTCTGTCCACCGCCGGTCATGACCGATCGGGCACCCTTCAGCAGGGTATATGCCGAATAGCGCGCAGATATCTTCCGCGCCGCGTCAAGCCTGTCTTGTTCAATCGCTTCCGACGTCATGTCCAGCAGGTGCGCAGCCTCACCGGCGTGAGGTGTTACAAGCAGCGCTGCGCCGGAAAACCGTCTGCCGCTCTCCTTCAGAAAAAAGAGACCGTCTCCGTCGACGAGTACCGCACGGACGCCGCACTCGTCGACAGCGGAGATAACAGTATCGAATACGCGGCCGGAAAAGCCACTCCGTCCCAGGCCGGGGCCGATGACACACACATCGCTTCGCATGAGACGTTTGGCGATCACCTCTTCACGTGTGTCGTCGTCAAGCGAAGCGGCGACACACTCATCAGGCAGTGTCCGCAATGAAAGGGTTGAGCCGGAATCGGTAAGCGCATAGCTCATGCCGCACCCGCTCTGTACAAGCGCCCTCGTTGCAAGCGCCAAGGCGCCTTCATACCCGGAAAAGCCGCCGATAACCGTTACGGTACCCGCACGGTATTTATGGAGCGTCGGCTCCGTATAGAGGTCGCACCAGCCGCGAAACAGCGATTCATCAAAAACGCTGACGGTGGCTTCAGAAGGTACCTGCTGAAGCAGTTTCTCCGGGAAACCGGGGTTAATGGTAACGATGCTCCCGCAGTATGCGGCGCCGGGGTAGAGTACGGTATTTATCTTGCGAAGCCCCATGGTGACGGTCGTCTGTGCCCGAACGATGGATGCTCCGACGGGCACGGATCCGGCGGCGGGAAGCCCGGACGGAATGTCAACCGAAACGATCCATGCCGGCGAATCGTTCATCGCCTGAATGATCCCGTCATACGGCGGACGAACCGCGCCCGTTATACCGATACCAAAGAGCGCATCGATGATGCAGTCGTATTCAGAAAAGTCGTTGGTCAGCGGCTCAACGAGACCCAGCATGGCGCAGATATTGTAAAAACTGTCTGATTCCGGTGACAGCTTTCCGCTTTTGTCAGGATCAAAGTGTACGGTCACGTCTATGCCCGCTGCGTTCAGGTAGACCGCAGCGGCAAATCCGTCTCCGCCGTTGTTTCCGCTGCCGCATACAAGTGCGACCCTGTTCCAGCCGCCCTGGGCAACATGCGCGGCGACAGCCCGGCCGGCATTGTTCATGAGCAGGGCACCGGGTATCTTAAAGTCGCCTATGGTCAGCCGGTCGATCTGTTTCATCTCCTCAGCACTTACCAGACGGGTGTTGTGTGGTGCGCGGTCTATTTCCACTCCTTTATCTCCACCGTTTCTTCCTTGACGATCAGCGTATAGAGCCTGCCCGTTTCGTCCACCAGGACCTTCTCGAAAAACGGACGAACGCCGTTCAGGTTTATTCTGAGGTTATTGATTATGTTTTCCTGCAGGTTCCATATGGAAAATCGGAGGTCGCGCCTCTCGTAGTCCCAGAGGATGATATACTTGTCTTCAAGAATGGAGAAGAGTTCGTTGCGGGGATCGGGAAGCTCAAGTACGGCCTTGCCTATCCTGTTCTCATTAACATGGTACTCATATATCTTCCTGTACTTGAACCGGATCTCGTCGTAATACGCAACAGAGACCAGAAGCCTGTTTCCGGAGTTGAACACGATGATGTTTTCGACCAGTCCGCTATAAGCAGTGCCCTCATCATTCTCGATAAACGACTCCTTGTCGAAGTTTGCCGCAAAATCGCGGGTCTTCCCGTCGTACCGGAAGACTGACCAGTTCTCAGACGATTTCGATATTACAAACAGCCTGCCACGGTTATCGGTGTACATGTTGTAGATCGAATGAAACGGTATCTCCGTTGAGCCGTCCTTGCCAAGACTGTACAGTATCTCCCCCTCATTGTTGAATACAAGAATATATGACGGAGACATGTCCATGTCGGAGTGCTGCTTTCGCCTGTTGTCATCATCCGCAGGAAGGATGGTATTCTCAACATAAATACGGCCTTCGTTGTCAGATACAAATGTACCGATTATTCCAAAGGAAAAATCAATCAGCTTGATTGAACCATCAAACGGAAGTTCCGGCGCTTCCGGTTCGCCGGAATCCTCATCGCTTTCGGCAGTCTCATCGGTTTCGTCGGTCTCTGTATCGTCATTCACGTCAACGGCTCCGATAGCCATTTCCGGTTCACCCTCAAGATTAAATACCTGGAATCGGTGCTGACGGTTGTCTGAACAGAGCACCATATTGTTGCTTATACGTACGTCAAACGTCAGGTCCACGATCTCATTCTCGTTTGGAGAGATGTCGAGAGTACCGGGAATGGTCCCGTGCTGAATTTCAAACAGAACATTTTTTTGCAGTTCGCTGACCTTCCATTTTGCGCATCCGCTTATAAAAAGAAGCGTGGTCAGCATTGTCGCGAGTGTATACTTCATCTTTCAACCAGTCGTTCGGCGGAATACCGGTTCCGCCTTTAATTGTGTGTAGCCAATACTCCCGTGATCCGGGAACGGTATATGTTTCAGATATACCATGTAACCGGGTAAAAAAGTCAAGGATACTTCCTGTGCCGAAAACATGCAACGGCGGCTTTCATCAATCCGTTCGATCCGCCCTGCCGTTTTCGTGGCGATGCATCGGAATTGACTGACGGCGACATGAGGATATTTCCAAACAGACCTATTGAGATATATAATGGTGCCGTATTTCCATGTATTGGCCTGCTACGTTTCCATGTTGTTTCATAGGCAGCGGGACGTCGCGTGCAGTCCGTTAATATTTTGAATGCACCAATTCGTAAAAAAAAGGGCAAAGTATTTCAGTACTTTACCCTTGACTACTGTTATCGACGGCGGTTTTGTTAAAAGTATTCCTTTTCGAGAGCATCACGGGTAGTTATTATAAAAAAGTTATCAAGACGCGCGGTCTTGAAGATATTCTGGATAGCCTTGTTCAGATCGAAGAATATCAGCTTTATCTTCTTGTTCATGG
>CAZAHA010000281.1:0-3154 GCA_964484915.1 uncultured Leptospirales bacterium
AAAGATACAGGACATCTACAAGATGAACCGCGTCGCAACCGAACTCCAGGAAATGCTTGGGTATGACTATCAGACGTTTACTGCGGAAGACCGGAATCAGAACCTGTTTTATGCGCTCAATATCGAGAAATTTGTTATGACGGTGATACTTTTTCTGGTTATTGTATCAGCGGGGTTCACGATTATGGGAACGCTCGTCATGGTTGTTATGGAAAAGCGGAAAGCCATCGGAATATTGAAGTCGCTGGGAGCGACGCAGGCGTCAATCATGACCATCTTTGTGCTGGAAGGTTTTTTTATCGGCATCATCGGTGCGGTTTCCGGGCTGCTGCTTGGCATCGTCACCGCGATTAATCTTGAAGCGATAATCCTGTGGATCGAGAATGTTGTAAACACTGTCGGTGTCTGGATATATACAACGTTCAACATCGGTACGTGGATTGACGTTCACATCGTGCCGACACATGTATACTATATTGACCAGCTGCCTGCCGAGATAAAGCCAGCATTCATCACGTTTATCGGTGTTTTCGCGGTCTTCCTGGCGACGGTCTCGTCCATTTTTCCCGCATGGCACGCATCACGACTGAAACCTGTGGAGACTATACGCGATGAGTAACAGCATTATTGATGTTTCAGGCATGATCAAACAGTACGGGTACGGCAGGAACAGTCTCGTCGTCCTCAAGGAGATAAGCCTTTCCATTGAAAGGGGCGAAATCGTATCTATCGTCGGACCGTCCGGAGCGGGAAAATCGACCCTCCTGAACTGCATCGGTTGTCTGGATACGTTTCAGTCCGGCTCATTGGTTATCAGCGGGAAGGATGTCTCCCGCTTCAATATCGAGGAGCTCTCCGGCTTCCGGAACAGGCGCATGGGGTTTATCTTTCAGTCCAACAACCTGCTTCCGGAGTTTACCGCACTTGAAAATGTCATGATGCCGCTTCTCATACGGCGTATATCATCTGGAAAGGCAAAACATATGGCCATGGAGATCATTGACCGGTTCGGTCTCGTCGACAGGGCCCGTCATAAACCGTCTGAGCTTTCAGGCGGAGAGTGTCAGCGGATAGCCGTTGCCCGGGCCATCGTCGGAACTCCGGAGATTATCCTCGCGGATGAACCGACCGGCAGCCTTGACAGCAGGAATTCAGACAATCTTGTTTCGATTCTGTTTGAACTGGGAAAAGAGCAGGGGGCGACAATCGTCCTGGTTACACACGATCCCTCGCTTTCGCGGAGAGCGCACCGCACGATAACGCTTGTGGACGGTGTGATTGTAGAGGCTGACACATATGTGGAGGTATGATGCAGATTGAATTCGTCGGCGCCGCCCAGACGGTCACCGGTTCGTCATATATAATAAAATGCAGCGACTATACGGTCATGGTTGACTGCGGCATGTTTCAGGGGCCCCACGAGATACGTGAGCGCAACCACCTTGGACTCATCTACGCACCGCAACAAATCGACGCGCTTCTTGTTACGCATGCCCACATTGACCACAGCGGACTGATCCCCAAGCTTGTAAAGGAAGGTTTTTCCGGAAAGATTTTCGCCACCAAGGCGACATGCGACCTTCTCCGCGTCATGCTTCCCGATTCCGCGCACATACAGGAAATGGACGCGGAATGGGTTAACCGCAGAAACAGGAAGAACAACCGTCCTCCGGTTGAGCCGTTGTATACTGCACAAGACGCTGAATCATCGATAGAACGCCTTGTGCCGAAGCGGTACGGAGAGGAATATGAAGTCGTACCCGGTGTGAAGGCCAGGTTCCGGGATGCGGGACACATTTTGGGCTCGTCGTTTATCGAGATGGAGCTTTCCGAAAATGGAAACACCAAGCGGATCGTCTTCTCCGGAGACCTTGGGCCAAACGACCAGGCCATCATCCGGAACGCCGAGGTCTTTCAGGGTGCCGACTTCCTCCTTATCGAATCGACGTACGGCGACCGGCTCCACAAGAGCAAGACCGACACCTATGAAGAGTTCAAACAGATCATCCACGATGCAAACAACTCGCAGGGAAACATCATCATTCCGGCCTTTGCCGTTGAACGCACCCAGGAGATCATCTTTACGCTCGGGCGGCTCTTCCGCTCCGGCGATATCCCCGTCATTCCTGTATATATCGACTCGCCCCTTGCGATATCGGCAACGGAAATCTTCCGTGAAAACAGAGACTGTTTTGATGAAGAGACCAGGAAAATACTTGAGGAGGGCGATTCGCCGCTTGATTTTCCCAATCTTCATCTGACCAGAACGGCAAACGAGTCGAAGGAACTCACAAAAAACGCAAAAGGCTCTATCATCATCTCTGCATCGGGCATGTGTACCGCCGGACGGATCAAGTACCACCTGCAGAACAACCTGCACCGGCCGGAATCCAGCATCATTTTTGTCGGCTACCAGGCGCACGGAACCCTGGGGCGGCGCCTTGTTGACGGTGAGAAACGGGTTCGTATTTACGGCGAGGACATCTATGTACGGGCCAGTATCCACACGCTGGGCGGTTTTTCAGGCCATGCAGACCGCGACAGGCTGCTTGAGTGGGCCGGTACCGGCGACAACCCCCGACTGAAGGTCTTTGTGGTACACGGGGAGGAAAAAGCCTCGGCAAATCTTGCCAGACTCATTAATGACCGTTACGGATATGAGACAACAGTCCCACAGTGGGGAGAGATTGTCAATCTCGACACGTTCGATGTCAGTTATGCGGCATATGCAGAAACCAGAGACGCGGAGATACCGTTTACAACCGACGAGATCGCAGAAGTACAGGACCTTTTTAACCGGTATATTGCACGGTACCGCGCCGCAAGGGCCAGGCGGCTTGGCAGCAGTACCGAACCCATCGACTCAAATCTTGATGACGTACGGCAGATGATAAAGATGGCGATGGAGGACATGTAGGTGCCCGCCTCGATCGAAACCGTAACCGATTTAAAGCAGATGGGGTCGTTTCTGCAGGAATACTTTCCCACAAACGATATCTATCTTAAAACAAAGACCGGAAACTTCAAAATAGAGTATGCCGGTTATTCGGCAGACACAGTCGCCCTCCGCATACAGCTTTTAAAGAACATGCCTTCGCTGTGTATCGTTATGTGCCGTATACCGGGCGAGACGATCTATGTCCAGCTCCAGTAT
>CAZAHA010000282.1:0-3096 GCA_964484915.1 uncultured Leptospirales bacterium
CCGGGCAAGAAAGACGCGCTGCTGCTGTCCGCCCGAAAGCTGGCTTATTTGCCGGTCGGCAAACGTGTGCATGCCGATCTTCTCCAGCGCCTCCATCGCGCGGTACATCTCTTTCCTGCCGGGCCGTCTGATCCAGCCTGTCCGCCCGTAGCTTCCCATCTTGACGACATCGAGTACCGTCGTGGGAAAATCCCAGTCAACGGCGGTACGCTGGGGGACATAGCCGATCCGCGATCGGGCCTTCCGTATGGTGGTTCCGAACGCACGGACCCGGCCTGCCGTCGCGGGTACGAGCCCCAGGGCGGCCTTTATCAGGGTCGACTTTCCCGCCCCATTGGGACCAACAATCGCAACAAGCACGCCTTCCGGAATACGCAGGTCAAGGTCCCAGATGACCGGCTTCTCGTCGTACGCGACGGTGAGGTCCTCTATATCGATAACATGTTCCACGTTATTCACCGCTTCCTGCAAGGGCGCCGACGATGGTATGCACGTTATGCCGTACCATACCGATGTAGGTCCCTTCTTCTGTTCCGGCGTCGCCCATCGCGTCGGAGAAGAGCTCTCCGCCGATCTGTACGTTATACCCCCGTGAATTGACCGCTGCCCGCAGCGCCTCGATGTTTTTCTTCGGCACCGATGACTCGACGAATATTGCGGGTATACGGTTATCAGCGATAAAATCGGCCAGCTTCCGCACATTCTGCGTGCCGGCCTCTGATACGGTACTTAAGCCCTGCAGACCCATCACACGGAAACCGTAGGCCTCGCCGAAATAACCGAAGGCGTCATGCGCCGTGATAAGAACCCGCCTCTCCTCTGGGAGTTCCGCCACGGCCTCCTGTACCTCGGCCTCAAGATCGACGAGTTTCGCGCGGTATGACGTGTAGTTGGCCCTGTATTCTGCCGCGTTTTCAGGATCAGCCTCGCTGAATGCTGCATGGATCTCGTCGGCAACGATTGTCCAGAGCGAAACATCAAACCACACGTGGGGGTCATGTGTCGCGCTTCCTTCGCCGAGAAGTTTTTCAACGGGGATGCTTTCAGCAACAGGAATTGTTACGGTCCTGCCTTCCAGTTTCTCAAAGACCTCGCCCATCTTCGCCTCAAGATGAAGTCCGTTGTACAGAATGATATCAGCCGAACCAAGACGCTGCAGGTCCCTTGCCGTGGCCTTGTACTGGTGCGGATCGACCCCCGGCCCCATGAGGCCGGTAACCGAAACGTAGTCGCCCCCTATATTCCTGGCAACATCGGCTATCATGCCGATAGTTGCAACAACGTTCAGTTTTCCGTCGTCCTCTCCGGTCCTCGGTGAGCAGGAGACGGCAAGCGAAACAGACAGAAACAGAACTATCCATATCTTTTTCATGTAAACCATCCTCAGGTTAAAATCACATAATGATTAAACTACCAACACATTTTTTATGGGTCAAATTATAATTTTTGATTTATCAAAATATTTTTTTGAACAATCCTTGATACAGGGAGATCAACACTTCAAAATCACAATTGATAAAAGCCGCACGGGGAGCACATGGTTTTATGCACGACGAGTCTGAACGCGTAACGGGTGTCAGATGTCTTGTTCTTCGAATGAAACCATACGCAGACAGATGATTTTACATTACAGCCTTGTAACGGGGGGATAACCGTTTATTAAACGAAGTTAAAAGGCTTCCGTAAAGTTGAAGTAGAAAAAGCTCTCACCGTATCGGTTAACGGCGTAATCGGCGCGGACATGTATCCTGTTCCCGTTTGATATCCTGAATCGCAGCCCCATTCCGGCCGCCCAGTATGCATATTTCCGCTGAAAATCAAACGGTGTATCGGCGACACTGCCAAGACCGCCGAAGACGGTACCGGAAAACCGACGGAGGATACCGTACTTCTCCAGAAACCGGTACGGATGACGGAACTCTCCCTGGACACCATAGCGTGACTTGTCCAGATAACGGCCGCCGTCATACCCGCGGACAAGTGACGCGCCGCCGACACTTTCCAGAAGTACAAGCGGCACCTCCCCACGCTGGTAAACCACGTTTGCCTGCACACCCAGGATATAGTCGTGATGATACAGGTTAAAAAAGTGGCGGTAGTCGAGTTCCGCCTTCTGTGACTCGCTGGTGGCTCCCATCGAGACGCTGTTTGCCATGACGGCACCCTCAAAAAAGGCCCCCTCGCTTGGATAGAACTCGTCGTTACGGGTGTCATACTCGACCGTCAGGCCCGGCATCGAGACGATCCCGCCGCCGGCATCCGGAACCGGGTCCTGTTCAAGGAGGCCGCCCTTTGTTGTGTCCCGTATATCCGCATAAATAAACGTATAGAACGGTCCGGCATAGGTATACGGAAGGACTTTGAACATCAGCGACTGCCGAACGGGGACTGTGACCGGGGTATACTCCTCCCTGTTTGAACCGGGGGTACCCGGCCCGATCCCGTAAAAATCGTTCGGAAAGTTGACATATCCGGCCGAACCGCTGTTGTAGAGAAAGCCGTCGGCAAAGAATTTTCTGTATCCCGCGCTTGTTATCATCTGGTTTTTCAGTGTGTAGATGCCGAGAAACCGTATCGAGTCCCGCCTCTGACCGTTTTCACTGTCCGGAAAGATGAAGAGGGCGCCGCCAAGCATGACGCTTGTGTCTCCGGAATATGCGACGACAGGAACGGGAAGAACATCTGCAGCGGAAACAGCAGAAAACGGCAATATAATTATGAATACAGAAATAAGTATGCCCTGGCGCATCTGTCAGCCTCCGGACGAAAATACTGCAAACGGATGAACATAATCAGGACTGACCGCACAGTGCAATAAAAAAAACACATGTGCACATGGAAGCCAGTGCGGCTGAATATAAAAAAATTGTTTACGTATTGCATGCATGAAGGTACGATAAGGATGTTACTTCCCGGATAAACGAGTTTACGGAAGCGACCCGCCATAAAATCACAGTACCGGTTGAGGAATGACATGAACAATCTGCACGAATTTTACGACAAAACGACCCTGGAGCACAAGGACGCCATACTTTTCGACAACGAGATTACGTACCGGCAGGCGTACGACCTTGCTGTAAAGCGAGCCGCATACAT
>CAZAHA010000283.1:0-3055 GCA_964484915.1 uncultured Leptospirales bacterium
TACACGCCGGAGCTGTCAGGTTAGTTTTCTGTCCAGTATTTCGTTGACAATCTGTGGGTTCGCCTTTCCCTTCGATGCCTTCATGATCTGTCCCACCAGAAAACCCTTTGCCTTGCCTTTCCCCGAGCGGATCTGCTCTACCGTTTCGGGATTGGCCGAGATGATCTCGTCCACGATCTTTTCAATAGAAGACATGTCGGTCACCTGTTTCAGCCCCTCCTCCTCAACGATAGTCTCCGGCGTCTTGCCCGATTCTACCATCTGTCTCAGGACCTGCTTGGCGATCTTTCCGCTGATGACGTTTTCTGACAGAAGCGTCAAGAGTCCGGAGATCATCGCCGGGGTCACACGGTACGAATCCATGCAGTAAATGTTCTCCACGTAGGAGAGGAGCTCGTTTACGATCCAGTTGGCTGCCAGTTTGGCGTCATGACCGTCGGCTATAACGGACTCATAATAGTCGGCAAGTGTCCGGGACGAGCAGAGCGTCGCCGACGCGAGTTCTGTGATGCTGTACTGTTCCCGGAAGCGCGCAAGCCGTGCGAGCGGCAGCTCGGGCAGGAGTTTCCGTATACTGTCTATCTCCTCAACGGAGAGTGTAATTGGTGCAAGATCAGGGTCCGGAAAGTACCGGTAGTCGTGTGCCTCCTCCTTGCTCCGCATGCCGACGGTAATGAGGCGGTCCGGGTCCCACAGCCGCGTCTCCACCGGAATAACGGCTCCGTCCTCCAGCATCTCCTCCTGGCGGTTGATCTCATACTCGATGGCGGACTTGACCGCCTTAAACGAGTTCATGTTCTTGATCTCGACCTTCTTTCCCAGGGCGCTCTCGCCTATGGGCCGAAGCGAGATGTTGACGTCGCAGCGGAAGGAGCCCTCCTCCATGTTGCAGTCGGAAACGTCGATGTAGCGGAGGATTTTCTGCAGACCGCTCAAGTACTCGTACGCCTCCTCGCCGGAGTGGAGGTCCGGTTCGGTCACGATCTCTATGAGGGGTACGCCCGTGCGGTTAAAGTCAACGTACGAGTAGGGTTCGTTTTCGGCGTGGATGTTCTTGCCGGCGTCCTCCTCCATGTGGATACGGTTGAGGCGTATTGTCCGCTCGGTTCCGTCCACGGTTATGGTGACACCGCCGTTTTTGCAGATCGGCTTGTCGTACTGCGATATCTGGTATGCCTTTGGAAGGTCCGGATAAAAATAGTTCTTTCTGTCAAACTTGCTGTACGCTGCGATGTCGCACCCAAGGGCGAGGCCCGCCAGAACCGACTTCTGCAGTACCTCCCTGTTGAGAACCGGAAGAACACCCGGCATACCCGTACAGACCGGGCAGACCTGTGTATTGGGTTCTGAGCCGAAATCCGTGGGACACGAACAGAAAATTTTCGTTTTGGTATTGAGCTGCGCGTGAACCTCAAGTCCGATAACCGCTTCGTACTGCATGACGACCTCTTTTTAAAAACTACTTGATTGAATATACGATACGTCTTTTGTATCCTGGTATGCGTTTGCAACGCCGACTACACTATTGAATCCGGTGTCCGTTTGTCAAGGGAAGTATGACAGACACTGCAGACAGAAACGGTAATCGATGCGATGAAGGAAATTGTAACATATATACAAAAATTTGTGCAAAAGCGCCGGACCGTGATGTGCGCATGTACGGCACTGCTTCTGGTTTTTATTGCGATGTTTTTCCTGGGACGGTTTTCCGCACAGCTGCTGAAGCGTTCGTTTATGGCACGAAAATCGAGGCTTATATACCTCTTTGATCTGACGGCATCGGACATGGCGCGGATACAGCGGCTGCTTGCTGATCCGAATCCGCTTATCCGTTCTGCCGGATATTACGGCCTGCTTGACAGCGGCACCGCCGGGGCTGACTATCTTCTTGAACAGTACGGAAAGGAAACCGACCGGAGCGTCAGGCTGGTTATTCTGTATGTTCTGTACACATCGGGCCACACGGAAACGGTGATGGATGTCAGGCGTGACGCGCCGGAGTATGTCCGCGACTATATCGATACGGTTCTTCTGCGAAAATCGGACCGTGACCGTGATAAAATCAACTCGCGTATCGTGCTGTAGCAGACAGGAGTAACCATGAAACGTATGGCGCTGTTCGGTGGGACGTTCAATCCTGTTCATAAAGGACATATGGAAAACGCAGAGCATGTCTTAAACGAGTTTCATCTTGACCTGGTACTCTTTGTTCCGTCACGGAAACCGGTACACAAGAGAATGGAGTATGATCCGGGTCCTGACCACCGATACAGGATGCTTGCGATAGCGGTTTCGGAACGTGCGTGTATGGACGTCTCGCGGATCGAACTCGACCGTACAGAAGAATCGTATACGGTTTATACCGCCCGGCAGATCAGGGAAACGTACGGTACCGATGAACTCTTCTTTATACTGGGGACCGATTCGTTCAATACGCTTGACCAGTGGAAGCACTATGATGAGCTTAAACATCTGCTCTCATTTATTGTCATAACCAGACCGGGAGAGGAGGTGGATCCTTCCCTCATGGAGGAGATCCCGCGTGTTCATATATCGACAAACAGCGATATCGACATCTCATCAACAAAACTCCGCCGCATGTTGCGCCAAAAAAAAGATTGTACACGGTATATGGATGATGCAGTCTTGGACTATATCAATCGTGAGGAGCTCTACACGCAGTGAAGATTCGCATCGTATTTATCCTGTCAATTCTTACGGCTCTTGTTCTCTCCGGCCTCTACATTCATCACCGGTACCAAATGGGGCGGCGCAATATCGTGACACACCTCGCAGAAGAGAACAGCATGATCAACATTCTTCTTGCCGGCAGTAACGAGTATGACGAGAACAGGCACCGGCTCTTTATCGTTGTTTCCATTAATCCGGAGAATCGGAAGATTGGCCTTACCTTCATACCTCCCGCGTTCGCGGTGGACCTGAACGAGGACGGTGTTGCCGAGAAGATCGGCGACGTGAATCCCTCAAGCATGAGTGATCTCAATGCTGCCATCGAGCGCGAACTTGACATGAAGATACCGTTCTTTGCGGTGCT
>CAZAHA010000284.1:0-3027 GCA_964484915.1 uncultured Leptospirales bacterium
TGCGGCAGCAACAGGTGTTCACAGCGGTGATGATGTAATCAAAAGGCTGCTAGCCGGTGCAACAGCCGTACAGACTGTATCATCACTCTATGTGAACGGTATCGAGCATATCAGAACAATCCTAAACCGTCTCCAGACCTGGATGGATGAAAACAATTATATAAAAATATCCGACTTCCGCGGATCACTGAATCTGGATCATGCAGACAATCCGCAGAAGTATGAGCGAGAACAGTTTATGAAATACCGGTCTTCCGGTGAGTCATGATAGCGATATGTTTTGTACCTTCGCAAGGGTATCGTCTATACGAATCCTGATGGATGTCCAGTCTTCATCCTGTACGAGTTTCCTGCTGACCATCCAACTCGCTCCGCACGCTGCAACATTATCAAGTTTTAAATAATTGTTTATATTATCCGGAGTAATGCCGCCCGTTGGAATAAACGACACATCAGGATAGACCGCCCCCATCGCCTGCAGCATTCCGATACCGCCGGAATGCTCAGCGGGGAAAAACTTCAATACGTTTAAACCGTACTCCCCCGCCTGTTCCACAAGAGAAGGATTGCTGACACCGGGAATCAGGGTTACGCCTTTCAGAGCAGCGTATTCGACTGTCTTGGGATTAAAGCCGGGCGACACGAAAAACTGTGAACCGGCATCAATCGCCTGCTGTAAAGCGTCGGTCGATGTCAACGTACCGGCTCCGATGTGCAGTTCCGGAAAATTTTTCTGAACAGCACTTATCGCTTCAGATGCCGCGGATGTGCGGAAGGTGATCTCGAGTATGGGAAGGTTTTTTTCCGTAAGCACTTCGGCAAGGCGGAGTGCCTGTTCCTTTACGGATACGGCTGCAACGGGAACGACCCTGTATTGTTTCAGTATATTCAGCACTTCTTTCATGTGTCCTCCGGCCTGAGTAATGACTTGGGTAATCACCCTGATACACCATTAGAGTATATGGGAAAACCATGAATGCTTCAACCGAAAATTCGATTTCGTCCCTCTGCCATACCCAGGATTTTACTTTCTGGAAGAGAGACGCTCCTGTTCGATCTGCTGAAAAACCTCATCATTTTTTCCGGTTGGATAGTTTCCTGAAAAACAGGCATCGCAAATCGGAAGACCCAGTTCGCTGAAAAGTGAACGCATATCATGCAGGGACTGATAGATCAGCGCGTCTGCGCCTATCTGTTCACAGATACGGTCAATGGTGTTGTTGTTTGCAATAAGTTCACTCCTGGTCGCTATATCAATTCCGTATATACATGGTGAAATAATCGGAGGAGCGGCTGAGATAAAATATACCTTTTCGGCACCGGCACGGCGGAGAAGCTGAACGATGTGTTTGGATGTAGTCCCGCGCACGATGGAATCGTCGACAACCGCAATTTTCTTGCCCTTCACGATCTTCCCAATTGGATTGAGTTTGTTTTTAACCACTTTTTCGCGCTCAGACTGGGTAGGAGAAATAAAGCTTCGGCCGATGTGATTATTCTTGGCAAAGCCCCTTCGGTACGGCACACCGAGCTCTTCCGACAGACCGGATGCAAAGAAATAGGCGGAAGAAGGTACATCGATGACGATATCAGGCTCGATACCGGCCGCATGTAGCTGATCGGCAAGACGGCGGCCGAGGCGTACACGGATATCGGCCACGAGGTGCCCGTGTATAACGGAATCCTCTCGCGCAAAGTAGATATAGCAGAAGACGCAGAACGCATTGCCTGCTGTGTGGCAGGTCCGGCGGTGAACATTCATCTGATTGTCGATAAATATCGCTTCGCCCGGACCGACATCACCGACGATATCATAATCCAGATAATCGAAGCATGTGGATTCCGATGCGAATGCATACACAGGACCATCGTCGGACATCTTCTTTCCCATAACGAGAGGGCGAATCCCGAATGGATCGTTGAACACGAGCATTCCCTTGTTGGCAATCATGGTTATCGTACAGTATGCGCCCTCAACCTTCTTCTGCGTCTCGGTTACCGCGGCGAACACATCGTCAACCGAGAAATTTTTGAGATCGTGCTTTTCCATTTCGGATGCGAATGTATAGAGAATAAGCTCAAGATCGTTGGACGTCTCAAGCAGGCGATGGTGTTCTTCATATAAAAATGAACGGAGATAGCGGAAATTAATGACATTTCCGTTGTGCACCATCGAAAGACCGAATGGATAATTAACGGTAAACGGCTGCACGTTTATAAGCTCATTCGACCCCTGGGTCGTATAGCGCACATGGCCAAGTCCCATCCTTCCCTGAATCGCATCAAGGTTTTCGTCCTTGAAGACGGTAGACACTGTACCAAGCCCCTTCTTCGTACGGAACGTTCCGTTAAAGGTAACCACCCCCACAGAATCCTGTCCTCTGTGCTGCAGCGCAAGCAGTCCGGATATTATATCATAAACCGCCTTAGAACCCGGCGGTCCGTAAAAACCAACTATTCCGCACACGGTAGTAACCTCTTAGTCATTGTTGTAATATCTTCGCCAACATACGGCTGTAAAAGCAGTGCTCGACGGCCAGACCGCGTTTTTCGACCTCTTCCAGCGTATCCGCCCCGCGGAGGTCGACTTCAGCCTTGCCGATTACCGCCCCCGTATCGACTCCCTCATCGACATAGTGGACGGTGATATACGTCCTGTCAAGCCCCTGGTCAAAGGCCCATTCATATGCATGAAGCCCCTGGTGAAGCGACGTATCGGCCGGATGGATGTTCACGATCCTTCCCTCGAAGGCACGGATGAACGCGGGATGAAGAATCTTCATATACCCGGCAAGCACAATCAGGTCGGGATCGTACGATGCGGTAACGGCTATCAGTCGTTCGGTATAGTCGTCAGGATTTATATGGCTGGACTCCACGACTCTGGTTTCAACGCCATACTCTTTTGCGGTTGCAAGTCCCGCCGCGTCTGACCTGTTTGAGACCACCGCAGACACACGGCAGATATCATGTAAAATACCGTGATCGACCTCATCAAGAATGGCCGCCATGTTCGATCCGCGTCCC
>CAZAHA010000285.1:0-3023 GCA_964484915.1 uncultured Leptospirales bacterium
GTGTGATGATGATAGCACGCGCGCAGAGATCACTGCTCAGATTGAGGAGATCAGACGGATTAACAGCGAATACCGGTCGCAGCATGCGGATATACGCGAAAGGATGCAACCGCTTCTGCGTTCGCTGCGGTTGCTGCTTCACGCGGACGAGGTTGACTTTACGAGGGTCCGGACGGTCCTGAGCGATATAGCCGCGGTCGATGTTGACCGTCAGATGCTCATCATACGGCAGAGGCTGGAGATCGAGAAGGTTCTGACGAAGTACCAGCGCGACAAGCTGCGCAGAAGGCGGTCTACCCTATGACGGAAGCCGAGTTCGCGGAGATCGTCGGCTCGACCAAGAGGACCGTACTCGCAGCCGTGTCGCGGACGCTGCCGGCGGAGTACTATCATGCGATAGACGATATCGTCCAGGAGACGTATATCCGCGCATACAGGAGTCTGGTAAGCGGAAAATTCCGGAACGAAGCGGCGCTTACCACGTGGTTGTATACGATCGCACGGAACGAAACGCTCCGTATGCTGAAGAAGCTGAAACGGGAAGAGGAGAAGTACCGCAGGGAACAGGAGCGCCGGCAGAAACGGGAAATGCATGAGGCCGAAACAGCCACACGGCCCGATATCCTGCCGTATATCGACCGCCTGCCGGAAAAGCAGCGCGCGGTCATGATGCTCTTTCTGGAAGGGAAGCGCGAGAAGGAGATCGCGTCCAAACTTGGAATCGCGATCGGGACGGTAAAATCAAGACTGTTTCGCGGAAAGGAATGTATAAGGAATATGATACGTGATGAATGAGATAGAAAAACGGCTACAGGACGATGCGTGGAACACAGAGATAGCGCACCGGGTACGGAAGGTACGGACGCGTCGGCGGAATACCGTTGCTGCAACGGGAGCCACGATGATGGCTGTGCTTGCACTACTTGTTACGGTGTTTCTTCACTACAGCCTGCCGTCCGTGAATGGAACAGAAATCATAAACCGCCAGATTGCCGGGATCCTGACCGATGCCTACACTGATTATACCGTATCGGATGACACGGTAGACGGACAGATACTGTCGATGCTTGCCGAACGGTAGAGGAGTACGGACCGCCCACGGAAAATTATTGTTGCCTGTTAGACTCCAACGCGATAGAATACCTGATAATGATCCATTTGGAGCGGTTATGAGAGATAAGGTAATGATTGACGACATAATTTCTGCCGTAGACGCCACCCTGCTTCATAGAGGCGATTGTGATTACGTGCGCTGGGTGGTCTCCTCTGGACTGATGAGCGATGTGCTGACGACAGAAGAGGAAGAGATACTACTGGTCAGTTCTCTCACGACCACACAGGTTGTCAGGACTGCCGACATGGTCGGCGCCAACGCGATACTGATAACATGCGGCAAACCGGTATTGCCAGACACAATAGAGCTTGCCAAGGAACTGGACATAACGCTCCTGCGGTGTCCGCTTCCGGTCTTTGAGACAAACTGCAATCTCGCACCACTCTTTACAGGAGAGCGGTAATGCCACACCGGTTTCCTATTTCAACAGACGAAGGGCTGGACAAGACACCCGCACTCACCATGGAGATCATCTTCCGTCTCAAGGTAAAGGACGCGATGATCACCGACGTACTGACGGGTTCAAAGGACGACACGTTCCGCAGCGTCCAGGTCCTTATGCGGGACAACGCGGTATCAGGTCTTCCCGTGCTCGACCAGAACAGGCTCCTGGGTATGGTAAGCGTGAACGATATCATAAACGCGCTCGAGGGCCATTATATGGAGGATACGATTGAGACACGGATGACAAAGCAGCTCGTCGTCCTGGAGGATGACATGCCGCTCACCTTCGCTGTTTCATATTTCAACAAGTATCCCTTCCGCCGATTTCCGGTCATAAACAAGAAGAAGGAATTTGTCGGCCTTCTTACCACGAAGGATGTTCTTACGGCAATAATCAACGAGATGAACAAGGAGATCAATCTGCTTGAAAGTCAGATTCATACCGATAAGACCGAGCTTCCGCACCAGATTGTAACAGAGTTTCTGATAAAGCGGCTCGACTTTGAGAACGCAGGCCACGCGTCCTTCAAGCTGAAGAAGCTGCTCAAGGAGAAGGACATACCCCGAAAGATTATCAGACGTGCGTCGGTTGCAGCGTATGAGCTTGAGATAAACATAGCCATCCATTCGAACGGCGGCAAGATGAGGTTTATACTGGACGAACGATCCATTACGATACTGGCTCAGGATACCGGTCCCGGCATCAAGGACGTATCCGAGGTTATGGAGGAGGGCTATTCAACCGCGAACGAATGGATCCGCTCGCTGGGATTCGGCGCGGGAATGGGGATTCCCAATACGGAACGTGTATCGGACGAGTTTGATATCACGTCCGAGCTTGGAAAGGGTACATCAGTTAAATCAGTTATCTATCTGGAGGAGGATGATGAAAATCAGTGAACTTGCACAGGCCATCGGCGCGGAAATCGTGACCGAAACATATAATGACGCCGAGATTGTGTCCGGATACACTTCGGATTTGCTGAGCGACGTTATGGGAAATGCCGAGGAGGAGTCGGTGCTTATTACGATCCAGGCGCACAAGAACAGCGTCGCCGTTGCCTCGCAGCTTGATTTTTCCGGAATAATTGTGTGCAATAACAGGAAGATACCAGACGACATGAAGGCCGCGGCGGAAAGCGAGGGGATCGCTATCCTGCGTACGGATGAGAACCAATTTGCAACATCATACCGCGTATACACGGCGCTCTTTTCCTGATGCTCTACCGTGCGGATCTTCACATACACAGCTGCCTGTCACCGTGCGGATCGCTTGAGATGTCGCCGCGTGATATCGTACAGAGGGCGCGGGAGAAAGGACTCAACCTGATCGCGATCAGCGACCATAACAGCGCGCTGAACGTCCGTGCGCTCCACGATGTATGTGCCAGATACGACGACATCGACTGCCTGTCCGGTATCGAGGCGACGTCCGCGGAGGAGGTTCACTGCCTCTGTCGGTTTG
>CAZAHA010000286.1:0-2994 GCA_964484915.1 uncultured Leptospirales bacterium
AGAATTCCCATGTCCGCAAATAATCGTTTTTTATTGAAGAAACCTCGGTTTGATTGTCAAGCCTGTCAAGAAATGTTCTCCTGGTTTCGATTAAAAACATAACCAGAAGATCAAGAAGTTTCTTCCTGTCCGTCCGCAGCCTTGATGAGTCAAACTCGCCGAAGATCTCCGAATAATGGACAATAAAAATATCCTCGGCACGGGCGGCAAGGGCGCTGTCGTTGACCTTGCCTGTTTTTTCTATAACACGTATATAGGACGGATACGCGATGTAAAAGTCCGCTGCAATACACGAGACTGCCCGGACACGCTCAAGAATATCCGATATGCCGTACGGATATTCCGTTTTCAACCGGTCCTGAATAAAGCTGTACAGCCTGGTATACACGTGATTCAAAATAAAGAGATACAGCTCCCTTTTGGAATCCGTATATTCATACAGTGATCCTTTAGAAATTCCGGCCTTTCTTATAATCGAATCAGTGGTGCTCCTATCGTATCCGTGTTCACCGAAAACTTCGATGCACGCGTTAATGATTACAGACCGCTTCTCTTCGGAAAGATGCTCAAACGTTTGTTTCACCGGCATATACCATCCTGACATGTTCTATTCCCGCTTCTTCAAAGATACCGTCTACGGCGGTAAAACCCAGTTTTTCGTAATACCCTTTCACCGGCAGCTGTGCGTTCAACCAGACGTCATCATATCCCTCCTGTTTCGCATAGGAGAGAACGTATTCCATCAGCGCCGTCCCCAGGCCAAGTGATCGGTGCTCACGGAGCACGGCGAATCGTTCAACCTTAATAGAACCGTCAACCATACGGAGCCTGCAACACCCGGCAGGCGCATAGTTATAGAAAACGATTATATGCCTGCACTTTTCGTCAAGGCCGTCAAGTTCGATCTGTTCGGGAATACCCTGCTCCTTAATAAAGACGTCACGGCGGATTTCCTGCGCTATCATCACTTCACCGCAGTTTGACGCAAGCATTACATAAACCACATATTCCTCCCGGCATTACCTGTTTAGAATATACAAGCAATCGATGCAAAGGACCACACCGATGAGGATAAGCGCAAGTATAATATTTGCAGCCCGTGTACCGGCACCGATCTTCCAACCACTGCGGTAAGCAGAGAGATATCACGTCTCAAGTCCAACGATCGGAACCCCACCAGAACGCTTGCCAAGTTCAGATGGCCAGATGACGCGGCATGGCCCTTCTGTGCTTTTGCAAAGAAGGAGGCCGCAACTGTCGCAAGCAACGCTACTCCATACGGTACCATAAGCGATGCACACGGATCGATGCTGTTCGGCATAGATCTGTGACTGATGGTGTGCATAATATTGAAACAGACGATCAGCGCGATAGAAAAGATATACATCACACGAACAAACTCCACCACTGCTAATGGACTATGCTAATTTGAAAAGAGAATAGGCGGTTTTTCTGCTGCCAAAATCCGTTTTCCCGCGCCTTCCTGCTGCTTCCTGAAACGTATCAGCGCCAATTTCTTGTTGACACTCCCCGTCTGGTGACATGTATCACAATAAACCAGCAAAAACCGTGTCATAAACAGGAGAATTAATATGAGTTCAATCATCGACGTTCTGCAGAAGATGGAAAAACACCATTCGATCTTCGAAGACGAAATCAGAAAACTTGACATACCAACCTGCTCCGAGTTCAAGGATCATGCTTCCCCCAAGCCGGTGCTCTTTGAACAGGCAGCCGGGGAACTGACTACGAAGGATAGCGACCGTGTCAAGGAGGCCTTCCCGCAATCGTATTCACAGTCACAGAACAGGGTCCTTTCTGCAGCCGGTATAAACAGCGACATGCCCAAAAACAAACGTATCGCGGTACTCTTCTCCGGAGGACCTGCGCCTGGCGGGCATAATGTTGTATACGGGTTAAAGCGCATACTGGGAGCTGACAACACGCTTCTCGGCGTCAAGGCGGGACCGAAGGGACTCCTGGAAGGAAATCTCTTTGAAGTAACCGATGAGAACGTAGCCGACATCGTGAATACCGGCGGGTTTGATTTCCTCGGCAGCGACCGTACGAAGATCAAGTCCGATGAACAGTTCCTGCAGGTAAAGAAGACCTGTATTGAGAACAATCTCGACGCGATCGTTATCATCGGCGGGGACGACTCCAACACGAATGCCGCGATACTTGCCGAGTACCTCTTTACCGGTATTCGTGAAGACGGTTCCGGCGTCCAGGTAATCGGCGTTCCCAAGACGATCGACGGCGACCTGCAGGTAGGCGACATCCTTCCAATATCGTTCGGATTCGATACCGCAACGAAGATCTATTCAGAGATGGTCGGAAACATACTGCAGGACACGCCTTCATCGCGGAAATACTGGCACTTCATCAAGGTTATGGGCCGTTCGGCGTCCCACGTCGCACTGGAGGTCGCTCTGCAGACAAAGCCTGCCGTCGCGCTGATCTCCGAAGAAGTCGCCGAAAAGGAGATACCGCTTTCGGATATCGTCGACCAGATCGCACAGGCTGTCGTCAAACGCAGCCGCAAGAGGATGAACCACGGCGTCGTCCTCATACCCGAGGGAATCATCGAATTTATTCCGGAGATGAATTCGCTCATAGCTGAACTCAACGACAAGATCGCCCTGTTCGAGAGGGAACTGTCCGTTAAAACCAACGAAGAGAAGCGGAACTTCATATACAGCAAACTGACACCGAAACACGCACAGCTCATGAGTTCGCTGCCCGACTATATCGAGGACATGCTTCTTGCTGAGCGTGACTCGCACGGCAACCTTCAGGTTTCCCTTATCCCTACCGAACGGCTCCTCATTGACATGGTCTCGGTCCGTGTCAGGGAACTGGACAGTTCCGTTCCGTTCAAGACACAGAACCACTTCTTCGGATACGAGGGACGATGCGGCGCCCCGACACTTTTCGATGCGGCCTACTGCTACAATCTTGGACTGACCGCCGGATCGCTTATCCTTGCGGGCA
>CAZAHA010000287.1:0-2992 GCA_964484915.1 uncultured Leptospirales bacterium
ATATTTCGGGAGAATAGGCCTCGAGTTCATTCAGAAAACTACCCGCCGTAAAGACAAACATACCGCTGTTCCAGTAGTAACCGTCTGATTGTACGTATCTTTTGGCCGTTTCTTCATCAGGTTTTTCACGGAACGCACGGACTCTATAAGTGTTTTCAAAAAGTTTCCCTGCAGTATCCGATTCTATATATCCGTAACCGGTCTCCGGATATGAGGGATTTATACCAAACGTAACAAGCATACCGGCTGATGCGGCAGACCTTGCCTCGGTTACCATACGGTGATACTCTTCAGTGTCAGAGATCATATGGTCTGAAGGGGTCACAAAGACACATTCATCCGGATCAAGACCAAAGCATGCGATCGCAATTGCCGGGGCGGTATTTCTGCCGACCCCTTCAAGAAGAAAGGAAATATCGGTCTCATCCGCAGACTCATGATCAATCTGATCAAGCGCCATAAAATGCAGCTTTTCATTCGTTACGATTACGGTAGAGTCGCACAGGGATCGGTTCCGCTCTACCGTCAGCTGAAACAGCGATCTATCCTTCAGGATTTTTACAAACTGCTTCGGGTATAACGACCGTGAAAGCGGCCACAGACGGGTACCGCTCCCGCCACAGAGTATAATGTTCGTCATGAAATTGCTCCGATTGGGTTACTTTCGACCGATACTGATATACTCAAACCCCTTCTCCCGCATCCGTTCAGGCTTGTACTGGTTCCTGCCGTCGAAGATAACCGGCGAGGCCATTAAACGCTGCATCCTGTCAAAGTCCGGACGGCGGAAATGGTGCCACTCAGTCATCAGAATCAGTGCATCAGCGTTCTGCAGTACGTCATAGTTATTCGGCACATACTCCATACGTTCATTTGGAAGTAACAGCGCCGCATTCTTGGCCGCAATCGGATCATACGCCCTGAACGATGCCCCTTTCTCATGAAGGAACCGGATAATATCGATAGCCGGAGCCTCTCGCATATCGTCTGTCTGCGGCTTGAACGCAAGCCCCCACACCGCAAACGTCTTTCCTGACACATCACCGTTATAATACCGAAGTATCTTTTCGGCAAAATACATGCGCTGCCGGTAATTGACCTCTTCAACCGCATTCAGAATACTTGCATCGAGGCCAAGCTGGCGCGAGGTACGTACCAGTGCCTTGACATCCTTGGGAAAGCACGACCCGCCGTAACCGAGACCGGCATAGAGAAACGAGTGCCCGATACGTGAATCTGAACCGATACCCTTACGGATCATCTCGATATCGGCACCCGTTGCCTCGCAGACGAGGGATAGCTCGTTCATGAAACTGATACGTGTCGCAAGCATGCAGTTAGCGGCATATTTCGTCAGCTCGGCCGACGGTATGTCCATCTGGTAGAAGCGCTCGCTGTTTCGTGTAAACGCAGAATACAGCTCCTTCATGAGTTCCGTGGTCCGGACGTTATCAGTCCCCACAATAACCCGTTCGGGACGCATGAAGTCCTCAACGGCATCACCTTCCTTCAAAAATTCCGGATTCGAGACCACATCAAATTCGATATCGGTCTCTCCCCGTGCGTCGAGGACCTGATTTACGCGCTCACGCACCTTCTCGGCCGTGCCAACGGGGACGGTGGACTTGTTGATGACGATTGTATAGGAGTTGAGATTATTACCGATGTCTTCTGCAACCTGGAGGACGTATTTCAGGTCGGCCGAACCGTCCTCTCCGGGAGGTGTACCGACGGCAATGAAAGCAAATAGCGATTCGGGAAGCCCCTCTCTGATATCAGTCGAGAACTTCAGCCTTCCTTCAGCATAATTACGTTTTACAATCTCTTCAAGTCCCGGTTCATATATTGGTATGATACCCTTTTTCAGATTTTCTATCTTGTTATTGTCAACATCAATGCACCAGACATCGTTACCCATATCAGCGAAACACGCTCCGGTCACAAGGCCGACATATCCGGTTCCAACTACTGTTACTTTCATGGCTTTCGGTCTCCTCGCACAAATTCAAAGATGTGGTATCCTACAAACAACAGTATTTTTGACAAGAGATTTCTTTCCACATCACCCCCTGATCTAACCATGACATGACACATATGCATCAAAAATCATACCCTATTGTCAGTTTTGTTCCATTAATATTCATTGACAGACGTACAACAAAAGCGTATGATACGTGATACTATCAACACTGATCTTTCCAGGACAACAGAAATTTTCTACATTATTGGGAGATTTTGTCTGAAGAAGATTATGCCGCATGCATATTCAATTATCTCGCCTATTCTTTTGCAGCAAATTTCTCCTTAATGACACAAGGAGACCGTATGACGACACAACAGCCCCACACCCATGTGAAAACACCTCAACAGGATGAAGAGTTTCCTCTGGAGGCATGGAGTACACTGGACAATGTCATCACCGAATTGAGTCAGAAAGAGGGAGCACTGATACCCATACTGCAAAGCGCCCAGCAGATATTTCAGTATCTTCCACCCAGTGTGATTCGCTACATCAGCAACCGCCTGAAGCTGCCGTACAGTGAAGTTGCCGGTGTAGTATCATTTTATTCATACTTTTCTACCGTGCCTCGTGGTAAACATATTGTCCGTGTCTGCCTTGGAACGGCCTGTTATGTCCGCGGGGGGAAGGAAGTCCTCTCCGCACTTGAGAAAGAACTGGAAATATCTGTCGGTGAAACGACTTCAGACAGGCTCTTTACCCTCGAGGTTGGCCGCTGTTTCGGTGCATGCGGACTGGCTCCAGTCGTCATGATTGGCGACACCGTTCATCAACGGGTAAAACCGTCCACAATCCGGCAGATGCTCTCTGAATACAGCAAGGAGGATACTCATGAATAGGCGACTGACATCTCCGGAAGAATTCCATACATTTGCACAACATGCTGGAGAAACATTTACACACTCATGTGATAAACCGTCTGTCCGGATCTGTACCGGGGCAAGCTGTATCGCTTCCGGTGCACTCGAACTC
>CAZAHA010000288.1:0-2962 GCA_964484915.1 uncultured Leptospirales bacterium
ATGTGACGGAACTTCCAGACGGGATCGATCCTGCAGCATACGTGGGGCTGCAGAGACACGGCAGATTCGGCATCATGCCGGTTAAAATGCTGGATTCACTGCCGCATCACATGCTTGTAAAGCTGCGTCGCGACGACCTTCGCGCGGTGGCCGTGCTCGGCAGCGTCATCATACTCTGTATCGTCCTGTCATTTGGCCTGACGTATGCGGGTGTCATACTGGTAACAAGCGGCGGGCAGAATGTGATTCATGATATGCGGATGGCGCTTTACTCCCATGTTTCCATGCTTCCCATGAGATATTTCGACACGCACAAGTCCGGAAAGATTGTCACCCGGCTGACCAACGACATCAACAACATAGAGGAGTTCTTTACTGCCGTATTCATCAACATCTTCAAGGACATCTTCATCCTGACCGGCATCATATCGGTGCTCATTGTCCTCAATCCGCGTCTCGGCGGCGTAACGCTTCTGCTCATGCCGGTCATCATCGCTGTATCGCTGGGGTTCCGTGTACGGATGCGCCGCGCGTTTCGCCGTGTACGGGAGGCACTCGCATCGGTGAATGCGCGGCTCTCGGAGACGATCACCGGCGCGACCGTCATTCAGCAGTTTAACCGGCAGGACCGGTATAATGAAAAATTTGTGTCCGACAACAACGCATATTTCAAGGCTTCAGAAAACCAGGTGTTCGTAAACTCGCTTTTCAATCCGATTATCAGCTTCATCCGCTTCGCAGGACTGGGTATCATCGTCTATATCGGTTCCCGCTTCGTCATCGGTGGTGCGCTCTCGCTTGGTACGCTTATCGTCTTCATCTCGTATCTGGAGAAGTTCTTTCAGCCGATACAGGACATAGCCGAGAAGATCAACATCATGCAGTCGGCGATGGCCTCATCCGAACGGATCTTCGACCTGCTGGACGAACCGGAGGAGCCTGACGCTGATCCGGCACTGACATTTGAAAAGCTGATGTCCCGCGAGAGCGAGTATCTGATCGAGTTCGACAACGTCACCTTTGCGTATAACGACGACGAGCCGGTGCTGAAGAACTTTACCCTGAAGATATGTCACGGCGAGTCGGTTGCGCTTGTGGGGCACACCGGCTGCGGAAAGACCACGGTAATCAGCCTCCTTTCACGGCTCTATCCGGTTGAGAACGGGACAATCAGGATACAGGGGGTCGACATCCGCACGGTCCCGCTTGCCGTGCTCAGACGCGCCATCGGTGTCGTGCAGCAGGACGTCACCCTTTTTTCGGACACGGTCAGGCGCAACATCCTTCTTGGAAGATCGGAGAGCTCTGCGGAGCTTGACACTGTGTGTGAGTACACCAACTGCTCCGGCTTTATCGAAAAACTGCCCGACGGTTTCGATACCGTCCTGTCCGAGGAGGGTATGTCGCTCAGCTTCGGCGAACGGCAGCTCATTTCGTTCGCGCGTGTTATCTCGTACGATCCCGACATCTTCGTCCTCGATGAGGCGACATCCAATATCGACACGGAGACGGAGATCCTCATCCAGGATACGCTCAACCGGATCCTCGAAAACAAGACCTCAATCGTGATTGCGCACAGGCTCTCTACAATCAAGCACTGCGACAGGATCGTGGTTATGCATCATGGAGAAATTATCGAGCAGGGCACCCACACCGAGCTGCTCAACAGGCGCGAGACCTATTACCGTCTCTATCTCCTGCAGTACCGGACACAGACAGGCTCCGGTATAAAAGGATTCACCAAATGAAAAAGAGCAGTGTATACAGGAGACGGTTCTTTTTTTTAAGGAAGTGCTGAATCTGCGTGAGGTCCCGCCGCGTGAATCCGCCGACAGACACGCCTCCGTATGTCTCGTATTGGTATGCGGTAAAGAGACGCTCCAGCGGAAACTTCAGCTCTCGTTCATGGATACCCTGCGCAAGTTCGTTCAACGTTTGGCAGCGTGAACGGCAGTAGCCGAAGCGCTCAAGCCTTATTCTGACAAAGCGGTACAGCGGCGCGGTGCTTCTTTTTTGAAAGAGCAGGTGCCGCCTGACCATGTTCCTCAATGTGAGGATAAGCCATACGGTGCCGATCAGTCCGGCAGTAACCGTGAGAAGTACGGCTGTTTCAGGAACCGTTCCAAATGGAAACACCTTCGGCAGCGGGAATCGCGGAAGCTTCCGCCGTTTTACCGGTTCTTCCATGCCGTCGCGAAAGTACCCGTCCTGCAGCTCATTTTCATACTCCATCATGTAGCGGAGAACCCAGTAACCGGTGTCGGGTATGTCACGCATGTCGAGCGGAACGGTCTCAAGAATCATCCAGGGATCTCCCGGGGACTTCCTGTACTCTGCCCAGGCGTGTGCCATGGAGTTTGTCACCGTATAGACGCCCGCCTCGTTACGGTTTTCCTCCATGAGAAATCCTTCCACGTACCGGCTTTCGAGTCCCGCGATACGCAGCATGACAGCCGCCGCCGTGGCAAAGTGTGTACAGTACCCCTTCTTCTGTTCAAAAAGAAAGCTGTCCGCAAAATCGGCGTATTCTGTCTGATTGGTGACGGTTGTCGTATAGTAATACGTTTCGGTAAGGTGCTCCTGGATGCTTCGTGCGGCGTCATCACTTTCGGACGTTATGCGCGCGGTCAACTCGCGTGTACGCTGCGTTACCGTCTTTGGAAGGGAGCGGTAGAGATCATGCGGTATGTCTTCCTTCTCTTCAACCGGAGGGGCGTTTTCATCCACGAAGACAACATAATCATCGTTGATGCGCTTCTTGTTGCTGGCAAAATAGATTCCGTGCATGTCCCTCTTCAGCCCGAACGTCGTACGTACCGTGTTTGTGCGAAGCGGCGTAAAAAGTGACGATACCTCAAGGTTGACATGGGTGATCCGTATCCGGTCGGTATGGGACGCGGGCGTTTTGCGCTTCCGGTAGTGTTTGACTGAATCCGCGTGACTCGCTGCATGCTCCCACGAC
>CAZAHA010000289.1:0-2962 GCA_964484915.1 uncultured Leptospirales bacterium
CCGCGCGCGGTGCGACAGGATGATAGCGGATGACTTGAGTCCTGTCCAGGGAATCCTAAAGCTGACGGAGATCGTGCTAGATGGCGGGAAGCCGGCCCGAAAGCCGGGACCGGATCTGAACAGAGTCTGCCCTGCACCTGGCGGCGTCTGACTGCTGGTTATTCTTTGCCGAAGTTCTTTTCAGGTTGATTTTGTGAGCGATACCCAGTATACCGTCAGCCGAGATGTTCATAGTCACACTCCTTTGTGATGCCCACACTCCGTTTATATATACCGAGATATACAATATATCATTTAACGTGCGGAATGTCAAGTCAAATAATTTGTACATGTATACACATGTGACGTAATCTTTCTCAGATATACCCGAGCACCGGTTTGAACGACTCAGTAATCCAAAGCCCACGGTACAGAGTGGCCCGGAAGAGTACGGGACAATCATCAGTATCTGTCTTCGGTACGGTATGACAGCCTGCACTCTCTGTCAACAATATTATGTCACATAAGTTTGGACAGAACAGCACTCCTCACCGTTTTGGTCAATCGGAGACGATTGTACGGTTATGTTATCCGGACTGCAGAAATCCAGAAAAACTACTGCATGTACATGGAAAGATTGCCATGTGCTGGGGTGTTTTGATGATGAGGCATTCTGCACGGCAATATGCTGCACACAAACGGCCGACCTTCATCGATCCGCCCCTATCTGTTCCAGATCCGTGTATTCAGGTTGAGTTCCTCAACAATACCGACGGCGAGCCGCATGTCCTCGAAGTATTCCTGTACCGGCGAAAAATCAAGAACCGTCTTGAAAAGGCGCGGCTCGAAAAGATTACGGCTGAAGCTGATGGCTATGAACAGATTCGATCCGATAAACGCCAGGTAAATCCGTTTGCCGGCCTTTCTCCTGAAATCCGTTATCCGTGCCATGAGACTCGTGGTCAGTATATAGCGTGCTTCAATCTGATCGGTCCCATATACCACAAACTCCTTTTCAAAATCCGGGTCCTCCAGCCTGATGAGCTCTCCGAATGTTTTATTATACGACTGAAAGATCTGCCCGTAGCTTCCGAAAATTCTTTCGGCCGTATCCGGTAAAACAAACGTCTGACCGTTAATCGGTTTGTTAAAATCACCGATAAAAAAAAGTCCTTTGAAGATAGTATGCCAGTGTGTCTTTCTCCTGCCCTTACTGTCGGTCGTTGTTGTCTTGTATTCGGCATGGAGCTCCGAGAATCTGATTGCAGTTTCACCGACCCTTCCCCACACAAGATCATCACCTCGGTAGCGGTCGATTCGTCGCCTGAAAAGTTCGCTTGATTTGAAGAGATCCACTGGAATGTACGCCTGTGGATCGTACTGCAAATCAGGGTCAACGAACGTTACCAAGGATGATATGATGCTTTGTTTGAAGCTGCTTACATAGTTTCTTGACAGGCGCCCGACCGCAAAATGTATACCCATGACACCGATAACCACAGGAAAGACAAGGAACATCAGATCCTCCCCCTGTAAAAAAACAAGGAGTATTCCCGCAACGGCAAGAACGGCTGTCGATATGGCGGCCGCCGATATCAGTACCTTTTTGACCACCGCCTTCCGCTTTTTTTCCAGTACCGTAAGGTCATCAATCAGTACCGTCTCATAAAACGTCCGCAGCTCTTCCAGCGTCTTCATGTGTACACCTCTTTGTTTTCGTTCCGCAGGATCCGCTTCTTCATATAAACCGGATTTATTCCAGTCATACAGCAAGAATAACGGGTTACAAACAGTTTTTGGGAAATGTTACTGTCTATTTGACGTCGGGTCCCAGCCACCATATTCCGGCATCAACACATGTGACTGGGTGTTTCATGGACCAGAATGCGTTCATCGTTTTCATGTATGGTGTGTTCTCAATCCTTTACAAAAATTGTTACTGACCCCATGGAACACACTACATGAGAACATCCGTAGATCTGCAGCTTTTGCCTGTTTGCATACAATATCCCGGAATCTCCTTGACAGTTGACCCGTGGTCATTTTAAATTCACTGAACAATGCTTAATCGACAGGATGTTTAGACAGGTGTTTCCCATAACCGTATATGGACATGCTAACAATGCAGTATTTCACAATACGGTGTGATGTCCTGATTCAAAGGCAGCAGGACACCACACCCTGTATTATATATTTTGGAGGTGTACATATGAAAAAAAACTGGAACAGAAAAGATATGCCGGATCAGAGCGGAAAGACCGTCCTTGTTACAGGCGCCAACGCGGGTGTAGGATACAATCTGATGATTGCCTTTGTACAGAAAGGTGCCCGTGTTATTATGGCCTGCCGTAATATGAAAAAGGCCGAGTCAGCCCGCGCAGACGTACTCAAGCTATACCCGAATGCAGAGATAGATATCGTCATGTGCGACCTGGGAAATCTTGACTCGGTACGACGGTGTGCTGAAACACTTCTGGAGACATACAGCAGAATAGATATTTACATGTGCAACGCCGGCATCATGGCTCCTCCGCTTTCCAGGACGGAAAACGGTTTTGAGATGCAGATGGGCGTTAACCACTTCGGACACTTTGCACTTTTGGGAAGGTTGATGCCGCTGATTAAACGGTCGCCGGGAGGCAGGATAGTAACGACATCGAGCTTCGCGGAGAAGCTCGGCACAATGAACATTGATACAACCGTTACAGAAAATAACTACAACAAATGGATATGCTACGGAGACAGCAAGCTCGCCGTTATCATGCTGGCATTCTCTCTTGACGAAAAACTCCGGAAAAACGGCATCGATGCCGTAGCGTTGAGCGCTCATCCTGGTGTTGCGAAGTCACATTTACGCAAGACCCAACCGCAAGAATCATTAAGCCTTCTGGACCGCATGATAATTTCCCTGTATAACGCGATGGCCATGCCGACGGAACGGGGTGCCCTTCCCCTTTTGTATGCGGCCACCGATCCCGACGCC
>CAZAHA010000290.1:0-2936 GCA_964484915.1 uncultured Leptospirales bacterium
TGATCTCATGGAGCAGTTTTGACCCGACCTCCTTCCATATTTCAAGCCGCTGGTTGTGCATCATGATCTTTCTGCTTTCGGTGAGCTTCTCGGCCATTTCGTTATACGACTTAAAAAGAAGGGACATCTCGTCCGATGCGCTCCGCTGCAGTCGGATAGAAAAGTCTCCGGCGGCGATCCTCCGCGACGCATCTACGAGCTTGTATACGGGCCGCGTGATGCTCTGCGCAAGAAAAAAGGAAAGCGCAACCGACATGATGATGATAATAATCGACAGCACAAGAAGAACAAGCCCTACCGCGTCCTGTATATGGGGCATGATGAACGTCTGCTGTTCATACCGTACCTTGGATTTTTCAAAGTTGAGTTCCTGTTTGAACAACGACGCGGGAATCATCCGGTAAAATACGGCAACATAGGGCGCCGCACGGTAGAACGACAATACATAGGTCCTGTCGTCATACTTCACACGATACAACCGTGCGGGTTCATCCAGATTGACGAGTGAAATGAAATCCTCAACGAACGTCACGCTGTCCCGTTTCGGAAAGACCGGTCGGACGCTGTTGTAGTAGCCGGCAGTGTCGGCCTCGAAGAGGCTGTATCCCACACCCTGCCCCGTGCATATCTGGCGGATTAAGCGACTGGACTCCTCCGATCTCATGTCGATGATGCCGGAATCGGCCGCTTCGCCGTACAGTCTGGCACTGCGTACGACTGTATCAGCCTCGCCGTCGATGACGCTCCGCGACATATCAAGCGCACTGGTCAGCGACTCCTGGGTATTCTGATTGAAGAGCTCCGAGAGTGTCCTGTTGATGATATTGTTGGAAATGAGTGTTATGGGAAGCGTCGGGACGATAGCCGCAAAGAGAAGCGCAAGCATCAGTTTGGTACGGATCGTCGTGGAGACATGGTACAGGTCGCGGCTGACCCGTCTCCTGAAGCTGATGACGATAAAGTAGACGGCGATGATCACCGGGATCATCATGACGATGTTGAAGAAGACAGTGTTGATGGATGTCGTACCGTACTTTTCCCTTGGCAGGAGTCCCAGTATGAGGATCGTGGACAGGATCAGCAGCGAAAAAAGGACGAGAACATCCTGTATCCGGTTTTTTTTATCGCTGCCGTTATTCACCACTCATGCCGTTTATACGATTATTTGATTTCTGCGAAGTCACTCTCGATCATACCCACGATCCGTTCGACTGCGCCCTCTTCGTTTTCACCGTTCGCGCGGATCACGATCTCGGTACCGCCGGTCAAACCAAGCGCCAGAACATTCATGATGGACTTGAGATTTGCTTCAACATCATCCTTGACAATATGTATATCGCAACTGTATTCTCCGGCAGTCTTCACAAGCATCGTCGCCGGACGGGCATGTATTCCGGAATCACCCTGAATCGTTACCTTTTTTTCTACCATTGGCATTCTCCGTTTTCATCCACTCGATAATTCTGTCGTCCAGTTCCTTCGCGGAATAAACCCCCATCTTTTTCAAGCGCTGGTTAAGCGCGGCGCTCTCGATAAGTATGGGAATGTTTCTGCCGGGCCGTACCGGTATGAGCACATACGGCACATTGATGCCCAGAAGATTGTAATAATTATCATGAAGTCCGAACCGGTCATACTGTGTGTCGCCGTCCCAGTCCTCAAGTTCCACCACAAGCTCTATACGCTTTCGGTTCCTGACAGACCGTATGCCGAATACGTCACGAACGTTCAGTACCCCCAGGCCCCGAATTTCCATATGGTGCTTGATCAGCTTCGAGCCCTCACCTACCAGGAGCGAATCCTGTATGATGGTTACGTTTACGATATCGTCTGCGATAAGCCGGTGACCGCGCTCCAGCAACTCCAGCGCAGTCTCGCTCTTTCCAACACCGCTGTGCCCGATTATGAGAACACCGAGACCGAAGACATCGACCAGTGTGCCGTGTACCGCCCGTTCTGGCGCGTGCGCTGACGAGATGATATGATTCAGATAACTGATGAACCTCGTTGTCGATATCTCTGTTATCAGTACAGGTGTATTATTGGCTTTCGCAAAATCAACAAAAATATCGGTCGGCTCCTCACCGTGTGTGAATATGCAGCAGAAGACGTCATAGGTAAAGAACGCCTCAAGACGTTCCATGGCGTCAGAATGGGAAAGGCTCCTCAAGTAGGAGGACTCCCCCCTGCCGAAAATCTGGATACGGTCATAGGCAAAATAATCGAAAAAACCGGCCAGGGAAAGTCCGGGCCGGTTGACATCCGGGTGGGTTATCTCCTTGCGAAGGCCCCTGTCCGCCGTGACGGAGGTAAGCTGCAGATCGATGTCACCCGGATTGTCCAGTAAATCTTTCAGGTAGATTTTGTGGGCCATCGTGTCTACCGGGCCGGCATCGCAAGCTCGATTCCGTTACCGTTCTTCTTGATGAGTCCAAGCGACTGAATCTCCGTGTTATAGAACACGTACAGATCGTCTGCATTGCCGTCAAAGGTCTGAAGCGCCTGTGATACGTTCTGGCTGCTCAGCATGCCGTCGTGCTTTTCCAGTTTGATCTGCGGGTCGGTATCCGAGTCTTCGATAATCTTCATGGTATAAAAAGAGAAATTTGAGGCGATGTTGTTTTTGTCAACGTTTTCGTCATCCGCCGATACAACATAATATGTACCGTCTGTCGTATACAGCAGGGAGTACCCGATACCGCTGATGTCGGACCGTATATCGTTTCGAAAGAGAAGATAATCACTGTTGTCCATCTTCATCTCAAGATAGGCCTCCTTGAGGTCCAGTGGCTTTTTCGTGCCTTCAACCAGGGTAATGTTTTCGTATCCCTCAGAATCAAGGTCTATGATTGGTACAAATGACCGTTCTCTCCCCTTGCGGTCCTGGAGCTTCTCCTTGTATTTTTTTACCTGCTGATCGAGTTTATCCAACAGTG
>CAZAHA010000291.1:0-2934 GCA_964484915.1 uncultured Leptospirales bacterium
GTGGCGTTGATCGGCTCCGGGCGAGAATTGACGTGCGTCGGGTTGCAGGGAATAGGGGAAGATGGGTACTGAGGACGACCGTGTCCAGAAACCCGAGGTCGGCATGGACGATCTCTGCCGGGCTGCTGCCGTTTATTACGGAGAGAACCAGGGCAATGCTGACCCGTGTGATTAATGCGTCGGTGTCGGCAGAATAGTAGAGGGTTCCGTCATGCACTTCATGCACGATCCACACACTGGACTGACATCCGGATATACTGTTCTCATCCGTCCTGTAGCGGGGGGCCAGGGGCGGAAGCTCCTTTCCCAGACGGATGATGTGTTCGTACACCTCAAACCATTCGCCGCATTTCGATATCTCCTCGACGACCTTCTGCTGCTTTTGCTGCATGCTCATGTCCGCTCCTTCCTATGCAAGCATTGATACTGCCTTGTGCAGGCCTTCAACAAGAATGTCAATTTCACCGGGTGTATTGTACAAACCAAAGCTGGCCCTTACCGTTCCCGCTATACCGAGACTGTCCAGAAGCGGCCTGGCACAGTGGGAACCGGTCCTGACCGCGATCCCCAGCCGGTCAAGAATCACCCCCGTATCATAGGAGCTGACGCCGTCGATATTGAACGATACGGAACCCGACCTCAAATCCGGACTTCCGTAGACCGTTACCTGGTCCACATCCGTCAGGGCGTTGACCGCATACTCAATAAGTTGAACATCATGGTCGCGTACGGTATCCATCCCTGCGTCTAACAGATACCTCACGGCACAGCCAAGCCCCACAGCCGCGGGGTAATCGGGAGTACCGGCCTCAAATTTATACGGAAGCTCTGCGTACGTAACGCGGTCAAAAGAGACATCCGCTATCATGCCGCCCCCTGTACGATACGGCGGCATTTCCTCAAGAAGTTCTTCCTTTGCATACAACACACCTGTTCCGTTGGGCCCGTACATCTTGTGGCCTGAAAACACATAGAAGTCGCAGTCCAGGTCCAGCATGTCCACCGGGAAATGCTGGACCGCCTGCGCCCCGTCAACCAGCACCCTGATCCCGTGCTCATGCGCCGTTCGTATGATCTTTTTTACCGGATTGACGGTACCGAGCACGTTGGACACATGGGTAATGGCAAGAAGCTTCGTCCGTTCAGTCATGAGTCCGTCGAGGGCCGCAGTATCGAGCATACCGTCCCGATTGACAGGCAATACCTTCAACACCGCCTCCCTGCTGTCGCACATGGTTTTCCACGGTACGATATTTGAATGGTGCTCCATGCCGGTTACGATGATCTCGTCGCCGGGCCGGACGAATGCCTCGCCGTACGAGTAGGCGACCAGATTCACGGAGTCGGTGGTCCCGGCCGTAAAAACGATACAGTTTACCGACGGCGCATTGACAAATGACCGCACCGTTTCACGGGACTTCTCATACGCATCGCTTGCCGCAGAACTCAGGTAATGAACGCCCCGATGAATATTGCTGTTAAACGTTTCGTAGACATCGCGCACCGCGTCGATCACCGGACGCGGCTTCTGCGTTGTCGCCGCGTTGTCAAGATATACAAGATCTCGGCCGTTTACCCTGGTCCCAAGCAGGGGGAAGTCCTGACGAAGCCGGGAAAGATCGGCCTTACTGCTGTTTTTCAAGGTGTACAAGTGAAAACCATTCGTTTGCATCGGTATGTACCGCACTGATCCCAAGCCCCGCACTCCGGGCAAGGTCGCGGATCAGCTCTTTTGTAAATTTGTGTGAATTTTCCGTATGGATCGTCTCGCCCTTGTCGAGAAAAAGGGAGTCCCCGGTAACCGTACAAGTGACCGTCATGTCGCGCAGCGCTTCCAGATGCATCTCGATCCGCAACTGCTCCTCGTTAAAGAACGCCCTGTGTGCAAAATGCTTTGGGTTGAAGTCCGAACCGAGAATGGAATTGACTACCCGCAGTATATTGAGGTTGAACCGGGAGGTCACTCTCGACGAGTCGTTATATGCACTGTGAAGCACCGCGCGGTCTTTTACCATGTCCACGCCGAGAAGGAACGCGTCTCCCGGGCGCATATGTGCACCGAGCCGCGTACAGAAATCAACCGCAAGATGACGCGGCAGATTCCCCAGTGTACTGCCGAAGAGGCAGAACACGCACCGGCGGCTGCTTTTTATCTGGTCAAACTGTTTTACAAAATCGGCGACCGCGCCGCGGATACTGATGTCGGGAAATGAATGCGAGAGTGTTTCGGCGGAATCTTCTATGGCGCTAAAGCTTACATCGACCGGGATGTATCGGACGGATGGGAGCTGCGTCCGCGGGATCTCGTTGAGAAAAACGGATATCTTGGTACAGTCGCCGCTTCCAAGATCGATGATGTCTACGTCACTCAGCCGGGGCGCCATCGCCGCTGCCGCCTGGCGTATCAGCGGTATTTCCGTACGGGGAATATAATACTCGGGCAGCTCTGTAATTTCCTTAAAGAGTTTTGATCCTCTATCGTCATAAAAAAACATGCTTGAGATTCGCTTCGGCGTGAGCGCCAATGATAGACGCAACTGCTCTACCGCTTCTTCTTTGCCGCTTTCTTGAAGAAAATTGTCTGTCGTTACATGTGAATGTTCGAGAACGGCCCCTTCCCTGAAATACATAATCAGCTCCTTGTTTCATTATCCCGGTTCGCCGGTATCATACGGGTTCGATTCGTCGCTGCTCCACTCGGACCAGCCGCCGTCGTATAATGCAACGTCCGGCCAGCTCATGAGATATGCATTCGAAAATGCCTCGCTGCCGCGCCATCCCGTAGCGCAGTAAAATGCGTTAGCCTTGTCCAGTGTTATGCCCTCTTCTTTCCACAGCGCCTCTATGCCGTGGGATTCCGGTGTAGCATGGTTAAGGACCGTGAAGATTTCCATTTGATACGCATCGCCGCCGCAATTGCCCAAAACCGATCCC
>CAZAHA010000292.1:0-2917 GCA_964484915.1 uncultured Leptospirales bacterium
GAATCGGATACGGAGCCTATCAGACGGTAAAATTCGTACCGGAAGAGCAGCTTCTCATCGTTTTCGCCACGCAGGAAGACAGGCTGCTCTACTCATGTACAACGGGATGGAACATCATACCGTACATGATCATACCGGGCCGGGTTCAACTCTATCCGATAGACACAACAGGATCGTTCTCGGTAGACGTCTCTGTGCCTCTTCCCGAGCTGACGCTGCTGGATGATCCCGTCTATACCATCCGGTACGGCATCTCTGTCTACTATGAACTCGAGGAGGACGATTTTAACCCCACAAAATCATTCATGAGCGAACCCGAAAAGATAATACAAAGTGCCGTTACCCAGCTTGCAAGTGACGCGTTTACCGAGCTGATGTCGGATTATGTAACAGAGGGCTATTTCCCGGACCGTATACAGGAGGACTGGACCGGACTAAAAAGCACGTTTCTGACCCGCGTACGAAAGGGCGGCGAACAATATGGTGTACGCATAACGCAAATTAGCGAGGAGACGGTTCCGCGGATTCCTGACGATGACATGTACCAGTACGGCATATCGCTCAGAGACGATCTTCTGGAACTGCGCCGCCGTCATGCAATAGAGGTCGAAACCATACAGCATTCACTCGATGTAAAAAAGATCCAGACCGAACAGTATTACGGGGAGCTCCAGAAGATTTCCGATCTGATTTCCCAGAATCCCGACCTTTTGAAGTACATGTACATCGAAAAGCTCGGAGAGAACGTTCAGGTTATACTCCCGCAGGGAATGAGCGGGTATCCTTTTGGGCTTGACAGGAGAGCCGAAGTTGAAAATACTGCTCAGGAACAGTCCTCCGATGAAGATGTCGATAATCTGGAATAGTGAGTAACAAGGAGAAATACAATGCCCTGCGGAAAGAAGAAAAAGCGGCAAAAGATCGCAAATCACAAGCGTAAGAAAAGAAGGCGCATGAACCGCCACAAGAAAAAGTAGTGTCTTTTAAAAGAGATTGTCGTACGAGACAATCTCTTTTTGTATATACCAGATCAAGCCAGCGTTGTATACGATGCTTCCTCAAAATATAACAGCCGGGTACGTCACAGATGAGACAACTGTCACACAACAAAAACGAGGTCGTCGGCGGTGCTTCAAGCAAACCCAACTGGAAGCGGCGGCCTTCCGAAATAAAGGGATACCAGCGGGCGCTGTATACCAATGACGCTGACGGTAACTATATCCGTCTTGACTATAACACGAAGACCAAGAAGGTACGCATCTATTATGAACCGGCCGATGAGGGCGGTGTATCTTATTACTCGTCAATCGAAGACGGCACCATCCTTATGGAGAAAAACCTAGCATCAGGCCGTTTGACCGACCTCAGCGGCAAGTTTTCCGCCCTGGCTCCTGTGATACTTTCGATACCCAACAAGGAAGTCCTTCGGATAATCGGAGAAAACTACGGACTCCATAATTTTAGAAAGGAGATCCGCGACAAGGTCCGTCAGCAGGAAATAGAAAAGACCAGGCGGCGGTATTTCCGTCAGGAAACAAAGGAAAAGGAGCCGATACTCGGCACGTTCGACAAGAGCAAGCGGCTTGGCCTGCACGACATTCTGGACCTTGCAATAGGCGGGGGAATCGGCGCGATCCTGTACGTTTTTCTGTTTAATTTCCAGTATCTCGGCATGTTTTTGTCGGTGTACGGTATTTCTCTCGGTCTCTATGACATGTTCGTGCGCGAGCGGGAGCCGATTTTCTTCAAGATACTTCTCTTTGTCATATCGGGACTGGCCGCGTATATCTACGGTTATTATATCTACTGATACCATGCAGACGGCAATGTACAGGGTGCAATCCGCTTTACCGCGCATTTTATTCTTGAAAATATGAATATATACTGATAGCATTGCCACGAATACCGTGACCGGCACCCTCCGTCAGCCTACGGGAGAAGGACCGGCCAAGACGGTTACATGCCCAATAACTTCCGTACGGATGGTACTATGCTGAAGAACAAGGAAAAAAAAGAGATCACATCCATGCAGGTTGTCTGCTTTAAAATAGGCGAAGAGGAGTATGGTCTTGAAATACTGAAGGTACAGGAGATTCTGAAGCTTCCCAAGGTTACGAAGCTTCCCAAGTCTGCAGATTACATCCTCGGCGTTATTGATCTCCGCGGACAGGTCATACCGATCATCAACCTCAGTACCAAATTCGGGATCCGTGACCAGTCACAGGGCGACAATCTTCGTGCGGTTGTCGTTGAAATAAACAACAAAAAGGCCGGTCTGGCAATAGATTCGGTAAGCCATGTTGTCAGGATAGACTCGAAGGACATTGAACCGCCTCCGCCAATAGTACGCGGTATATCGGGAAAATATATCATCGGAATCGCGAAGATAGATTCCGGTTTTATCGTTATATTGGACATAGACCAGATTTTTTCACACGATGAGCTTCATACGATCTCTTAAAGCAAAACGTTAGCCAATACAGGGCGCTGTAACGGTTTTTCCTTCACCCCGCCCGGGGAACACCTTTAAAATGCTGCTATCAGGATCGTCTCCAGTTCGTCGCGGGAGAGCGTCCGTGGTGAATGCTTTATAAACGGATAGGTCAACGCGACCGACGATATCTTGTTAAAGAGCGTCTTTGACACCTCATATTCCGACAGCCGTTGCGGTATGTCTATATCCGAGGTCACCTTCCGTATCGCCTCAACCGCCTTGATCGCGGCCTCAATAACCGTTATCTCCCGCACGTTCTCGTCCATTACCTTCGCGATTTGGACATATTTCCCCGTCGATGTCGTCAGATTATACTCCATGATATGCGGCAGTATGATGCACATGCCTGTTGAAAGCGGGATCTGCGTATAGGACGAAAGGGACAGCGCAAGCGAAAAACAGACAGACATGAACGCGGTTGAC
>CAZAHA010000293.1:0-2909 GCA_964484915.1 uncultured Leptospirales bacterium
TTTATGCACTCAATGGGGAGCTCGGAGGCGTCGTCGAGAACAATTGCCAGAGCTGTGCGGCAAATACCATAAGTCTAAACGGGCTGGGTGGTAACTATACCCGAGTACTGGTAAACGGCAGGCCGGTCGTATCAAGTCTGTCCGGCGTATACTTTCTCCAGCAGATACCCGTATCTGCTGTCGACAGGGTCGAGATAGTCCGCGGCGGCGGCTCGGCGCTTTACGGCTCCGGAGCCGTGGGAGGCGTCGTCAACGTTATAATGAAGAAACCAGTAGCAGGCGGCGCCAGCATCGGCTACCGGTACGGTTTTCTGGAGACGCCGGATTCGCCTGTGTGGAGCGTCGACGCGGACGCGACACACGTCTCGCGTGACGGCAAGGCCGGGGTCATCGTCTATGCCAACAAGGGCGGCCAGGACCACTGGGATGCCAACGGTGATGACTACTCGGACCTGCCCGCGCTGAACTCACAGTCCGGCGGTGCAAACGGTTTCGTGTCGCTGACCGATTCCATGGAGCTCGAGTACAGCCTGTTTGCCGCACAGGAGCATCGGCGCGGCGGAAACAGGTTTCATGTTGTTCCGGAGAAGACGGACATCTGCGAGCAGGTCGATACCAACCGTTCCTCCGGCGACATCACCTTCAGACACAGGGCGAGCGACCTTCTGGACTATTCGGTCTATTATGCCTTTGCGCTGACGGACAGGGAAACGTACTACGGGCCGGGATCGCCGTCTCCGGAAACGGACACGGAGCTTGCGGAAAACCTGCAGTATAATGGAAAGACGGACAACGATTTTCATGTTGTCGGCACCGATGTGCACATGCATTTCGGCAGGGAACACCTGGTGACCGCCGGGGGATCGTACAGCAGCGACTTCGTCGCCGACGAGAACCTCGGAATAGACCGTGAGACTGAAAACACGTATACCAATATCGGTGTTTTCGGACAGTACAACTATGTTGGTTCCTTTTTTGAAGTACTGGCCGGTATCCGCGGAGACAAGCACAGCGAACTGGACTCGATGGTATTCAGCCCCAGGGCGAGCGGTATCGTAAAGTTCACTCCTGACCTGCGCTGGCGATCATCGGTTTCCACCGGTTTTCTGGCTCCCCAGGTGTTTGACGAGGACTACCACATCGAGGTCGGTCTTGCGGGTGATTCATCGACGCAGCACGTTATCGAGAACGCGGATGATCTCAAAGAGGAGCGCTCAATCAGCTTTTCGAGCGACGTCGGGTATGATCTCGAGCTTGGGTCGTTTGACTTCGACGCGAATGTAGGTGGTTTCTATACCAGCATCACTGATGCGATGTATGTCGACTACGACAATGTCGAAACGCGGGGCACTTCCAACTACTATTACCGGAAAAATGCCGATGGTGAGACAAGTGTCTACGGAGCCACAACGGAACTGATGGTGTCGTATACCTCACTCGCGGTCCTTTCCCACGCGATGACCTGGCAGCAGGCCGATATGCCCGATTCCGGCGATGAGTACATGAACAAGATGCCGGATTTCAACTCCAATACCATGCTCCAGTTTTTCTATGATGCGTTGGAGCTTGACCTTTCCGCACAGTATATCGGTACAAGCCACGTGTTCAAGGAGGACGAGGGAGATGCGGGCGAGTTTGTTGAAACCGACAGTTTCATCGTCCTTGGGGCAAGGCTGGCGTATACCTACGCACATGAGGGCAGGAACGTTTCGTTCTACGGCGGCGTAAACAATATAACAAACGCGTATCAGGACGATGTGGGAAAGGGAACGGACCGCCCGGCCGGGTATATGTACGGTCCCGTCAGGCCCCGAACCGTCTACACGGGATGCGTGTACAGCTTCTAACGGCATTGGTGCAAGATCAGACGCTCTCATTGTCTTTTCGCGGCAGCAGTAACGCCCCGCTTTTTTTGCCCGCATATCTTGCGGGAAGAGTGAACATCAGAAGAATCCTATTCCTAAATATCTCCTTCCGCCCGTATATATTGCGGGCGGAGTTTTCTTCTGTAAATCCCTGTCGGTAAAAAATACTTGTCAATACAACCGAAATGTTATACCTGTCAAACTTAGTTACTACGCTATAACTTATACATGACAGCCGGATGCCGCCGATGGGCGTTGCTGCACGGATGGCAGGGGAGGCAGATGAACCTCAGTTCGAGTCTTGAAGACTATCTTGAAACCATACTGGACCTCAAACGTTCAAAGGGGATCGTCCGTATCACGGACATCAGCGGCATGCTGGACGTGGAAAAATCATCGGCAAACTTTGCCGTAAAGAAGCTGAAGAACCTGAAACTGGTCGAACATGAGCGGTATGAGGACATCCGACTCACACGTAAGGGCGAGGACGAGGCGAAGCGGCTGAAGACCAAGCGGGTCCTGCTGCGCAACCTGCTCCAGAACTATCTCGGTGTGTCCGCGCCACAAGCGGAGAAGGACGCCTGCAGGATCGAACATGTGATCGGAAAGGAGACCCAGTCCCGGCTCGAGACGCTGCTCTCTTTCCTGGAAAACAACCCGCTGTTTGACCGGGAGAATTTTTTGCGGCAGCTCGACCATTATTCGGAAACCGGAGAGATCATCCAGACAGAGGCGACACAGTAGCTTTTTTTTGCCGTTTAAGTTAGTCCAAACAAACTTTTGTAAGACAGATAAAGAAAATATTATCAATACACTGCTGCGGATTCTTCCGGCGAAGGTGTCAGGATAACAGGAGAGTGTATCATGCAGAAAAAACTGAAGGATATGAAAATCGGGGAGAAGGCCGTGGTGACCGGATACGAAAAGACAGCGGAAACCTACCGCCAGCGGCTTCTGTCCATGGGCCTCACCCGGGGGACCGAGATCGAGCTTGTCAAGTTTGCCCCGATGGGCGACCCGGTAGAACTGATGGTCAGGGGCTTC
>CAZAHA010000294.1:0-2898 GCA_964484915.1 uncultured Leptospirales bacterium
CTTCTTGATACTCGAGTTGGAGAGGATACGCTTGTAGTGGTTATAGACCGATACCGCAAGAACCTTCTTTGCACTGTCCTGACCGATAACATACTGATCCAGATACGACTTGATATCCGTCGGCTTGGGAATCTCTTCCAGTGACTGCATGTTTGCGTCGTACGACAGGTCCTCCTCAAGGATGTCGTTGCACAGTTCGATGCACTCGTCGCAGATATAGACGCCAGGACCGGCGACCAGTTTTCTGACCATGTCCTGGTCCTTTCCGCAGAATGAACAGACCAGTTTGGTTTCTTCTTCTTTTTCTCTATCTTTATCGCTGTTGCTTCTTCTTGCCATTATGCCCCCTGCATGGCAGCATACGCTACCGTTCCAGTATTCTGTCTATCAGACCATATTCGAGAGACTCTTTTGCCGTCATAAAATTGTCGCGGTCAGAATCCTTTTCAATCTGTTCAAACGGCCTGCCGGTATGGCTGGCCATGATCTGGTTGAGCCTTGCCTTGGTGTTGATGATCTCCTTGGCATGGATCTCTATGTCCGAAGCCTGTCCCTGAAATCCGCCGAGCGGCTGATGGATCATGATACGTGAGTTCGGCAGCGCCGAGCGCTTGCCCGGAGCACCCGCGCACAATAGCAGAGACGCCATCGACGCGGCCTGACCGATACAGAGTGTGGCTACTTCCGGCTTGATGTACTGCATGGTATCGTATATCGCAAGCCCGGCGGTAACGATACCCCCGGGGGAATTGATATACATCGAAATGTCCTTCTCCGAGTCCTCGGCCGCAAGAAAGAGCATCTGTGCGACAGTCAGACTCGCGAGAGTGTCATCGATTGGTTCACCGATAAAGATGATCCTGTCCTTCAAAAGACGTGAGTATATATCGTATGAACGCTCTCCCCGGGAGGTTTGTTCAACGACGATTGGTACAAGACTCATAGTGCATCCTCTTTCGCTTTAGTATACCTATCGGCACATCCAGAGGGAGTGCCGAACTATTTTGTTAGCCGCGGACGAAACCGTACCCGGTGTCCGGGACCATCATACATGTGGCGCGCCGATTGCGTTTTATATGCGGTGATTTTGTATCAACACATGGAAGTTTTTGCACGCTGAACAAACGTACAGATAAGACGGCGCTGCCAACTTTCATATTTGTCTGAATACGTGCTGTTGATTATATGCCGGATCCCTTTTTACCGTGTACGTTCACATCCTTTCCGATAAACAGACCGTAAAGAGCATCGTCTCTTTGTACATATAATCGCAGTTCCTACAGTAACGTATCACAAATTTCATAAAACGTCAACAAATATCCGGCCCGTACGGGCTGAAGTAACGCGACATATTATTGTTTCATGAAATCTTCCAGTGATTTTGTCTTGCCTTTCTTCACCTTCGCATTATCGTACAGAAAGTCCATCGCCTTGTCGAAAAGCATATCGGACTTAACGTTGTCCACTGCACCGTTTTTCTGGAAAAGGTCCCTGATCTCCTCCACACTCTTCTGATACTGTGATGCGATTTCGGCAAGCCGCGCGTCATATTCCTCGTCAGTGACGGCGAGTTCTTCCTTTTTTGCGATCTCCGAGAGTGTCAGTGTTGTCTTGATGCTTTGACGCGCTTCTTCCGCGAGCTTGTTGTCAAAACCGTCCTTGTCCATGCCCATGAGTGCGGCAAAAACGCCCGGATCGTCTATGGACGGGATATTGAACCGCTGCTTCATCCGGTTAAAGATGGACTCCTTCTCACGCTGTATGAGTGAGTTGGGTATCTCATAGGCCGATTTGTCTATTATCTTCTGGAGTATCTCGGTTTTGGCGTTGCCCCGCGTACGCTGTTCCACATACTTCTCGATATCGTTCCTGGTTTTCTGTTTGAGTTGGTCGAGTGTCTCGTATTCGCCGAGGTCCTTCGCAAACTCATCGTCGAGTGGCGGGAGATGACGGATGCTGATTTCATCAACAACAACGACATAGGGAACGGTCTCGCCCGCGAGCTGTTTCGTACTGTAGTCCTTTGGATAGGTGATGTCTATCTCCTTCACGCCGCCCTTTTCCATTCCGACGACATGGATGTCAAACTCGTACGGCTTGTCGCTCTGTCCTGCGATGACGTTCATCTGATTGGGATCTTCCTTTTCACCGTCCTGGTTCAGTCTGGATACGGAGAGAGTCACCTGATCGCCCTTCTGTACAACGCCCTCCTCACGCACCTCAAGCGTCGCGTGTTTTTCACGGATGGCCTCAATCTCGCGCATGATATCGGCGTCCGATACGGTGACCTTGGCCTCTTCTACGGGGATCGACGTATACTCGCCAAGGGTAACCTCTGGATACAGGTCAACTATCGCGGTAAATGTGAAGGGAGTATCCTGATCAAAAGATTCGAAGTCGCATTTTGGGTGGTCTATCGGACGGATGTCGAGCTTTTCAAGCGCTTTCAGGTAGTTATCGCGGATCAGCGCCTCGATGACGTCGGGCTCCGCGTTGGATTTGAACCTGGTCCGGATGATATCCATGGGAACCTTGCCCTTGCGGAACCCGTCCACCTTTGCGTTTTTCTGGATTATCTGATACTGCTTTTCAAACTGTTCCGCAATCTCTTCCTGCGGAACGGTTATCTGCAACATGGCTGATGCGTTTTCGAGTTTCTTTTCTGTAACTTCCAACGGGAACCTCATTGTAAAACACGTTTTTAGTCATGTTTTATTCAATAGCTATTTTGTAAATATTATTTCGGTACTGCACCGCACTCAGACAGCAATAAGCGCTTTTCCGAGTCCACAATCACAGCAGTTTTGCCGAAAAAAACAAAACCGGCCATATGGCCGGTTTTAATGAGCGGGAAACGGGATTCGAACCCGCGACGTCAACCTTGGCAAGGTTGCACTC
>CAZAHA010000295.1:0-2897 GCA_964484915.1 uncultured Leptospirales bacterium
GGCAGGAATTCTCCCATTGGAGTTCTGAAAGTCAGTGTACAGATCACATTGGATATCCGCGCCGGCATGTTGATACTCGGATTCTCAAGGTAGAGCGATGCCCGCACCACACCAGCGTTCGGACCGATAGTGTCGGTGTTTTTCAGCACCTCGCTCTTTCTTGCGTTGCTTGTTAAGGACTCAACCGTATCATTGGTGTATGACAGGCCGTTACGGCTCAGGTTATCTATAAAATCCTCTTCGGGAAAGAGTGTCGTGGTACTTGCAGACGACTCCTCCAAAGAGGAGGCGATGGTATCACTTGAAGATTCAGACTCACTGCTGCCGCCATTTAAACCAAATTCGCCAAATCCGGAAATCGGCAGGCTAATACCAGCTTCCGAGCCGCTGCTCGAACTTTCCATGGTGGTGTGTTCACCACTTTCTCCGTATGAGCTGCTCTCGGAATACTCGTGAGGACAGGTCTTCTCCCTGATCTCATTATACTGGATATCCTCCATGCAGTTTTCTATCGTTCGGTTAAAATCACTCTCTTCAACCGTTTCCGAGTGGTTTTCAGTTACACTGGTAGAACTCACACGGATTTCCATGGTAATGGGAGGGGAGATGCGCGCAATAATCGTCGGATAATCGGCAACAAACCTGTTTGATACAACCTCCTGGTCATTCGGCAGCCCGTCACCGTCATAATCTTCAGTTATATGAAGTCCTGTAGCGTCGCTCTCTATACTGTTCAGAAGGGAGGGTGATACAGTTTCTCCAAGCGGTGTACTGTGTATTGCATTGTTTCCCGTATCCGTATCCGTGTCAGTGTCCGTGTCAGTGTCAGATGTACTGCTGTCATCGCTGGATTCACCTTCTGATGACTCATCCACACCTGCATCATCATCTTCACCGTTGTCGGATACGGGTTCCCCGGTTGCAGGATCGACATTATCAATATTCTCGGTTTGCAATTTGGTAGCGGAACCTTGGCTGCTGCAGCCGAAAAGCCATGACACGCAAAGGAATACAAACATTAACACCTTCAGTTGTTTCATAATAACCTCTTTTAAAAATGCTGCCCTGCGGCATAAATTTTGCGTGTAAAGTTATAATTATATATTAAATATTATACTGTTTACCTGTACTGCTGCATTATCATGCAGTTTTTCTTTTTACATTACTCCACAACTTCCTTTTATATATATTTTCAATGTACATTTTATCTATACCGTCTTATATGTTTATGGTGCTGGCATGCAGGTCAGCAGAAGGAGCACATAAAATGTCTTTCCTGTTATAACTGCAAAGGAGGCAAAGTTTTCGGGAAAATTTTAAAAAAGTAAAAATCACCCGGCTTCGTTGTGTTTCCAGGTCCCGACGACCAGATTCCGGGATGCCGATTCTGCGGTAACCGTCCCCCTTTTCAAGCGTTGTCAGGTGGAGCATTCATATGTAATCATGACCGGATGATATTCCGGCAAATGTCCTTCCAGAAAAATGGTTTGACACTGATTCCTCACCCAAAAATAGTTATGTACCTGCGCCCGGACGTTCCGCGCCGCCGCGGATACGGCACCGTACTGTACGACAGCTTTCCGGGCCGGCGTCAGCATAACCTGAAAAACACTATCCGACAATCATGAGGAATAACAAGATGGAACTTGCGTCTACATACGATCCCGGGACCGTGGAAGAAAAATGGTACGACATATGGCTGCGTTCAGGAGACTTTCACGCAGACGAAACCGACACGAAGGAGCCCTACTCGATAGTCATCCCTCCCCCAAACGTTACCGGTTCGCTGCACATGGGGCACGCCCTGAACAACACCCTCCAGGACATCCTGGTACGCTGGCAGCGCATGAAGGGGAAATCGGTCCTCTGGATGCCGGGCATGGACCATGCCGGTATCGCCACCCAGAATGTGGTCGAACGCCTCCTGGCAGAGGAGGGCAAAACCAGACACGACATGACCCGCGACGAGTTCGAGGCACGGGTCTGGGAGTGGAAGGAAAAGTCCGGCGGTACCATCAAGGATCAGCTGAAACGGCTCGGCGCCTCATGCGACTGGGACCGTGAGCGCTTTACCCTGGACGAGGGCCTCTCCCGCGCGGTCCGTACGGTGTTCGTGACGCTGTACAAGGAAGGCCTTATCTATCAGGGCCACCGCATCATCAACTGGTGCCCACGATGTCACACCGCCCTCTCAGACATCGAGACCGAGTACAAAGACCTACCCGGCAAACTCTATCATATACGGTACAGAATAAAAGACTCCGACGCCCACATAACCGTCGCCACGACCCGGCCGGAAACGATGCTGGGAGATACCGGGGTCGCTGTCAATCCGGAGGATGAACGCTACCAGGACCTTATCGGCAGGACGGTCATTTTGCCGCTTATGGAGCGTGAGATACCGGTATTCGCCGACGAGTACGTTTCGGCCGAATTCGGAACCGGCCTTGTAAAGGTGACCCCCGCGCATGATCCCAACGACTTCGAGATGGGACAGCGCCACGGCCTTGCGGAGATAAACATCCTCAACGAGAACGGCACCATCAACGAAAACGGGGGAGCGTACAGCGGTCTTGACCGTTTCGAGGCGCGGAAGCGTATTGTCGATGACCTTGACACACAGGGCCTTCTTGAGAAGATCGAGGAGCACGCCCACTCGGTAGGCCACTGCTACCGCTGCCATACCATCGTCGAACCGTACTACTCCAAACAGTGGTTCGTCAAGATCAAGCCCCTTGCCGAGGAGGCGATCCGTGTGGTCGAAAACGGCGACATCACCTTCGTGCCGGGCAACTGGGCTAAGACATACTACGAGTGGATGTACAACATCCGCGACTGGTGCATCTCGCGCCAGCTCTGGTGGGGACACCGTATTCCGGCGTTTTACTGCGACGAGT
>CAZAHA010000296.1:0-2889 GCA_964484915.1 uncultured Leptospirales bacterium
CCATCTCAAGATAAATATCTTCATGCTCGGCGCTTCTCAGCTGTCCGGTCAACTCTGCACAGACGGAGAACAGTGCGCTCAGCCCTTCATCCGCGAACTGTGCGGCGCGTTCGTTTAGAAGAGCAAGCTCGTCCGGTGAATAGCCGAGGCTGGCGTTCACGGTTATCCCGTGCTTTTGCATACGGAGAGCGCGGAGGGTCTGGATGAAACCGTCGACATAGCGAGATATGTCCGCTCCGCTCCCTGTTACGGCGTGGACCTCGTCGATGAGTACCTGCGGAGTGTTCTTCCGTACAGTGTCGAGTATTCTGGTGTAGCTTTGCAGCGGTACGATGCCAAGAAGCGTGGCTACCGCTTCGCTGCCGGCATTGTCGTCCGAGAAGGCGATAACCTGTTCAAGCAGGGACTGTGCGTCGCGCATGGACCCGGTTGCGGCCCGCGCGATTGCGTAGAGTGTATCATCCGGTACGGTACTCTCTTCCTTCCCGACGATTGTACGAAGATGGCCGACTATCGCCTCGGGTGTTATTTTCTTGAAGTAATACTTCTGGCAACGGGAGAGGATTGTGTCTGGAACCTTGTGTATCTCTGTGGTTGCAAATATGAATATGGTGTGGGGCGGAGGTTCCTCAAGCGTCTTCAAAAGCGCGTTGAATGCGCTCGTTGAGAGCATGTGGACCTCATCGATAATATAGATCTTGAAGCGGGACTTGACCGGCGCGAAGTGGACTGTTTCCCGCAGCTCGCGGATGTTTTCAACGCTGTTGTTGGAGGCCCCGTCTATTTCCATAACGTCAAACGAGTTGCCGTTTTTGATTTCGGTGCAGTTTTCACATATGCCGCACGGATCCGGCGTCGGCCCGTCGACGCAATTTAACGACTTGGCCAGAATGCGGGCAGTCGTGGTCTTGCCGACACCGCGCGTTCCGGTAAACAGGTACGAATGCGATATCCTGCCGCGGGCGATACTGTTCTTGAGGGTCCGTGTGATGTGTTCCTGGTAGACGAGCTGGTCAAATGTCTGAGGGCGCCATCTTCGGGCTATTACCTGATATGCCATTGCCGTATCCGATTTTTTCGGAGAGGGAGGGATTCGAACCCTCGGTAGCGTTAACTACACACGCGTTCCAGGCGTGCTCCTTCGACCGCTCGGACACCTCTCCAATAGAGTAACACTTAAAAACGGGGGCCGTCTTTGTCAAGAGCTTATACGGACTGACCGCGAGAATGAGTATGACGGCGCATACTGTCGCGTCAAGCAAAACACGCCTGATTGACGGTCACGATCTGCAGGGCTTCTTTATTTCTTGACATAGTCCTGAGAAGGCTTTTCCTGTATGCGACAATGACGGAGACCAGAAATCTATCCGCACGGGAGAGTTAAAATGGAGTCCTTTGATACTGTAATAAAGAATCTTGGGGAAAAAACCATTGTATCGCCGCTTCAGGAGAGGTTTCCCCTGACCAGCCGGGTTTTTGTGCACGGCAAGATGCAGATTCTTCATAACGTCATCAAGAAGGAGGTAATGGAACAGATCGAATCCGGTCATGTTCGATCCTTCGAAAAGGGCGGCCCGCGGAAGATGGTTTATCACGATCCGTCAAAGGTAAAGGCGGCTATCGTCACCTGCGGCGGGCTTTGTCCGGGACTGAACGACGTAATCCGTCAGATCGTGATGGAGTCGTGGTATTCGTACGGTATCCGTAATATCGTTGGAATACCGTTTGGCTATAACGGCCTGTTGCCTGAAAACAAGTACCCGTTCATACAGCTCGATCCGTCGGCGGTAGATGACATCCATTATGATGGCGGAACCATCCTCGGTTCGTCCCGCGGAGGCACCGATGACATGACTGCCATTGTTGACGCTCTGGAACGGATGAACATAAACATTCTGTACGCTATCGGCGGCGACGGAACGCAGCGCGGGGCTCACAAGATCGCGAACATCGCGCTGGAGCGGGGATACAAGCTCTCAGTTATTGGTATTCCCAAGACCATCGACAACGACATCAGCTATGTTGAGCGCTCGTTCGGCTTTGAGACCGCATTCTCCGAGGCGGTCCGTGTGATACAGGGTGCCCATGTCGAGGCGAAGGGCGCACCAAACGGCATCGGCTTGGTCAAACTGATGGGACGGCACTCAGGTTTTATTGCTGCGCACGCATCGCTCGCCTGTAACGACGTCAACTTCGTCCTTGTGCCGGAGGTCCGCTTTGAGCTGTACGGCAAGAACGGTTTCTTCAGCGCGCTTGAGAAGCGTCTGGAAAGAAGCGATCACGCGGTCATATGCGTCGCCGAAGGGGCGGGGCAGGAACTTCTGGTTGAGGATACGCTGAGCCGCGGTGAGCAACGCGATGCGTCAGGCAATGTCCGTCTTGGTGATATCGGCATCTTCCTCAAGGAGAAGATCGTTGAATACTTCAGGAAAAAGGACATCGAAGTAAACCTCAAGTATATCGATCCGAGCTACATTATCAGAAGCGCCCCGGCAAATGAAAATGATTCGCTCTTCTGTTCCATTCTGGGACAGTACGCGGTACATGCTGCAATGGCGGGAAAAACCGACATGATTGTCGGTCAGTGGCACGGACAGATCATCCACCTGCCGATAGAGCTTGCCGTTTCCAAGCGCAAGCAGATAGACCCCGACTCACGCCTCTGGTATGATGTTCTGATGACAACAGGGCAGCCGCCGGTGATGGTCAACGGCCCGGATGCGGACGGGTATGCATAGAGAGAGGTACGCGCGGGTATCTCTCTGATCTCGCGTCTGTCTTCTCTTCGTCGATCAGGAAGAAGCTCCTGGAAGGATAGACGGTATACTCATCGAGAGACGCTTCGGTAAAGCGCTGTATATCCAGGCTGTCTAACAGGGACTCATCGTC
>CAZAHA010000297.1:0-2879 GCA_964484915.1 uncultured Leptospirales bacterium
CCAGGTTCTCGTTAAACTTCATGTCTCCCTTTACGAAGACGGTGCCGTGTGTCATCTCGTGAAAGATAAGCCGTGCGAGCAGGCCTTCCGACCGTTCCAGCATGCTCGAGAGGATCGGGTCTTTAAAGTATCCGAGCGTGGACCAGGCGGATACCTCGCTTATCCAGACATCATATCCTTCGTCATGCAGGCGGCGTGCGGCTTTCTGCGCGTCGTCCACGTTAAAATAGCTTATGTAGCTAAACCGGCCCGCTATGGGAAAGGACCATGTATGCGGCTCAAGCGAGTAGGGGGGGGCCGCCTTCACCATCCAGAGGATCGGTTTTCCCTTCTGGTCATAGAGTTTCTCATAACTTCCATTGTCTACAAGGCCAAGGTTCTCCCGTGCAAACTCCTTCAGCCGTCCAATCAGACGGATCTTCTCCTTCTTCTCCTCGGGAAAGGCGGCATCATCCAGATACACGGCGATGTCCCTGGCAGAAAGGAGGAGCTGCAGCTGACCGGTGCCCTGGACTGCAAGATAGGAGATCATCTGGCGGTACTGCCAGGCGAGAAGAGCAGCAACAACAGTGAATACAAGTATAACAATAGCCGGTTTTTTTATCATCAAAGGTTCTCAATCCTTACAATTTCGTGCTGATGTGCTACATCTACTGTAGATTGTTTACAGATCAAGAAGAATTGGTTGCTCCGTGAATCGGCGGAATGCATATGTGTTGTTACCGTATCGTGTGGAAAACAGCCATAAAGACCGATTTTTCTGAATTATGTAGCATTTTTCACCTTAACGTTACATAACAAATGTCGATTCACATAATAGTGGTAGCTATGCAGTCGCGTTTTGACTGAAACAATCCATCAGGAGGAAGAGAATGCCGATTACAATGGGTGGAGTTGCATCAGGCGTCAACACCGACGAAATGATTACAAAGCTGTTGAACGTTGAGGCTCAGCCGCTCCAGCAGATGCAGCAGGAGAAGGTTGAGTACCGCCAAAGGATCAGCGCTCTGGAAAAGCTGGAGAGCAAACTGAGAAACCTCAACCGTTCCGCGAAGGACCTGTACGGATTCCGAGCCTCATATGACGATAAGATCATCACGTCGTCTCATCCGCAGATTGTTGAGGCGACAGCCAGTAAACTTGCCGAGAAGGGTACACGATATGTTACTGTTGTGCAGCTTGCCGGTACACACAAGATCACAACAGACAGAATAGAGAAGACCGAACAGCTTGACGGCGGAGTACTCCGCATTGATGTTAACGGAAACGAAGAAAGCCTCACCTTCCGGGGCGGTACACTTGAAAAGCTGAAGGAAAGTATAGATGATACCTTCGCCGACACCGTGTCCGCTTCACTTGTTAATACCGGTTCAGCATCTCAGGTGCTTGTGCTGGAATCAAAGAAAGAAGGTAAAAAAGGTGAGATGAAGATAACCGGAGATCTGCCGTTTCTGCGGAAGATCGGTCTGGTCGACGGATACAAGGACGAGGAGAAGGATCAGGTTAACCTCGTCTTTGATACGACATACTTTCAGGACTATACAGGCCGGAACAGGGAGCTTCCGGAGGACGGTTCCCTTTCCGTTGCGGAGGACGGCAAGTCCTTCGAGATGACGGGCGTGCTCTGGCGAGAGTATATGATGGCAACACCCTATTCCGTCAAGGAAGAGACGGTCCTCGAGTTTGAGGCTGTGTTTACGGAAGAAGAGGAAGAGGACGAGGAACTCGCGTCGCTTCCGCACAAGGTGGAACTGGGTCCAACGGAAGAGACCGTTATACGGGGTATCGAGCTTGAGGGCTATAACATCTCCCGCGAGCGGCCGATCGATCCGCCGGAGGACGAGGTAACACCGGACCAGATATACGGTGTCGGTGTGGTTTTCGTGGATGATGAGGGGGAACGTGTCGAAAAGATATACACGCTGGACCCGGAAGCCGAAGGGAAGCATACGATACCGATCGGCGGTGAGTTTGCCGATCAGAGCATCTCACGCATTGTTTTTTACTGCAACAAGGAAAGCGTCACGTTTAAGGACGCGGCAATCACAACACCACTTGAGGGGCAGCAGCTGTTAAACCCGAAGAACGTGATCGCAGGCGCCGACAACGCAAAACTCAGGATCGACGATATCGAGGTTGAACGGGAGACAAACGACGGCATCAACGACGTCGTCAAGGGTGTTACGCTTAACCTGGTCTCGGCAGACGAAGAAACGCCGGTTGAGCTGACTATCGACCACGACATAGACAAATCGGTAGAGAAAATAAAGGCGTTTGTCAAGGTCTACAACGAGTATCTCGAATACAACAAGCAGCTTACCAAGGCCAAAAAGACCGAAAAGACCGGCGAATACAATAAGACGAAGAAAGAAAACGGCCTCTTCATGGGGGATATGAGCATAATCCGTATCGAGAACTCGCTGAAACAGACGGTAAGCTCACCCTATCCGTCAACAGCGGCCGAGCCGATAAAACTTCTCTCTGATATCGGTGTGTCCACCGGACGGCTCAATGCCAACTGGGACTCCATCCAGGATGGCATGCTTGTTGTTGACGAGGAAAAGCTGCGTGAAACCCTTGTTGAGAACCCGGACGGTGTCCGCGACCTCTTCGGGTCTGACACTGACGGAGACAACCGCATCGACAACGGCTTCGCCTTCACTTTTGAATACAAACTGAAACCCTACACCCAGACCGGAAAAAATATTATTGCAAATAAGATCGATCTGCAGGAAGAATCAATTGATCAGATAGACAAACAGATGGTGCGTAAAGAGGAACATCTGAAGGCATACGAAGAGAAGCTCAGACAGAAGTTTTCCAACATGGAGCGGTCGCTGAGCGGTTCCAAGTCTCAGTCCCAATGGATGAAAAACCAG
>CAZAHA010000298.1:0-2818 GCA_964484915.1 uncultured Leptospirales bacterium
TACAAAAGCCTCGACGCCATACCGAACAATCCCGTACGGTTCGGCGACCAGGTGTATGTTGATGCCGACGACACCGTTCTGGGAGAGGCAAAAACGTATCTGGGTGGGGCGAGCGCCTTTACCGTTGATGAGCTCTTCGATTCCGTGCGCTCGCGCGGGGGGCTCTTCGTTCCTGCTCATGTCGACCGGGCTGCCTTCTCGATGTCGTCGCAGCTTGGTTTTATACCGCATAACGATTATACCGCTCTCGAATTTTCCCGGCATTACTTTGCACGCATGGAGCGCAATCTGCCTGTGGAGTCTGTCGCCAACGCTGAAGGGTATCCGGCAGTGACCAATTCCGATTCACACTACCTTGAGACGATCGGCACAACGGTCATAGAACTGGACCTCGAACATCTGTCTATACCTGATATGGTACATGCGCTCACGAACCTGCGCTTTACGGCCCGTGCCAAGGATTCGGCGTAATGTGCTTGACATCCCATATGCCCGTTTAATTTTTAAGAAAAACGTATAATCGGAGTGTTTTACATGGCAAAACATGAATTTCAGACAGAAGTCAACCAGCTTCTGCACCTTATCGTTCACTCACTCTATTCCCATAAAGAGATCTTTCTGCGGGAGCTTGTTTCAAACTCATCGGATGCGCTGGACAAACTCAAATATCTGACATTGACTGACGACGCGTACAAGTCTGTCTCTTATGATCCGCGCATTGACATTTCCTATACCGATTCCGATTCCGGGAAGACGCTTACCATTTCCGATACCGGCATCGGAATGAACGAAGCCGATCTCATAGAGAACCTTGGTACGATCGCTAATTCCGGAACACGCAAGTTTGTAGAACAGCTCACCGGTGACGCGAAAAAGGACTCCAACCTTATCGGACAGTTCGGAGTCGGCTTTTACTCGTGCTTCATGGTTGCTGACAGCGTCGAGGTCGTTTCGCGCAAGGCGGGAGAAGAGAAGGCGTGGAAATGGACAAGCGATGGCCGCTCCGGCTTTGATATCGGGGAATCCGAGCGTGACGGACACGGCACCACCATCACGCTTTTCCTGAACGAAGAAGGAAAAGACTACATAAACCGGTGGGAGATCCAGAACACGATCAGGAAGTATTCCAACCACATTCCTTTCCCCATCTTTCTTCACTACGAGGACACGCGCCATGAGGGAGAGGGAGACGACCGCAAGGAGATAAAGGAACAGAAGGTCGACCAGATAAACGCGGCCTCCGCGTTCTGGAAACGGCCCAAATCAGATCTTACGGATGATGATTACAAGCAGTTTTACAAGGACCTCTCGCATGACTACCAGGACCCCATGCACTGGATCCACACGCACGCCGAGGGCGTTCTCGATTACACGACACTATTCTACATACCGTCGGTCGCGCCGTTTGACCTGTACCGTGCCGATTACCAGCCCGGTGTAAAACTGTACGTAAAGCGCGTTTTCATTACGGAGGACGAGAAGGAACTGATGCCGACATACCTCCGGTTTGTAAAGGGCATCATCGACACCGAGGATCTGCCGCTCAACGTTTCCCGTGAGATACTGCAGCAGAACAAGGTCCTCTCCAAGATCAAAACAAACTCCATAAAGAAGATTCTGAGCGAGTTCGAGGAGATTGCGAAGGACAAGGAAAAGTACACGAAATTCTTTGACCAGTTCGGACGTCCACTCAAGGAGGGACTCTACCAGGACTTCGAGAACCGCGACCAGCTTTTGGAACTGATGCGCTTCAAGACCACCAAATCCGATGAATACATCTCATTTGCCGATTACGTCGGCCGTATGCAGCCTGAACAGAAAGCCGTATACTATATTACCGGCGAGAACGAACAGGCCGTAAAAAACTCGCCGCTGCTCGAGATGTACCGCAAGAAGGAGATCGAGGTCATCCTGCTGACGGACGAGATCGACGAGATAGTCTTCCCCACAGTGAACAAGTACAAGGACCACGAACTAAAATCGGTCAACAGAAGCGACGCTGCCGACGACCTGAAGAGCGATGCAGACAAGGAAGACGAGAAACAGATCGAACCGCTGATCGGTCGGATAAAGAAGGTCCTCGGCGACAGGATCAAGGACGTGAAGGCGTCGTCCCGTCTCTCTGACTCTCCATCCTGCATCGTTGCAGAGTCGCAGGACCCAACCTTCCAGATGCAGGCGATGCCCAAGGCCATGGGCCAGGATACGCACAACGTTAAGCCTATACTGGAGATCAATCCCGGACACGATATCATCGCACGGATGAACGACATGCCGGACGGGGGCGATTTTACCGACGCGTGTTACCTTGTGTACGAACAGGCGCTCCTGACAGAAGGAGTAAAGCTCGACAATCCGTCAGAGTTTGTCAGACGGATGAACAGCATGATGAAAAAGGCACTCTAAGGGACCGGGCCGCAACTGCGGCCCGTTTTTAAGACAGCTGGATACGGAATGGAACCATATAAGGATTTATATACTGTATTGACTCGATCTGTCCGTTTCCTCAACCGGCAGTTCGAGTCTACCGCTGTTTTTTTTTCGTCCTTCTCCTCGTTCCTTGTCGGACAGGCCTGTTGTACGGCGGCCGTTTTTTGTGAAATCAGCAATACGTCCGTCAGCCTCGCCGGAGAGATGCATCTGCCTGCCGGACTTCACCGCCTGCTGGCGGGCAAGGAAGTAGACGATTACCCCTATACGGACGTCTTTACCGGAGGGGAAATCGTCAGGCTGGAAACGGAGGAGTCACCGCACGGTGCCTGCATCGTTCCCGTAAAAAACAGGTATTTTGTGTATGCCGCCTTCGTCGTGCTTCCTG
>CAZAHA010000299.1:0-2810 GCA_964484915.1 uncultured Leptospirales bacterium
GATGCGTTCTGGAATGAAATTGACAAGGTTATGCCTGATTATCCTGAGCGAAAAGGGTGGTTAAAAAATAATGGAGCCAGTCTTGATATTTAGCAAGAACCGCCTCCGCACGTCCTGTGCTCCGGCGGCGGGGCTGGTCGGTGCTTCGCACCTGCTCGCCCAGGCGTCCCGGGCTGGTCGGTGCTTCGCACCTGCTCGCCCAGGCGTCCCGGGCTGGTCGGTGCTTCGCACCTGCTCGCCCAGGCGTCCCGGGCTGGTCGCAAATCGTAGATTTGCTGCTCGCCCAAGCATCCCGGGTGCGGGGATTTTAAGAAACTGGAAAACGAAGATGGCGTGGCTCAGCCTATACTATAACAGCGGCTATATGGTTCCGCTTCGCTCCACCCAAATTTTTGCTCCACTGCGTTCCGCAAAAACTTCATATAGCCGCGGAATGTTGGTGCCGGTTTTATGGTGACATGTTCCTTCATCCGGTATAATCAGGAGCAACATGATGCCGGAAACGGGTCGCGGTACCGTACAAAGATTAAATGAAAACGGTCTATTGAAATGAAGATGAAAAACAGCTTCACCGCAAGCAGTAAAGGGCATGTCATTGTGTTGAATGTCATCTGCCTTGTGGCCTGTCTGTTTGCGTTATCGTCCTTCCCCTTGAATGCGAGGACGATACTGGACCTGTCCGGTGTCGATATTTCAGAAGAACCGGTAGCGCTTAACGACGGATGGGAGTTTTATCCAAACGAAATCATCTATCCCGACTCATTCGGTAAATATACGCCGGTCCGGAAAAAGATTAATACGCCCTGGGACGGCAGCGTCAAGTACGCGACCTACCGGATCCGCTTTATCCTGCCGTATAAGGACCCGTCCCTGGCACTTTTTCTGCCCAACATCTACGGCGCCCACAGGGCATACCTGAACGGTATCATCGTCTCACGCGCGGGGACGGTTTCCACAAACATGAATGAATCGAGGTCGTGTTTTTATACAAGGATCATTCCTGTAAACGGGAATGGCGCTAACCAGGAGCTTGTCGTACACGTTTCCAATTTCTCCATACGGCAGACCGGCTTTGAGAAGCCGCCGTCAATCGGCATCTATGACCAGTTTGTTAATTCCCGGCATGTACGTCTTATGGTGGACCTGCTCCTTGCCGGAAGTCTCTTTTTTATGGGCATCTATCATCTTATGCTCTTCTTACTTCGTCCAAAGGAGCGGGCGCCTTTTTTCCTCGCTGTCTTCTGTCTTGTTCTCTTTGTGCGAACCATTCTCTTTGGCGAGAGAATCCTCTACAGGCTTGGTGACCAGTATGCTGCGGCGCTGATGCTTGATGTCGTAAACTATCTCACCTTCTATCTGGGGATTCCGGTTTTTGTCGAATTCATCCGTCTGATCTTCAAACACGAGTTCGCACTCATGCCGGCCAGGATCTATCAGGCCGCCGGTGTCCTGGCTGCGTTGTCGCTGGTTTTTATGGATTCGGACCTGAACTCGACGGTTGTCCAGATATACGAACTGTTTTCGGTACTCATCGGCCTATATGGAATATACTGTCTGGTTAAGGCGCTGCTGAAACACAGGGACGACGCAGTGGTTTCCCTTGCCGGCCTCGCGGTCTTTGCCGTTGCGGGTATTAATGAAGCGCTCCACAATAATGGAACAATCTCCACCTTCAATTCCCTCGGCACCGGACTCTTTGTCTTTCTGGTTGTGCAGTCCTATATCCTTGCGCGAAGGTTCTCGGCGGCGTTTACCGGCAACGAACGGATGACAGCCGAGCTCGAACGGATGAACACCGAACTGTTAAGTATGGACAAGCTCAAGGACGATTTTCTCGCGAACACCTCGCATGAGCTTCGGACGCCGTTAAACGGGATCATCGGGCTTGCGGAATCGATCCTCGAAGGCGCTACCGGCGAGCTTACTGAGGATACGAAGTATGAAATCTCGCTGATACATTCAAGCGGAAGACGGCTTGCCATGCAGGTAAACGACATCCTCGACTTCTCACGGCTGAAAAACAATGATATCGTTCTAAATACCGTCCGGATGGACCTGAACAAGTGCGTCGATCTTGTTCTGTCGCTCTCATGGTATACACTGGGCAAGAAGAATATCACCCTTGAAAACAGGATACCGCACATACTGTCAAAGATTTATGCGGACGAGTCCCGCGTTCAGCAGGTTTTATTCAACCTCATCGGAAACGCTATCAAGTTTACCCATGAAGGATCAATCGTTATCTCCGCGTCGTTATGCGAGTCAAATGGAAGCACGTGCCGTGACCGTCAGATGGTGCAGATTTGCGTTGAGGATACCGGGATCGGAATTACCAAGGACAAGCTCGAAAAGATTTTTGACACGTTTGTGCAGGCGGACGGATCGATTACCCGCAAGTACGGCGGGACAGGGCTGGGTCTTGCGATAACCCGGCGTCTGGTTGAGCTTCACGGCGGGAATATTTCTGTCGAGTCGGAACCCGGACAGGGGTCTCGGTTCTATTTTACGCTTCCGCTTTGCACGCCCGAGGAGTTATTTGACACACCGATTCCGGAAACGGTGCCGCCTGATGAATTGGCCTATTTGTCAGTTGAGCAGGAGTATCCTCCCGGAGTAGTCAGCGACAGAAAGACCGGACCCGTCCTTCAAAAGAAAAACAGCAAGGACGACAAGTCGCCGACCATTCTTGTCGTCGATGATGAGCCGGTTAACATACACCTTCTGAAAAATTCACTGCTTCTGGAGGGCTATAACGTGTATACCGCCGAGGACGGCTTTGAGGCCATGAAGATGCTCGATAATGATATCGT
>CAZAHA010000300.1:0-2799 GCA_964484915.1 uncultured Leptospirales bacterium
CTTTTTGCAGTTTTTCACTGTTTTGTATCACTGTTTCGGAACCGCTTCTGTATTTTATCGTATCTCATATGTATTCACAACCATTCGGCCGCTTCCGGAAACAGTTTCTGTTCCAAATTCAATATTGGCTACATAATAGTCGGGATTGACAACTCCCTTGTCTATCAGATACTGTACAAACTCATCCAGCGGTATAACCCCGTGACGTATCGGCGCATCAGACACAAACCGGTTATAACACCAGCTGTTTTCAAGAACCTGGAATTCCCGAATTATGGAATAGGTATACCGTTGATCCGCCAATGTTATGCGCTCAACCTCATCATCAACAGCAGCGCGTATGCCCTGTGTTTCAATCCATACCATTATTAAGGATTCCAGCATTCCGCTTCGCTCCAGCCGGAATGACAGATAATACAGATGCGCTGCGGTTCATACCATTATACCGGCATGGCTAATCGTGTACTGGTTTCCCCGCGTGCCGCGTCGGTCGCACAGTCATACACCGCGCTCCACAGCTCATACGTCACCTCGGTATCCGCTATCCAGTAAGAGTCTGTTACTGAAGCGGTTGAGTCATCCAAACCATTGGTATTATCACCATCATTTGTCTTAAACGATAAACCGCCAAGTACGATCAGCATCTTGAAGGTAATGCCGTCGCCGCTTGCCGCGATCTTTGTTGTTGCCGGTGGATAGACCGTCAGTTCTATATCTTTGGTTTCACTTTCACTGCCTTTTGCTACCGTCGCGGTCACGGTCACCGTATACGGCCCGAAATCTGTCTGTTCGTCTTCCGGCGAAAGTGAGGCTGAAGTGCCCGAAATCTGTACTATCTGGTTTCCGCTTGTCCAGCTTATTGTCGTTCCGCTTGAATCGCTTGTGGGTAAAGTAAAATTACCGGTCACGCTTTCGGCCGTGTCACTGCCTGTAAACGTGATATCTGAAGAATCAAGCGCTGCCGCATCAGCCGTTACCGCCTCGGCGTCGGTTTGCGCGCTGTCTGTCTCGCCCGATCTGTCTGTTCCGCCCGATCCGCTAATGAACCCCGACATCTATGATGTTACTAAGCGGGCACATACACACACCATGTGTCCAAAGATCCGCGCATTGGAACCGAGAAAACCGTACGGTGCCTGCACGATCACCGACCGCTTCTCATCAGCATGTCGCTTGACATACTCGATCCAAAACTCATTCTTGACCCTGACTTCTGGTTGAAGAAGATGACGCATGATGGCTGTACGATGAGCTGCTTCCGGTATTTTTCCGTCTTCTTCCAGGACTCCGGCAGGACAGAGTTTCACCATCTTCGTACGAGACATTTCGGTACATTCAAGCGGCTTCCAAGCTGAAGGAAGGAGTTATGAGACAGTGTTTTACGGCGGTTTTACTTCTTTTTTCGTGTACCTGTGTACGGGGCGGGGACGCTACATTATTCCGGTACCTGAATGACGACAAGTCACATCTCGAGGCCATATTCGTCATCAACCATCCTGTAGACAGGGTCTGGAAGGTGCTGACGGACTACGAGGCTTCACCCCGCTTCCTCCCAAACACAAAAAAGGTCACCTTCGTCAAACAGGAAGGAAACAGCACCACAACACGCACGATGGTGCACAGCGGACCGTTTAAAATGGGGTACACGTGTCTGATCAATAAATATCCAGAGACCAACCTTATAAAGTGGAAGCAGATCGAGGGGCCGTTTCACGAATTTTTCGGAAGCTGGAAGGTTCTGCCGATGGACGAGTCGAGCACAGTGATCATCTACAGGGTGCGCATGGTCTACCCGCTGCTTCCGGACACCGTCAAGAACTCGCTTTTAAAGGACAGTATTCCAAAGATACGGACAAAACTGACCCGCTACCTGGACTCGCGGAAACAGGCGCCTTTATCCAAAGCTGCCGATGAGGCCGCAGACTGATTCCTCTCCAGAAGCACCGTCCGATGCGGACCTCTCAGGATATCCCTGCACGGCGAGCCAGTTCCCGGACCCTGTTCATGATATTATCAGGGCCGAGTCCCTGATGAGGAACCTGTTCGTACAGGCCGCCCTGTCCGGGCCTGACCGATCCAATGTGGTCATAGACGCCTTTAAAGCCAAACTGCAAAAGCCAGGTGCCGAACCGTATACCGAGCCCCGTCTTCATGTTGAACGACTCGACCACAAGAACCACTTCGGCCGAGGCTAAACGGTGCATCATCTCCTTGTCGGGTATGTTCAACAGCGGTTTGTTCACCAGCCCGCTTTCCAATCCGCTGTCACGCAGTTTCTCGACGGCGTCCAGCGACCGGTAGAGCATCTCGCCGAAACTCACGATGACTATCCGTTTACCGTCCCTGATTATCTCGTCGGAACCGTCAAACCTATACCCCTCCTTGAAAAAGAGTGAACCGTCCTCGGCGAGGATCTCGGGCACCGCGCTCCTCGTGGAAAAGATAAAGCGGATCCCGTCTTCATGAAAGACCTGTGGAATTATCGCCGCAAGCTGGTGCACGTCGGCCGGAAAGTACATGCGCGTGGTGTCTTTTTCGGCGAGGGCGTTGTCCAAAAAGAAGTTATTGATGCCGAAGTGGCATGTGTTGTCGGCCATTTCGTCAACGCCGGCGTGGGAAAAGTGCGCCAGGACATTTGCGTCGTTCAGCCGTGCCATCGAAAGCTCGGAGATGATCATTTCCGCGAACGCGCTGAATGTTGCGAAAATGCCCTGCCGTCCCTCCGATGATCCGAAACCGGCGGCAACGCTGAAGTTGTTCCGCTCCATCACCCCTCCAGACACCAGTACCTCCGGAGCC
>CAZAHA010000301.1:0-2796 GCA_964484915.1 uncultured Leptospirales bacterium
AATAATGAGTCCCGCTTTTATTAATGAATATTATAGATGAAAATACTTGTTGTCGGCGATAAAGAATCCAAATATATATACGATTATTTCGATTATGACAGATTATCTGACGTTGAGTTTATCATATCCAGCGGAGATCTTAATTCAAAGTATCTTTCATTTATCGTCACACAGCTAAATGTACCGCTGTATTACGTTCCAGGAAACCATGATGCGCGCTATTCCACCGATCCTCCTGAAGGGTGCGTCAATATCGACCGAACACTCATTAAACACGACGGTATACGCATCATGGGACTGGGCGGCTCGATGTGGTACAACGGCGGAAAGTATCAGTATACCGAGCGAGAAATGTTTGTACGGTATCTCCAACTGAAACCCCAGCTTGTGTTCGCCGGCGGACTCGACATACTGGTGACTCATGCTCCCGCGTATGGTGTGAATGACGGCGATGACCAGTGCCACCGGGGGTTTGAAACCTTTCTGAAGATACTCATGAAGTATGAGCCGCACCTCTATATTCACGGCCACCAGCACCTGAACTACGGTCTCTCGGACCGGGTTGTTACCTACAACAAGACCACCGTTGTCAATTCGTACGAGTACTATCTCTTTGAGTATGACAATCCGGAGAAGATGATCTGAATGTCACAGAGGCCGACAACAGCAGCGCTGGTCCTGGCCGGCGGGACGGGCAGCCGAATGGGGAGAAATGTACCGAAGCAGTATATCGAGATCGCCGGAAGGCCGGTCCTGGTACATACGCTTCAGCACTTCGAGGACTCGCCGCTTATAGACCGGATAGCAGTGGTTGCAAACGGCAGTTACCACAGGACGATAAAGGATATGGCTCATCACTACGGCATACGAAAACTCGTGTCCGTCGTCGAATCCGGAGATACCAGGCAGCACTCCTCCCGAAACGGAATGAATCTGTTGGGTACTGATCCACCGGACATCGTGTTCATCCATGACGCTGCGCGACCGTTTCTTCCTGCAGGGCTGCTTCATGATCTTTTGGAGGCGGCTCTTTCCAGCGGAGCTGCGGCTTCTGCCGTCCGTTCAACAGATACCGCCTATATCTCTGACGGCAACGGATATATCCAATCGGTCCCGGACCGGTCGTTTCTGTATAATGCGCAGACGCCGCAGGTGTTCCGGTACGGTATAATCAGGGATGCGCACGTTAAAGCGCTGGAAGAGGGTATATGTGATGCGACGGATGATGCGGTACTTGTTTTGCGTCTTGGAAAAGCGGTCAGGATAGTGGAAGGATCATATGACAACATCAAGATGACCACGCCGAAGGACCTTGATTTTGCCAAACGGTATCTTGCCGGTCAGTAACGTTCCGTAAAGGTCTCCTTCTCGAAGAACAGCGACTGCTTTCTCTTGGTCAGGTTCTTGTTCTCTTCGCTGATCGACCGGTATTCCTCATTGAAGAGTTTGATGAAGAGGTCTATCTTCTCCTGCTTCTCCTTGAACTGTACGGCAACCTCCCGTCCCTCGAGACGGACGACCTCCCCCTTCAGGATGATCTTGCGTGTCCGGAACGGAAACAGAACCAGAATCTCGTCGTTCTTGTAGAGGACAGAATCGCGCAGAAAACACAATCCTCCCGAACCAACGTTCATCAGTTCCACGGTGAAGGTGTTTTCATCGTTCACAAGTTTGTACTGGATATAGAACGCCTCGGTGTGCATCCTGTCATTGTTTCGGCGTTCAAACTTATTCCCCATAGCTCCTCCGGTACCTGTGCCAGTCGGTTATTCGGTGCCATCCGGCGGCCGAACACTATTAAAATACTGCATCACAACAGTGCCGGCTACCCCCGGTATATCATCGGAATCTCGGTGCAGCACTCTTTTTTGGGGCAATTGCTGCAGTCTTTCCATATTTTCTCGGGAAGAAGCGACTTGTCAAGCTGTTCAAATCCGAGTTTTCTGAAAAAACCCGGCACATATGTGAGTGCGAAAATTCTGGCACCGGCATCACGGGCGCGGAGGATGGAAAGCGTATGCGATACGAGGGCCCTTCCGATACCGCTGCGGGCGTTGTCCTTGCGGACAACGAGGGATCGTATCTCGTAGAGATGGTTGTCGTAGTCATGGTACGAAACAATGCCGATAAGGTCTCCGTCGGAATATGCCGCGAAGAAGCATGATAGCTCCGCGCGGATCGCTTCGGGTTCCCTCCTCAGTACGATACCTTCCTGTACGTACGGCTCGAGCAGGTCGATCACCGAGGGTATATCGGTTTCATGTAACGGGCGAATGTCTGGCATGTGCTGGTGTCAGCGTTCGAGAACAAGGGCGCTGTGAAAATATTTGTTGTCCGTGTAGTAGTTGATTCTGTTCAGCGCAGACTCCGCGCTGCTTTTCTCCTTGTACGGTCCCACATATATCCGGTAAAAGTCTTCGTGTTTCGAGATGATTACCGTATGCCCCTTGCTGCTCAGATAATCCGCTATCTCCTGTGAATTTTGTGCGGAAAACTTGTTTCCGATGCGGATTACGTATGGATATATTTCCTTTGGAAAGGACTTGGTCGCGCTTTCCGGTGCCTTCTGAGCAGTCGAATCGGACAGGTCGGTCTCTGAATCGGCCGTGGCTGCTTCTCCACTTCCGTTTTCGTCCTTCGCCTTAGCCATCTGCGACATACCTGATCCGATGTCATTCATAGCTTTCCTGGTTGTGGGTTCAACAATTTCTTTCTCTTCTCCTCCGCCGAATTTAATTCCGACGATCCGACCGGAGGTAAAGGAGACGATACAAAGACCCAGAACCAGAGACAGGA
>CAZAHA010000302.1:0-2790 GCA_964484915.1 uncultured Leptospirales bacterium
CCGCAGTGCAGACGAACTCCTGTTTCCAGGCGGACTTATTGATGCCGCGAACCAGTATGACTGTACGGACGACGGCTCCGCAGGGGAGAAGGGCACCGTACTGGATATCTGCGCTCTGCACCTGCGGTATACGGACTACGACAGCATAGCCGTATCCGGTCCCGAACCCATGCTTCAAGCCGTGATTAATTCGCTTGACGGATTGAACGTCCCTTCTTTCTTTTTGATTGAACGGTATATGAAGTGTGCTATAGGAATCTGTGGACAGTGTTCACTCGATCCGGATGGTGTCCGTGTATGCGTCGAGGGCCCGGTGTTCGAGCGGTCCAGGCTCGCCGCTTTGACCGAATTCGGGTCCTATAAACGGGACGCTGCCGGGCTGCGCAGGCCGTTTGGTGTGTAAACCGTGTTGTTTGTTTTGGAAACACGGTATCGTATCTGAAGGATGATCCGTATTCACGCCGTTTTACCCGTTTTCCTGTAATCATCAAAAGAGAATCCAGAGATCCAGATATCCAGAGAGGAGACCGATGGTTGATCTGCTTCTGACACACGGCACTTTTTCCGGTAAACCCTGCAACATCGGCATCTCCGGCGGAAGAATTGTCCATGTAGGCAGTGACATGATTGCTGCCGCCGAGAGGATAAGCATACAGGGGAAAATGATCCTGCCCGGCATGATCGATCCGCACGTCCACATGCGGGACATGACGCTTGCGTACAAGGAAACGTGGGAAAGCGGGTCTCGGGCCGCTTTGGCCGGAGGAGTCACCACGGTTGTGGACATGCCCAACACGATTCCTCCTCTCGTGTCAGCCGAAACGTACGACGCCAAGCTGGAGGCGGCAAAGGTCTCCCGTGTAAACTACGGCTTTCATGCCGGTACGGAAGACCGTCTGATAGACAAGCTCGACGGGCTCCTTGACGACACCTCCAGGCCTGTGTGCGGCATAAAGATTTTTCTGGCTTCAACGAGTTCAAACGAAGTAACGGATGAGCGTGATTTCGTGAAAGAGGTCATGAAACGTGCCAGTGCGTACGGTAAGGTGGTTCTCTTTCACTGTGAGCTGTCGAAGACGCTCGTGCATAATGAGAAAAAATATGATGCCGATCGGTTTAACGATATCAGCTACCACAACATCATACGGAACATCCAGTGCGAACTGGACGCTATCCGTCTGGTCGTCGAACTTGTCAGGGAAACGAAAGCTCGATCGTATATCTGCCATCTGTCGAGTGCGGAAGGGTTCCGTATGGCTGCAAACGCCGCCGGGGACGGACTGCCGCTCTATACGGAGTGTACCCCGCACCATGCCTTCCTCTCCGAAGATGCCGTCTATTCGTACGGGAATATCGCAAAGATGAATCCGCCCCTCCGCCCTGAACGCGAACGCCGTATGCTGTACAAGAAACTGATGAACGGAGAGTTTGATACGTACGGCACCGATCACGCGCCCCATACGCGGGACGAAAAGATGACGGACTATTTTAGCGCACCATCTGGCATACCCGGTCTTGAGACCGGTTATCATCTGCTGATCGACCAGATGCTGTCCGGACACATATCGCAGGAATCGGTGATGGAGCTGGTTGCTGAAAATCCTGCACGCATCTTCGGAATCCGCGACCGCGGAAGGATTGAAGAGGGGATGTGGGCGGATATTGCAATCGTTGATCCCGACGAGCGGTGGAAGGTACGGCCAGAACTGTTTGAAAGCAAAGCGAAACTATCCCCGTTTGCGGGACGGGAGCTAAAAGGGCGTGTGGTCATGACCATCGTAAACGGAGCCATCGCATACAGAAACGGAGATTTCTCCAAGACCATTCACGGAAAGGAACTGAACTATGACCAAACATGAGTTTGTCCTGCGCCTCGAAGAGATCGGCGCGGTCAGATTTGGAGAGTTTACGCTCAAGAGCGGCATAACCTCCCCGTTTTATATCAATCTGAGAAACATCATCTCACATCCTGATCTTCTTGAGAGCGTTGCGGAAATGATGATGGAGGGCGTCGATGACGGTGACTATGATATCGTATCGGGCGTTCCCTATACGGCGCTGCCGGTCGCCTCGGCGGTGTCGATGAAGTCGGGCAAGGGGCTTGTTATTAAGCGGAAGGAAGAGAAGGCCTACGGTCTCAAGGATTCGATCCTCGGGTCGTATAACGGTACAGACAGGTGTTTTCTTCTTGAGGACCTGATAACGTCCGGTGAAAGCATCATCGAGACGGCGAAGGCACTTGAGGATGCGGGGATAACCGTGTCGAAAATAGCCGTCATGATAGACCGAAGCGGTAACGGCGGTCAGTCGTTAAAAAGGGCGGGATACGAGTTTAGCGCTCTGGTAACGGTAGAAGAGATGATGGAGATACTCAAAGAAGCCGGACGGATCGGCGCCGAAGAGTATGCGTCTGTCGTACGGTTTCTGAAAGGCCCGTCGCCTGCCGCATCCAGCGTGCCGTCCGCTCCGGCAAACGGCATCACGCAGAAGCTTCTGGAAACGGTTTCGCGCAAGCGGACAAACCTTACCCTTTCGCTTGACGTGACGGAACCGGATGAATTCTTCCGCATACTCGAATCGTGTGCAGAGAAGATAGCGCTTCTGAAGACTCACATCCACATTATCAGTAATTTTACACCGGCGTTTATCGACCGCCTTTTCCGGATGAAGGAACAGCACGACGTTGTCATCGTCGAGGCCCGGAAGTTCGCCGATATCGGCAACAACGTCCGCCACCTGTCTCGCTGCGGAAACCACTCTATCTCCCCCTGGGCTGTCCTGCTGACGTGC
>CAZAHA010000303.1:0-2783 GCA_964484915.1 uncultured Leptospirales bacterium
CTCCGGAAGGGCGGAAACCATACGGATCGTATACTGCCGGGCGGTACTTTCCGTGCTCTGTGAGTATCGCGTATCATGCAGCACGGTATCCGTACAAAACAGAATATAACCGAACAGGGCAAGGACGAGCACCAGCACCGGATACACGATGTGTCCGTTCCTGACGCACCCTCCGACCCGGTCAAGAAGTGCCTGATCACTCATCTGTATCATACTCCACGGAGAACGTCGCCGCACCGGCCTGCTTGGCAGTATCAAGAATTGTCACAAACAATTCATACCGCATCGCCCGATCTCCACTGAAAATGACATCAGAGCGGCCGAGCGAGGCCATCCTGTCGACGAGGTGGTTCTTGAGTCCGTCCAGAGGAACCGCCGTTTTGTTAACATATACATTTTCCTCCGCGTCGACGGTAACGATCAGGTCTACCTTCTCAAGACGCTCTTCACGGTGCGATGCATCCGGAAGATCCATGCTGAGCATGGGCTTGATAAAGGAAGATGACAGCATAAAGAAGATGAGCAGCAGAAAAATGATATCAACCAGCGGCGCAATCTCGATTCGCGGCAGCTCGCTCTTTCGTCGTATAAAATTCATGCAAACCTCTGTTTCTTTTCTTCGCCGTTATTATCGTTATGCGACATTACAAAACCGCCATTGCATGATGCTGCCGAGGTAAAAATCTTTTCATTGAGATAGGTAATGATGTAACTCATACGGTTTGACCGCCGGGTCACTATTGTGTCAAACCAGAGATAGGCAAGCTGTGCCGGAATCGCCACAACGAGACCGGCAGCCGTCGTCAGCATGGCAACCCAGATGCCTCCCGCGAGCGAATGAACGTCTACCTGGCCGCCCATGCTCTGTATGGTGCGGAAACTCTGAATGATTCCCACAACGGTGCCCAAGAGCCCGAGAAGCGGCGCAACAGAACTTATCGCCCCCAGTATACGGAAGTGGCGCTCCATGTTTTCGATCTCCTCGGAACCGACCCGCCAGAGCGTCTCGTTTCTGCTTTTCTCGCCGCAGGCGATATTCCGTAGATACCCGTCGGCCATCCTCGTATAGGGACTCGCGTTCCAGTACATCAGCTTCAGGCCGCGGAAGAACCGGTAAATCGGCGCAAAACCTCCCCCCGATTCTTTACCGTCCTTTTCAAGAAGCTCAACCGTATGCAGGTGCTCCGTATCGATTCTTTCAAGAAGCGTTTTTCTGAACGTCCCGTACCGTAAGCCGGTCAGCAGGAAGAAGACCGTACGCTCACATGCAATGACAACCGTTATCAAGGCACACAGGGCAATCGGCCACATCACCATACCGCCCTGCTCCATTAATGACATCATATATTCCTCCGCATTTTGCCGTACATGCAACGGCTGATAATGTTTGACTCGTCTAACAATGACCGTGCACTTTTTCCCCTGCTTCCGTCAAGAAAAAAAAGTTATACTTGTCTAACTTTTGTCGGCAGAGCTGCCAAACGGGGCGGACCTATCCTGATATGACGGGCAGAAACGCAGCTGAACGGCGCGATTGCATTCTTCCCGGGACACATCACTGCCGGATTGTACCATGGCCGGATTGTTCGAACGGGCTTCGTGTTCACAATCGCTTCCGCAGGCCAAGTGAAGCGGCGGATCTCTCGGAACTCACGTTTCATGCCGGCGGCAGCCCAAAACGGACTCGTTTTCATTAAAATTGCCGAATCGTGCGGCTTTATATATACTTCAGATGAGACACTCTTATACACGGCACATAATCAAAACCACCCAAGGAGAACATATGAACATACAGGAACTGTTAGGAAAAGAAGCGGAGGACCTGCTCTCGTACACGCCAAAGGTCCCCAGGGAGATGCTGACGCTGCCCGGCAGCGATTTCGTGGACCGGGTGTTCGCCCAGACCGACCGCAACATCAACGTACTGCGCAACCTGCAGTCAATCTTCAGCCACGGACGCCTTGCCGGCACCGGATACCTTTCCATACTGCCGGTCGACCAGGGTATCGAGCACACGGCCGGAGCGTCGTTTGCCCCGAATCCCGCCTACTTCGATCCGGAGAATATCGTGAAGCTCGCCGTAGAGGGGGGCTGCAACGCGGTTGCCTCCACATTCGGAGTACTCGGTATGACCGCGCGGAAGTACGCTCACAAGATACCATTTATCGTCAAGATCAACCATAACGAGCTTATGACCTTCCCCAACTCCTACGACCAGATACTGTTTGGTACCGTCAAGCAGGCGTACGACATGGGGGCGGCCGCCGTCGGTGCGACCATATACTTCGGCTCGCTTGAGTCCGACCGTCAGATCATCGAGATATCACAGGCGTTCGCGCTTGCACATGAACTGGGTATGGCAACCATACTCTGGTGCTACCTGCGCAATGCGGATTTCAAGAAAAGCGGGACCGACTACCATACGGCGGCCGACCTGACGGGACAGGCAAACCACCTGGGCGTCACCATCGAAGCGGACATCATCAAGCAGAAGCTGCCCCAGACAAACCGCGGCTTTACCGAGATCAAGTTTGCCAAGACGGACGAGAAAGTCTATTCGGAACTGTCAAGCGACCATCCGATAGACCTGACCCGCTACCAGGTCATGAACAACTACATGGGCCGCGCAGGACTCATCAACAGCGGCGGCGCGTCCGGAGAAAACGATTTCGCCGAAGCGGTACGCACGGCCGTCATCAACAAGCGCGCCGGCGGCATGGGCCTCATCTCGGGGCGGAAGGCTTTTCAGCGGCCGATGGACGAGGGAATAAAGCTTTTGAACC
>CAZAHA010000304.1:0-2716 GCA_964484915.1 uncultured Leptospirales bacterium
CCCGATTGTACTTTCCGCCGGATCGTTCCGGCGGAAACCGTATACAGTCCTGGCTTTCCCTATCCTTTCATATTATTTTTAACAGATTTATTTTTCTTGATATTTCACATCCTTTTCTCACAATGATAACCGTTGAAATATCATGGAACCGGCAACCGTCACACCGAAAACTGGTACATGATTTGCGGATAAAAATCTGAACTATTGTACGGTTATTATTCAATAAATGACAATACTCAATCTGACAATCGCCTTTGTTATCCTGATTATCGTAATGCTGGTTTTCTATTTCAGAACGATGCATATACCCAACAGGATTAAAAAAGCAGAGGAATTATTCCGGAATGGAAACGAAAAGGCGGCCAGCGACATCATAAAAACCATTCTCCGGAAAAAAAAGGAGTACGTGCCCGCACGGTACCTCAGGGCACGGATGCTCAGCCGTCAGAAACAGTACCTGATGGCAATCTCCGAACTGAACGGTATCCTTCAGACTCCTGATTTCTCCCGGTATGTCGATGAACTGAAGATACACTACCAGCTGGCGGACCTCTACCATGAAACACAGCAGTGGAAGAAGGAGATTGAAGAGTTCAAGAAAATACTGACCTTCAATCCGGAAGATATAAACGCAAATCACCGGCTTGGGCTTTCATTTTATAAACAGAAACGCTACAAGGACGCCAAGGACCACCTGATGCGCGCCATAAACAGCGATCCATCTCTCGATGATATCTATCTCCCGCTGGGAATATCATGTTATTATGTTTCCGACTACACAAACGCGGAGCATTATCTGTTAAAGGCGATCGAACGCCCACAGCGGTCCGAAGAGGCCCATTTCTACCTCGGTTTGATACTGAAGGGAAAGAAGGACTTCGACAATGCGATCCTTTCGTTTGAACGGGCCAAGATTGATACTCACCTGTACATGAAGAGCCTGATGCAGATCGGAGAGATTTTTTACGAAACCGCCAATTACGACGATGCGATTCACACGCTTGAGGAGGGGTTGAGTACGCTGAAACCGCGCGATGAGGAGTCGCTCCAGTACCGGTATCTGCTTGCCGAATGCTATGAAATGGACAACAAAATTCAGGAAGCGGTCCATCACTGGGAGAAGATACAGTCGGAGGAGCCGAACTACCGCAGCACCCAGATGAAGCTTGACGAATACAAGAGCCTGCTTGATGATGTTTACATGAAGCAGATTTTCACCTCATCCCTTGAGAATCTGCAGCCGCTTTTAGGCGAGATCATCGCCAGGCTTAACTACAATATCATTACGAAAAACTATATTTCAAAGAACCAGGCGTATTTCAAGGTGTTTCATACAAAACGGATCAATGAGCCCCCTATACTGATACTCTTTAACCGCTCAACGCGGGAGATATCGGAAGCCGAAATTACCCAGTTTTCCCGTCTGCTTAATGAAGAAAAATGCAAAGCCGGCATCTATATAACCACATCCCGGTTCGGTCTCAAGGCGACATCGGCTGCTGCTTCAAAATCGATAGAACTGTACGGTAAGGAATTTCTGTCCAAATCTATCGAGAAAATCAAGGGTAAGGCCGCCAGGAAAGGTACCAAGATCTGATGCATACGAACCGTGTTACTACCGTTCTCTGTGGTGCCCTTATCGGTGTTCTGTTTTTCGGATGCAGCAGAACACCGGAGGAACGATTTACCCACGCAGTCGAAAAATATAACCGCAAACAGGACGCAGAATCCCGACTTGTCATTGAAAACAACTTCCTGACTGATTTACAGGCGGTAAAACTGAATGCTCATGATGACTATCTTCCAGGTGTGAACGCCATCATCCTGAAAGACGGCGACATCTCAACCGTGATTACATCCGACGGATACAGCGAGCCCTGGAACGAGAACATACGGTTTGCACACTACGATCCCGCAACCTCCACCCTGTGTATCTCAGACGGTTTTTCCGCCGAGTTCTTTACCTTTTCCACCGATGAAGACGGTACCGACCATATTTCCCGGGAGCGGGAGCTGTATCTGACCAAGGATGATGAGACAGCGATCGATTCGATGTACATCTTTGATGATACTCTCTTTTTCTATTATAAGCGCCAGCTTCATGCAATAAACCTCGTCTCTGAAAACAAGAAAATCATATCACGGAAGGACGGGAAGGAGATAACTGCGGGCCCTCCGTATGACAAGTTTGCCTTCAAGGTTTACATGGCTGTTGACGGAACGCACGTAGCGCTTGCCGTCGGTGACGCCGGAATGTATTCTCTCTATGTCTTTGATCATGTACAGTCCGTTCTTGTTTTTCAGAAGAAGGTTCCGTCCCGGTTCTTTAGTCTTAACGGAGACCGTATCTCCTATCTCGCCGGCAAGACCGGAAATTGGCAGGTTAACAGAATAGATCTTGGCAGCACTACCGAGAAAACCATACGCTCATTTTCTACTCTGCGGGACATAGCGGTCAGTACCGACCGTATATTCTATGTCGACCAGGACGGCTATCATATAACCGATCCCGACTTTCTTCTGGACTATGCGGAAAACCCGATGGCCAAGATCGACAGGATCGTAAACGATTATCTTGTTATAGAATTCAGGGGAGAGCACTACTTTGTAAGCACACCGCTGTACTTTACCATTACAAACAGATATGAATCACTCGTACCAAACTTTTTTAAACACAATCCGGGCCTTACCGCCGATGACCTCAAATAGAAAAAGC
>CAZAHA010000305.1:0-2697 GCA_964484915.1 uncultured Leptospirales bacterium
GCATCATACTGTTTGTGAGCATGCATATATCAGGGAGGCCTGCCATTAAAGGAACAATAACAATCACACTCTATGAGGACAAAGCGCCGGAAACGGTAGCTAATTTTCGAAAATACGCCGAAGACGGTTATTTCAACAATACGATCTTTCATCGTGTCATTCCCGGGTTTGTTGTTCAGGGCGGGGGATTTACCGGGTCTATGGACCAGAAACAGACGGAAAAACCGGTCAGGAATGAAGCGGAAAACGGTTTGTCAAACAGTACAGGGACGGTCGCCATGGCGCGAACAGCTGATGTACATTCGGCCACCAGCCAGTTTTTCATCAACCTGAACGACAACACAATGCTGGACCACCGCGACACGACACCGCGGGGATATGGATACTGTGTTTTCGGTACGGTAACCGACGGTATGGATATTGTTCAACAGATCGCTTCTGTTGAAACGTCGACATCAGGACACCACCGTGATGTACCTGTGCGCCCGGTTGTTATCACCGACACAAAGATTGAGGATGACGGATCGTCGGTGGTTCTTACTATTGAACAGAAGTGACAAGGAAATGTCTGACAGTCTGGAAAGCAAATTCGTTGAAGTACTCAAGGCGGAAAAGTGCGCCGATCAGGTAATTATCACCTCGCTTGAGAAGAAACTGTACGATCTGAAGAATCTTATCGAAATCGGTATCAGTCTCTCATCCAACCTCGAATTTCACAATCTTGTCGAATCGATCCTGTACAGCTGTATCGGCCAGCTCTTTATCGAGCGTGTGGCGATCCTCTTGCAGAAGGATATCGATGTGGACAGTTACTATATCCATACGTACAAGGGATACGATAGCAGGGACATTCCGGACGGCGTCATACTTGAGCATGGTTCCCTTCTTGTCGGCTTTCTGGAAGAAAACCCCATCCCGCATGATTTCATGCGCCTGTATGAAAACCGCGAGCTCGTCGAAGAAGTTGACAGACTGTCCGTCTTCAAGCCTGTTCTTATAGTGCCGATGAAGTCGAGAGATACGTTAAACGGTATGCTCCTTATCGGCAGCAAGATGACCGGTCAGCCGTTTGAGGCTGACGACAAGGAATTTTTGCGCAACCTCGCGCGCTTCTCCGCTACCGCGGTTGAAAACTCCCGCCTGTACCAGATGGCTACTCACGACAGAATGACGCGTCTGTATATCCACCACTATTTTCAGGAGCGGCTGCTGGAGGAAATGAAGCGGAGTTCCAGAAACAGACAGCCGCTTGCACTTGCGATGTGTGATATTGACCACTTCAAGCGTTTTAACGATACGTACGGACATCAGCAGGGCGATACCGTACTCAAGCACACGGCACGGATCATCTCCAGCTCTGTACGCTCAGTTGACATACCGGCTCGATACGGCGGTGAAGAATTTGCCATTATACTACCGGACACGTCTTCTGACGAGGCGTATGAAGTTGCTGAGCGTCTCCGGAGGATGGTACAAAACTATGACTTTCCTGGATCGGAAGAGCCGCTTCATGTAACCATTTCGATCGGCATCACTCAGTTTCTTCCCGACACAGACGCGACCAAACAGACATTTATCGAACGGGCAGACAGGGCGCTCTACAAGTCCAAGGCCGACGGACGAAACAGGGTCACCATGTTTTTAACCGACAGCGAGAGATAATCCCCTCTGTGTCCGACAATCTCCTTCGAGTCATCTGCCGTTCCTTCAAACCGCAGTGTCATGTGGAAAATGTTCAATCACCAGTACAGAAATACTGATAACTTCTCCTTGACCGGGTCCGTCTTTGACGCCCGTACAACACTGGAAAGGTCGATGTGACCTTCAAAATATGTTTCGGTGTCTGTCAAGTTCCACGTATGAACATGATGAAGACGCTTCACGCCTTCGATTGACCCGGCACATGAGAGCACGTCATGAATGTCAAGGCCTGCCGGAGCAGCCTGCATGAGGATATCGACAGTTTCCTTTTTTATTTTGACGGATTCTTTGAGAATATTTACGCCAATCACAACTGTTATAATCGGGCCGATCCAGAAAATATCAAAAAAATAGATCAGTACTCCCCCTCCAATAACGTCAACAAACGAGAATGTGTCACCCAGAAGATGGAGGTATGCAGCCTTGATGTTAAGGTTTTTTCAGAATCATTTTTGAGAAGGATAACAGCAGCAAGATTGGCAAGTAAGCCGATAACGGCAACTGTAAACATGATGATACCGTGAATCGGTTCAGGGTTCATCAGTCGCTTCCAAACCTCTATAAAAAGAAAGATGGAAATGCCAATAAGAACAGTTCCATTGATAAGTGCGGCCAGTATTTCAACGAGTTTATACCCGAAGGTAAGCTGGTAATTTGCTTCTTTTTTACCGGCCTTGTGCGCAATATAGGGAATAAAGACAGCGATGCCATCACTGAGATTATGCAGCGCATCAGAAAAAAGTGCCAGGGAATCTGATGCGATACCGCCGATTACCTCGGCAATTGTGATGATGAGGTTAAGAATGGTGGCAAAAAGCAGGCGGGAGCTTTTAATTGTAGTAGTCAAGATAATATCTGACACATCCAATATAGCAACAGGATGTGGAGGTGTCAAGAATGACAACAGATCAGAAAAAAATCAATACCGGACAATAACATTATCAGCTGCTGCTGGCTGATCTCCTGTGCTTCCTGCTCTGTCTGTGGCCAGGGAAA
>CAZAHA010000306.1:0-2685 GCA_964484915.1 uncultured Leptospirales bacterium
AAAATACACGTTCGGCGTCCTCATCGCCGATATTATCATTATTCTGATCTCGATTTTCCTGGCGCCAGTGATACGGTTTCAGTCGTTTTCGTCAGGATACTTTACCCCCCTTGACTACCATATTTACATCGTCGGCTTTATCAACCTCTTTGTCCTCTTCCTCTTTGACTTTTACAGCATGCACCAGAGCGAGGGACGGTTTCAGATCGTCGTCAATTTTCTGCTGGCGTACGCCCTCATCGGCGGGATTATAGCGGCGGTCTTCTTCCTCTTTCCCGCCTACACCTACGGCAGGGGCATCTGGATGCTGCAGCTTGGCATCTCGTTTCTGGGCATTGCGTGTGTCCGTATCGTCGCGCAGGGCATCGTGAACAGCAGTTCGGCACTTACACGGGTGGTAATCCTGGGGGAGTCCGAAAGGCTTGACAGTATCATCGAGATTATGGAGGAGAGCAGGCTCTGTACGGTACTTGGATTTATCGGCAAGGAACAGCCGACAAAGGCGGTCCACCTCGGCGGAATCCGCCGCTTTGAGGAGATCATCGAAAACACGCGTCCTGATGTTATCGTCGTTCTCGACCGTCAGGCGATGCTCCGCGAGGTTGAGCGGAAGCTCCTTTCATACAAGATGCAGGGTATGTATATCTATGACCTTCCGTCGATGTTCGAACTTGTCAACACCAAGATACCGGTCAACTTCATCAACGACTACTGGCTCATCTTCACGTCGTTCCGGGGCCTCAACATAAACGAATACAACAACCGTATCAAGCGCATACTCGATGTTATCTGTGCCGTTTTCGGGATCATCATCTCCGCGCCGGTCATGCTGCTGACGGCTCTTGCGATCGTAATCGAGTCCGGCGGTCCGGTCTTCTACCGGCAGGTCCGTGTGGGTCTCAACGAGAAGCACTTCCGGATCATCAAGTTCCGCTCGATGGTCGCAGACGCCGAGAAGAACGGCGCCGTCTGGGCGCAGGAGAACGACGCGCGGGTGACAGTTGTCGGAAAGTTTATCCGCAAGGTCCGCATAGACGAGCTCCCGCAGCTTTTTAACGTGCTCCGGGGGGAAATGACGCTCATCGGACCACGGCCGGAGCGTCCGGAATTTGTGGACGAGCTCAAGCGGAAGATTCCGTACTATTCACTCCGCCATATGATCAAGCCCGGTGTCAGCGGCTGGGCGCAGATCAAATATCCATACGGCGCCTCGGTTGAAGACGCGATGCAGAAACTGGAATACGACCTCTACTACATGCGTCATCTCACGCTTCGTCTCGACATCATCATTATCCTCAGAACCATCCGTACCGTACTTTTTGGACACGGCGCCCGGTAGAAAGTGATGAGCCTCGCACGTCTCCTGCAGTAGTCTGACGCGGTTCAACATACGTACCACACATTCTCATTTCCGTCCCGGCACACCGACAAGAATGACATTACCTCCGATTCGTGTATTTTACTTTACAGAAAACACGTTGCAATCCATGATTTAAGTATGAAATCCCGGGCAAAAGACTGGTTCCGCCAGGCACAGAATGATTATCTGTGGGCAGAAGATACGCTGCGGTGCGGCAGATATGCACAGTGCTGCTTTGTCTGTCAGCAGATTGCGGAGAAATCGCTGAAGGCGGTCGCGTATCACAGAGGGTATGACCTGGTGAAGTCCCATTCCCTTGTCGAGATAGCCCGCTCTCTCAAAATAAACGGTGATATCGAAACAATCTCGCGGAAGCTTGATTTCTACTATATTACAAGCCGTTATCCTGATGCGTTTCCGTCCGGGGCGCCGTATGAGTTTTTTGCAAGCGATCAGGCAGAAGAAGCCGTGGGTTTTGCGGCCCGCTTCCTTTCTTTTTGCGCAAATGAGCTTGATATACAAACATCTGATGATGAGACTCCCTCAGGATGATACCCGCTGTGAAAGACACCATTTTGATAACCGATAACCGCGATCCGCTCTTCGGGCTGGAACGTTCCGAGTATATACGGCTTTTGCAGGAAAAGCTGGAAGGGCGTGTTGACCAGGCATGGCTGTTTGGAAGTTTTACCGGAAACAGCTTCGGTTCAGACAGTGATATTGATATTATACTGATCAAGGAGACGGCAGTTCCCTTCGTTGAGCGGCCGTTTGAATTTGCTGATCTGCTCGATCTTGTTCCGTCAACGGATATCCTGGTGTATACCAGTGTCGAGTTTGCCCGGCTGACTGATGACAGTGCTGTCGGATTCTGGAAAAGCGTAAAGGAGAGCATGGTCCGTCTGGTATAATCAGCTGATGATGTGCACAAATGATGATGAAGATCCCCTTTCACAGAGTCCATACAACAGACGAGGAGTACCGTGCACTTGCAGATGCACTTGCAAGCGGCTGGCTGACCATGGGGCCCCGGACCTTCGGGTTTGAGGAGGCGTTTCAGCGCTTTACGGGTGCCGGAAACGCTGTCGCGGTCAGTTCGTGTACGGCCGCGCTCCACCTCTCACTTGTTGCCGCCGGGGTCGGTCCCGGAGACGAGGTCATCATCCCGGCAATGACCTTCGTCGCGACCGCAGAGGCCGTACGCTACACCGGCGCCCGGGCTGTCCTCTGCGACGTAAGGAGAGACGATGCGACGATCGACCCGGACGCAGTCGAGCGCCGCATAACAAAACGGACCCGCGCCGTCATCCCTGTCCATTTCGGCG
>CAZAHA010000307.1:0-2616 GCA_964484915.1 uncultured Leptospirales bacterium
AACCAGATGGGCGGCGGCGTATCAGGCAAATAACAACCGGGAGATCATATGGAGATCAGGATGAACGGCCAGCAGGTCGATATAACACTCGATACGGAAAAAACACTCGCGGACGTTGAGTCGTCAATGACGAAATGGTCGGCCAAACGGGACCTGCTTTTAACCGGCATCTTTGCGGACGACCGGTTTTATATAACGGGCGAAGTGCCGGACGAGCCGATAGACGGTGTTGCGGTACTCGACCTGCAGATACAGTCGAGGGTGGACCTCATGATTGCGACGCTGACTGACGGTATCGCATACTGCGACAGGGTCATTTCCTATATTAACCAGGCAATAGAGGACGCTTCCTTCAGCACGGACGACATAGAGCCGTTCTTCGCCGGTATCGACTGGCTTCTGGATATTACACAGTCGGTTTTCAGGCAGCTCGAGCTGGACATACACGACATCAAACATCTGGACCGTCCGGTTGCCGATTACCTGGCCGATGTGACGCGCCTTTCCATGGAGCTGAAAGCCATGGTCAGGGAGAAGGACGCCGAAATCATCCGGGAATATTTGAAGCAGCAGAAAGACCTTTTCAGCGCCTTCCGCGGAATATTCAAGATGGCGCTGTTAAGCGACAATATTAAACAGATGGTCATCAGGAGCATAGACTCGCCCGACGCCCTTATCAAGGCGCTGCATGACTCGCGCGAAAGGCTTCCGGCCGAACTTGACAACTTGGAAAGGATTTCAGAGGCGTTTCAGAGCGGGCGTGACAGCGAGGCAGTGGATAAGCTGCAGGAATTTCTGGACTATATGCATATGTTTACCAGAAGCGCGATCCAGTGCGCCCCGGTTTTCGGCCTGGATTCGTCCGGGATAGTTGTTGACGGTGTCTCGTTTGACGAGAAAAATTCCGAAATCGGAGAGCTGCTTTCAGCAGTTGTAGACGCCATGGAGAACGACGACATCATCTCGGCATCCGACATCCTGGAATACGAGCTTCGGCCCTCGCTTGAGACCGTCCCCCAGTACATAACCATAATCCTCGAGAGGATAAGCTGACCAGGATATTCTCCTTTACAGAGACGCCGTCTGGCAGGTATTGTCCAGCCGATTCCGTGATCTTATGAGGTAGTGTTATGAGCAAGAAACTGTGGGGCGGACGGTTTTCGTCCTCCTCTTCCGATATAACCGAACGGATTTCCATGTCCGTCCACTACGATTCAAGGCTGTACAAGCAGGACATCCGGGGCTCCAGGGCGCACGCAGACATGCTTCTCGCCATGAAAGTGCTTACCCAAAGGGAGCGCGACGATATACACGAGGGACTCGACCGCATAGAGCAGGAGATCGAGTCCGGAGAATTTTCATTTAATCCCAAATATGAAGATATACATATGAATATTGAGGCGCGTTTGACCGAGCTCGTCGGCGACGCCGGACGGCGCCTCCATACCGCGCGTTCGCGCAACGACCAGATCGCCGTTGACACCAGGCTTTACGTGAAGGAATCGACAGATGAGATTACCGCGCTCCTGACAGACCTTCTGAAACTTTTGCTTCATCATGCAAAGGAGAATACCGGCATCATCCTGCCGGGATATACCCATCTGCAGATTGCCCAGCCGGTCAGGCTCTCGCACCATCTTCTTGCGCACGTATGGGCGCTTTACCGGGACCGCCGCCGTTTTTACGACTTCAAGCGGAACATGGACGAGTGTCCGCTGGGGGCGGGAGCACTTGCGGGTGTCAACTATCTGAACGACCGCCTCTTCCTCGCGGAGAAACTGGGATTCGCAGGCGTTACCAGGAACTCAATGGACACCGTCGCGGACCGCGACTATCTTGCTGACACGCTGTACGCGTGCTCGCTTCTGGGCGTGCACCTCTCGCGTATGTGCGAGGAACTTGTGCTGTGGTCAACTTTCGAATACGGTTTCATTACCCTCTCGGATGAGGTGACAACCGGTTCGTCCATCATGCCCCAGAAGAAAAACCCGGACCTCGCGGAGCTGATTCGCGGAAAGAGCGGCCGTCTTACCGGAAACCTGGTGACGCTTTTGACCGTAATGAAGGGGCTGCCGCTCACATACAACCGCGACCTGCAGGAGGACAAGGAGCCGCTGTTCGACTCGATCGACACCGTGAAGCTTTCGCTGGAGGGGATGATCGCGATGTATGAGGGCATTACGTTTCACGCCGACCGGATGAAGGCAGGGCTTTTCGGCAACTTTTCCACCGCTACAGACCTTGCAGACTATCTTGTGAAAAAGGGCGTACCCTTCCGGAAGTCACATGAAATCGTGGGCTCGGTTGTTGCCTACTGTGAACGCGAAAAGAAGGACTTCTTTTCACTCACCGTCGGGGAACTGCGCCAGTTTTCGGATGCGATCGATTCGTCTGTTGCGGAAGTCCTTTCGCCGGAATCGTCGACAGAGCGCAAGCTCTCGTTTGGAAGTACATCGATCGAGAGCGTCCGGAATCAGATAGAGGAACTGAACGACCTGCTGGAGCGTACGGAATGAGGCTTCTGCACTATCTTCTGGTACTTGCCGGAGCACTATTCTTTTACGTCATATTCTATGTTACCGCGCGGACCGTATTGCCTGTACTGCCGCCGCTGCC
>CAZAHA010000308.1:0-2600 GCA_964484915.1 uncultured Leptospirales bacterium
GATTGTCGTGAAACGGTGTCGACTTGACCGTACTGACAAGGTTTTCAAGATACTCCGCCTGAAAGCCATATTCATACATCGCTTTTCCCGCGAGGGTTCCCTCCTTTGAAAAGTGGCTGTCTCTGTTTGGAAAGATAAAGAAGCCCGCCTCAAGAAGTGCATGGCGGATGTGGAGTGCAGAAGAATAGGTAGTCAGAAGTGCATCAACCTTCATCGCCGGATACAATAATCTGAAGAATTCGGTCGTCCAGAGCTCTGAGTTCTTTCCGGGTGAATGGGGGTCATGAAAGACGGCGTCGATACTGTTTTCCTGCAGCATAAGCGTTCGAAGGGAAGACCGCGCATCGCCGAAATGCAGGTGCAGGGAGAGTGATCCGTCTTCGTACGTGTTTCTACTGTACAGTAAGCGGATCTTGTCATACATTTTGTCCCGTTTGTCTCCGAAACGGATTTCATCAAGAAAAGCGGCGAGGTTCTGGTCATATTCAAACGAATGGACCGTAATACGGGTGATGTTTTTCCGGCCGGCTGATTCAGTAATCAGGGCAAGGATGTTGTATCCCAGACCAAAACCGATATCAAGAACGGTGATCTCTCCGCCTTTATCGAGCGCCAGTGACGGATAGACGTGCCTGTACAGGGATTCGGTGTACGCGCCGTATCTGGTATGCGTATTTTCGCCGAATGCCGCGTGGTGAAGTGTTTTTGTTCCGTCCCCGGTTTCAATGAGCCGGTGACCCGTCTGGTTCCTGTCTGTCATTATCCTTACTGACTGATTGTTGTAGTATTGTCTGGCAGTTGTCCAGGGTAAATGTTACCGTACATTCAACCAGTTCGTTTGTTTCATACAGATCGTGTATGGCGACGTTCTTCAAGCAGCTGGACATATCAGGAGGTCCGCCAAAGTTTCTGATGCCGTGGTGGGCCATGTACTGTGCTGTCAGTAACGAGGATGCTCTTTGGGCGGCCTTTCCGACCATGTATTCTTCAAGAGCGTCCATGTCCATTCCGTCAGTCTCGATGGCGCTGTCCGCGACAACATACACGGTAATACGCCCGCCCCGGACCTCCTCGTGAACGGCCGGACCTGTGCACGATATGCTGAAGAGGGCAAGAAAAAATACAAGCAGCAGAGAGACCCTACAGGCCATCGATAACGGCATCTATTCGCTCCTGGCTGGCTCCTGACAGAACAAAGACCTTGTTCCTGTTCTTCTCTCCCCCGGCGATCGTGATTGAGGTTTTCGGTATACCGAACGTTTTGGAAATGAGGTGGATACATTCGCCGTTTGCCCTGCCGTCTACAGGGGGGGCGTGAAGATATGCCTTGAGATGACCGCTGTCTTCCTTTACTATCCGAGATCGGGAAGACTGCGGTATGACACGAATTTCCAGTTGAGCGCGGGATTCATTATTCCGGTATGACGTTTTCATAACTGACGAGGATGATATGTATTTCCTTTTTTGAAACCTCAATTTCCCTTTCCTGACATATCCGGTAAATTCCGTCAACATCCAGCGATGTGTTGCCGCGGTAGATTTCAAGAACGGTGGTGATGATTTTTCTGTCAATCGGTTTCTCTCCGGCAAAAAGCTCATTGTTATGATACGCAATTTGCGCGTAACGAATCTTCTCGTCCTCTTCGCGCGATTTGGCCTGGACTTTTCGGATGTTGTTCGCGATGATCCGGTCGTTTTTCATGAGAGTAGAATCTGTCTCATCATGCTTCTTGTCCTTTGCCTGAAGGAGCTCGATCTTGTCTTCCAGCTGCTGGATTCGGGACAGCATGTAGTCTGCATCCCGTCTGGTAATAAAAGACTGGGGGTCGCTCAGCGCCTCTGCAATCTTGTCACCAAGCATCTCCTCGTCGATGAAGACACCGTTGATCCGGAGAAACATTTTCTGTGATTTGACGCGGAAATTGTACCGGAGGATTTGATTTTCGTAGGTAAAGTTGAGGCCAGCGGCCATGTTATCAAGCATATCGGTGTTGTTGTATGTAAATTCGCTTGGAATCAGGATGATCCTGATAGTGTTTTCGCGAATATCGAACGTCAGCGACTTGATTTTAATGTGCTCAAAGGCAAAGAAGCGTTCTGTAAGCTCGCGTATGGTTTCGGCGCTCTCCTGGTCAGCATTCTGCTGATTGATGATGGTGATTCGTCTTCCTTCCGGCGTGCGGAGCATGACAGAGCTTTCCTCCTCGTTACCTTCTGAGAGCGGTGAAAAACCCGATGCCTGCCAGTCGTATGCACATAGCGGCGCGCACATTGCGCAGCAGAATAGTATTATGTACAGTTTCTTCATTGTTACTCCTGTGTTACCCGAAGCATTATGTTGTCGAGGGGCTGTATGTTGGCCGCAGTCGCTGTATTGTCCGGTTCGATATAGTATGAAGTATCTTGCTTGAATATCCGGCCGCTTGCGATTTCCTCTGAGTTTCTGAAGATAAAGACCCTGGTTCCGTCCTCCGGCGAGTATATAGGATCGATATAGGCCGGAATGCGCTGCGGATTGCGGTTGTCCAGAACGAAGCCGTTTTCGCCGTCGTTCCTGAGTTTGGCCGACAGCGCGTAATCGTACTGTGAAATTATCCTGT
>CAZAHA010000309.1:0-2589 GCA_964484915.1 uncultured Leptospirales bacterium
ATTCCGCTCCTGTATGAACCGTACGAGATAGAGGTTTACCGGCGGTTTATCGACAGGACGGTTTTCAGGAAAGTATAGCGGCCGCGCCTGATGCGTCAGACAGTTTTCGGATAACGGCCGCATCCGTACTCCGAATAAGTTCTTCAGCATCCTCTCGCGCCTGACACAGAAGGTCGACATCTGCATAGATATCGGCAAAAATAAACTCACTGGAGAATCCCGACTGGACACTGCCGGTCAGCGTACCGGCACCCCGCAATGACAGGTCCTTTTCCGCAATCTCAAACCCGTCATCGCTCTTTTCGAGGATATCGAGACGCTCCCGTGCTGCTTCACCGATATCCTCGTCGTGGAGCAGTACACAGAACGACTGTTCCGTCCCTCTGCCCACACGGCCGCGCAGCTGGTGAAGCTGTGCGAGGCCGAACCGTTCAGGATGACGGATAACGATTACGGTTGCGTTGGGTACATCGATGCCGACCTCTATGACGGTCGTGCTTACCAGAACGGAGACCTCTCCGCCGGAAAAGCGCGACATGATATCCTGTTTTTGTTCGGCAGACAGCCGTCCATGCATCAGCGCGCAGTTTTCAGCTCTAAAACGTTCACATATTTCTGCATATGCGCTTTCGACCGATTCCAGCTCCAGGTCGTCGTTTGGTTCGATCATCGGTACAACGTAGTAGCACTGTCGTCCCTGTCTGATATACTTCTCCATGGAATTGAAAACGGCGCCCTTCCTCGCTTCTGACATGACAAGCGTCTTTACCGGAAGCCTGCCGCACGGTTTTTCACGTATGCGTGAGATATCCATGTCGCCGTAGAGTGTTATCGCCATCGTTCGCGGTATCGGCGTTGCAGACATGTTCAGAAGATGTGTCGCCTCGTTCTTTCTTCGAAGCTGTACCCGCTGCTCAAGACCGAAGCGGTGCTGTTCGTCGATCACCGCAAGCGACAGGCTTTTAAATCTGACATCAGACTGAATGAGCGCATGGGTGCCGACCAGACACGACAGCGATCCGTCCGCGACTCCAGCCAGTATCTCCTTCCGTCTGGACGGCGGCGTTCGTCCCGTCAGGAGCGCGACCGGTATCCCGGGAAGAAGCTTTGTAAGGGTGTCATAATGCTGTGTTGCCAGAAGTTCGGTCGGCGCCATGAACGAGCTTTGCCGTCCGGCATGATGGCTACAGTAAACGGCAAACGCCGCAACCGCCGTCTTGCCGCTGCCAACGTCGCCCTGCAGGAGACGGTTCATCGGATAGCGTCCGGAAAGATCGTCCGATATTTCGGCGCAGCAGCTTTTCTGGTCATCGGTCAGTGTAAACGGAAGTGTCGCGGAATAATCATCAAAGAGGCGCTCTCTTGCTGTCAGTAGATCGGCCTGGATGTTGCAGCGCTGCTGCTTCTGCCAGAGTATAACAAGCTGCATGGAAAGAAGCTCATCATAGGCGAGGCGCAGCCTGGCGTGAGATGCCGATTCCAGGGTATCCGGGAAATGGATCTGTCTGATTGCCGTTGAGAAGGGCATGAGTCCGTTTTTCTCATAATACGGGAGACGGTGAGGATCGTCTCGAAGCATGGTACAGTAATCCAGTGCGTGATAGATGAGTTTCCGTATGTACTTTGTGGTTATCGAGTGCTTCCTGACCCCGGTCGGGATTGAGTAGACCGGAACGATACGGCCGGTATGGATATGTTCAGATCCGTACTCCTCAATGTCAGGATGGACGATCTGCAGCGTTTTCCGTCTGGTTACCCTGCCGGAGGCGGTGATCTGCATACCTTCGGAATACGTTCCGGCATAGTACCGTATTCCGCCGAAGAAGAGGAGATCGATTGAGCCGCTCTCGTCGGACAGGGTAATGTCCAGGATATTCCTCTTGTGTCCGGTTATGCGCACCGAGGTGATGGTTCCCGTAACGGTTACGAGGTCGTCCTCCCGGCACGAAGCAACAGCCACCGTCCGGGACTGGTCGACATACCGGTACGGCGTATAAAATAGAAGATCACGTATGGTATCGATACCCATCGCATTGCGTAAGATTTCGTAGCGCTTCTGTCCGACAGACGGCAGGACTGTTATCGGATCGTGAATCATTCTTCTTCGGCTATATACCAGACCGAGTTTGGTATCTGAACATACTTGTTGTCCTGGGTGTAAAAATAGGTATAAGACCGGTTCGTAGTGCCCGAGGTTATCTTCTTTACATTATACCACCGTTTTACGATCTTTCCGTTTACGTCAAAAATGGTCACCGTAAGATCCATACCCGTTATCGTCTCGATCTTTCTTTTCACAATGTTCTTCTGCTCAAACGTGAAGAAGTACCTGAAGTAAAAAAAGAGGGAAATACCCATGAGAAGAACGAGTACGAGAAGGACCGTTATGACCGTTCCCTTTCTGAATTTCATCCTTACCTCCCAATGTTACCGCCTCCAGAACAGAGGCGAGAAGATTACCAGAACCGTATACATCTCCAGCCTGCCCACAAGCATAGCCACAGTCAGGAACAGTTTTACGTACGCAGGATAGAATGCGTAGTTGTTCGCAGGACCAACCATCCCAAACCCGGGACCGATATTTCCCAC
>CAZAHA010000310.1:0-2547 GCA_964484915.1 uncultured Leptospirales bacterium
CGAAGTCTCCATCTTGCCGGGAAGTCCCAGTACCTTGGCAAGAAGGTTCAAACCGCCCGCCATCTTTGTTGCATTATAGTTGGACAGGTATTCCTGCAAGTCGATATGACGGGTGCCGAACCGGTACCTGGTTCCGTACTTGTCCGTAAAATGCCGGCTCATGTTGAATCCGTAGCGGTAACCCATCAGTTCCAGGAGGGGGACATCGAAGCCGCGCCCGTTAAACGTTACCAGTGAAGCCTTCTTGTAGAGTACCTCGATGCCGTACCAGAACTTGCGTGTCATCTCCTCGGGACTGAAGTTGCCCTCATCAAGCGATACGATCTCCTTCAGCTCGAACTTCTCGTCCACCTTCGCGATAACAACGCAGATGGGATACTGAAAAGTCGGCGGTATGAAATTGGATTTTCCATCGGTTATTTCGAGTATCTCATTCTGGAAACGGACAACAGCCTCGTCTTCGGTGATCTCATCATCCGGATACTTGATCAGCTTAATGAGTTTCCCGTCAGGAACTGACTCTACGTCAAATACCAGATATTTTATGTCCTCTCTGTCCATCGATTCTCCAATAGTATATTAATTTTTTGCTCCGTTGCGGCCATACCAGCATTTGAAACGGAAATACAGTTCCCGGCATAATGAAACGGTAAGCTCATTCCAATCTTATCACATATAATGAACACGTACTTGCAGCGTGAGTATGCAAAACCGACGCTGCCGGAAGCGAACAGCATTACCGCCTGTCCGGAACATCACGCGAAGCGGCAGTTAAAAGCGACGCGCGGCATATTTTCTTTCCGTATCGGTTCCTGAGGGTCTTGTACAGTTCTTCACCGATGATTTCTTTTTGTGCAAGAACATTTTCAAACAGATCACACTGGCGTTCCAAACGCTGATCTGTCAATTGCGAGAATGATACGCCAATGAGACGGATCTTTCGTCCTGACAGACCGATGTTCTGCAGGGAACGCCTCGCAGAGTCATGCAGTGTATGGAATGAACAGGAGGGGGTTTCGAGTGTATGGCCTCTCGTAACAGTGTCGAAAGAACCGTATCTCACCTTCACGGTAACCGTCCTGGCTGAACGGCGCATCCGGTGAAGTTCATGGGTCAATGAGTCGCACATGCGTTTCATAAGCTGATACACTACACCGGTATTGGAATGGTCCTCGTCAAAGGTAACCTCTTCACTGATGGACTTCTGTTCGTCCGCTGTGCCACTGACGTTCCGGCTGTCCAGTCCGTTGGAGAGATACCAGAGATGCGCGCCATTTTTACCAAAGAGCGTGACCATGGCGTCACATTCAAGCGACGATATGTCCCGGATCTGCGTGATTCCGTATGAGTGGAGTATGTCACGCGTTTTCTTGCCGACCCCCCACAGACACTCTACCGGAAGCGGTGCGAGAAACTCGCGCTCGGTTCCTGGCGCGCAGATCGTCAATCCGTCCGGTTTGTTCAGATCTGACGCGATCTTTGCGACTGACTTGACCGCGGATGCCCCGACCGAACAGGTAAGGCCCGTTTCCCTGAGGATATCACCCTTGAGCCTGGAAGCGTTCATACGCGCATCGCCCATCAGCCGTTCCATGTTGCTGCAGTCCAGAAAGGCCTCATCAAGGCTCAACGGCTCAACGCACGGCGAATAACGTGAAAAGACATCCATAATGCTATCCGAGACCTCGACGTACCGCTCCATTCTGGGATACAGGAAGACCGCATCAGGACAGCGTCTGTATGCCTCAGATATCGGCATTGCCGAACCGATACCGTATTTCCGCGCCTCATATGACGATGTCGAGACAACACCGCGTCCCTTACCGCCCTTCGGGTCTGCTCCGATGACGACCGGACTGCCTCTGAGCGCGGGATTGTCGTGCTGCTCGATGGCGGCATAGAATGCGTCCATGTCGATATGAAGAATTAGCCGTGACATATATACATATGTATAGGTATATGAGCCGGCTGTCAAGTCAAATTACTTGACAAACACCGTGTACTTTCCTATCTATCGTCTATGCATATTGTAATCGCAGGAGCGGGTGCTGTTGGTCAACAGATTGCGCAGCAGCTCATCGCCGAACATAAAGATGTCGCGCTCATCGAAAGTGATGAGGACCGTGCCAAACGTGTTTCCTCGCTGCTTGACTGTCTCGTCATACACGGATCAGCCAGCAGTGTTGCGAATCTGCTGCAGGCCGGCATCGTGAAGGCCGACTTTTTTATCTGCGTCACCAATTCCGATGAAGTGAACATGATATCCGCGGGAATCGTTTCGAGCATGTTCGATGTTCCCAAGATTATCGTCCGGATCCGAAACACCGAATATCAGACCAATTCCATCCTGACCGGCAAGTTTCTTGATATCGACTATGTGGTAAACCCGGAGATCGAAGCCGCCAAGGAGATCTCCGATATCATCAGGCACGGGGCTACCTCTCACATTATCTCGTTCAAGAAGTCCAATGTGAAGCTCATTAACATCGATCTTTCTCCGAAATCCCCTCTGATAAACAAGCCCCTGCGGGCGACCAGGAAGACCTC